>NZ_JAKPBV010000005.1:0-374614 GCF_022662515.1 Lysobacter sp. M15 | reverse complement strand
GTCCGCAGCGGGCGGCTGAAATAGCGAGCCGAACTGCTTGCACGTATCCGATTGCGACAACTGCTTCATGCGGCCTAACGCCTGAATTAAGCCGAGCCGCGCAGCGGCTTCGGCTTGAATGAATTGTTAGGCCCCGTTGCCGGCTTGGTGCCTAAACGTTGACAAGGGCTGTTCACCCTCTCCGCCCTTTGCGTAGCGCGACAACCAAAGGTGGCAGAAGGATCACCGCTTGGAGCACCACAAAAACCCAGAAGCAAAACTCGGCAGCGCCCGAGATACCTTTAGCCCTCAAAAAAGCGAACACCAGTCCCAGGAAGACGATAACTCCTGCCTCCAAGATGAGGATGCGCTTGTAGGGAGTCATCGGATCTTTCATGCGGGGCCTAACGCCTGAATTAAGCCGACCCGCGAAGCGGGTTCGGCTTGAATGAATTGTTAGACGGCATTTGCACGCTACTCTCCCGTCTTCTTGCTTTTAACTGCTTTAGTCTCCAGGACCAAAGCCGCCACATCTTGCGTTGTCATTGGCTCCAGTTCCTTGAACGCCGCCTCCGTGTACTTTTTGTCTCCCGTGCCCTCGCCATAGAGGCGCAAGTTGCCGTCTTGCTGGAAGAACATGAAGTAGAACGGCATCGCGGGATTGCCCGCGGCAGAGTGGATGACAACTGTGTAACCATCGGAGCAGCTATATACCACCCACTCCGTTCCGCCGTAGGTCTTCTGGAGTGGGCCGACCTCACAGGCCATCGGCGGGGCCTCTTTGTCTTGCTTTGGAGTGGCCCAGCAAGGCGTTGCGGCTATTGCCGCTAAGAGCATCACATAGGTAGTGAGAATTCTCATGCCGTCTAACGCCTGAATTAAGCCGACCCGCGAAGCGGGTTCGGCTTGAATGAATTGTTAGGCCGCTTAGCCGAATTGCTTGGCATACGCAGCCACCTGTCGCGGGAACAGCTGCTCATAGAGAGGATAGCCAATACCAACGGCATGTACTTCAATCTCTCCGAGGTCTACTGAGTAATCGAGGATAGCGACGCCGTGTACTGCAGGGAGTAGCTCACCGTTTGGTTGAACAATCGACAGCGCCAGATGAGTCTGCGGCAGATCGCGACTGGCAATGCACTGTGATTGGATGGGCGAATAAGCCGGGAGTGGCAGGAACTTGCCAGAAGCAACGCCCATGGGCGGGTCACCCGTCTCAAGCGCGGTGTGCCCGATTAGAGTTTTGCCGGCAAACACCTTGTACTCGCTCATAGCGGCCTAACGCCTGAATTAAGCCGACCCGCGAAGCGGGTTCGGCTTGAATGAATTGTTAGGCGGCGATCGGGATGATCGCAAGCCCTCCCAAAGACCCACGCCATGCCTTAAGGCCTTGGCAAATCACCTGGATGCTCGGTCAAGCCAAGCTCCTAGCCACAAGCCGCACCCGACGACCGCAAGTAGCACTGAAACGAGTATGGCTGCGGTAGCCGGCAAGTTGAAAATGGTAGTCACTGAGCAATCGTATCCACAATCAGACCAAGTGGAGCACCCACGAATAGCGAGCGCGGCGGCGCCCAGCAGTAAGAGAGTGGCGATGTACTTGGTCATTGCCGCCTAACAACTATTCGACCCCCGAAACGGGGCGTTGCGCGAAGTATGCGGCAGCTGGGGCGGCCCGCCAATCAGAAAAATCCCACCCGGATTCAATCTGTTAGCCGATAGGCCGGGTGTAGGCGTTGGGCCATCCTTCCTGCGTTATCAGGCGGGAAGAGGGGCGTATGAAATACGCAGGCACCAGGGAGGGTGTAACAGGGGCGGGCACCGGGTCGCCCAGGCTGCTGGATCGGGTGCGCGAGGCGATTCGGGTGCGGCACTACAGCCGCCGGACGGAACAGGCCTATGTGGCATGGATTCGGCGTTTCATCTTGGCGAACGCGCGCATGCATCCGCTCGATCTGGGCGCGCGCGAAGTCGAAGCCTTCCTCACCCGACTGGCCACCGATCGCAACGTGGCTGCCGGGACCCAGAACCAGGCGCTGGCGGCGATCCTGTTCCTGTACCGCGAGGTGTTGGGCGTCGAATTGCCGTGGATGGAGGATGTGGTGCGGGCGAAGCGGCCGCGCCGGATCCCGTCGGTGCTCACGCGCGAGGAGGTCGGCCGCCTGCTTGCGGTGCTCGACGGGCAGCCCTGGTTGATGGCGGCGCTGCTGTACGGCACCGGCATGCGCCTGATGGAATGCGTGCGCCTGCGGGTCAAGGACGTGGACTTCGCGCGCAACGAGATCGTGGTGCGGGATGGCAAGGGCGGCAAGGACCGGCGCGTGCCGCTGCCGCAGCGGTTGCGCGACGCGCTTGCCTCGGCGGTGGAGCGGGTGCGGGTGCTGCACGCGCACGACCTGGCCCAGGGCGCGGGCGAGGTGTGGCTGCCGCACGCGTTGGCGAAGAAGTACCCGAACGCCGGTCGCGAGCTGGGCTGGCAGTACGTGTTTCCGGCGCCGCGCCTGTCGCAGGATCCGCGCAGCGGACGCGTGCGTCGTCATCATGTCGATGAAAGCGTGCTGCAGCGGGCGGTCAGGGTCGCGCGCGAAACGGCGCGGATCGAAAAGCCCACCACCTGCCATACGCTGCGTCATTCGTTCGCGACCCATCTGCTCGACGCTGGCGCCGACATCCGCACGGTCCAGGAGCTGCTCGGGCACAGCGATGTGGCCACCACCCAGATATACACGCACGTGCTGCAGCGTGGCGCCGGCGGCGTGCTCAGTCCGCTGGACCGCTGAGCGATGCGCACGCCCTTGGGAATCGCCGCGGCAGCGTCGCTGGTGGCGGGCACGCTGGGCTGTCTGCTGTTGCCCGCTTTGCCTTGGTGGCCATGTCTCGCGCTGGCGTTCGCCTGCGGGTTGGGTAGTTGGCTGCGCGGCGGGCATCTGAGTCTGGTCGGGCCTGCGCTGCTGGGCTTCGGTCTCGCGGGCCTGCACGCTGCGGGCGCGCTGGACGGACAGCTTCCGGCGGCGCTGGAAGGCGGTGAAGTGGAACTCAGCGGGCGGGTGCTCGAACTGCCCCAGGTCGAAACCCGACGCACGCGCTTCCTGTTCCTGGTCGAAAACACGGCGCCAAACATGGCATCGGCGGCCGCACTGCGCGGCAAGCGCCTGCGGCTGGCGTGGTACGACGAGTACGGCAGCACGACGCCCGGGCCGCGCATGCGGTTGCATGCGGGCGAACGCTGGCGCCTGCGGGTGAAACTGCGCGCGCCGCGTGGGCTGCGCAATCCCGGCGGTTTCGATAGCGAGCGCCATGCCCTGGCGCAGCGCATCGCCGCGATGGGCTACGTGCGCGATCCGGAACAGGCGCGCAGGCTGGCGCCCGGTCATGGTATCGACGCATGGCGCGATCGCATGTCGCGACGCATCGCGACCGCCGTGCCGAAGCCGTCTTCCCGCTTCGTGCGGGCGCTTGCGCTCGGCGACACCGGCGGCCTCGAGGATGCCGACTGGAACGTGCTGCGCGCGAACGGCCTGACCCATCTGATCGCGATCTCCGGCTTCCACGTGGGACTTGCGGCCGGCTTCTTCGCCCTGTTCGCACGGGGCCTGTGGTGGCTGTGGCCCGCGCTTGGACGGCGCTGGCCGCGCACCCAGGCGGCGGGTCTGGCCGCTGCTTGCGGAGGGTTGGTGTATGCCGCGGTGGCGGGTTTCGCGCTCCCCACGGTGCGGACGCAGCTGATGATCGTGATCGTGGTGGCTGCGCGTCTGTGGCGCCGGCAACAGCCGGCTGCGGATGCACTTGCGCTGGCGGCGATCGCGGTGCTGCTGGTGGACCCGTTGGCGCCGCTAGGGGCTGGCTTCTGGCTGAGCTTCGCGGGCGTGGCCTGGCTGCTGTGGTGTCTGCCGCAGGGACGGCAGCATCCGTTGCGCGAGTTCCTCGGGGCGCAGGGTGTGGCTTCGCTGGGCCTGTTGCCTTTGACCGTGGTGCTGTTCGGTCAGGCTTCACTGGCCGGTCCGTTCGCCAACCTGGTGGCGGTGCCGTGGTGGAGCCTGGTGGTGGTGCCGCTGGCCTTGCTCGGCACCGCCGCCGAGTCGCTGCACGCCGGCGCGGGACAGGTGCTGTGGTCGCTGTCGGCCACCGCGTTCGACGCGTCGTGGCCGCTGTTCGAGCGGCTTGCGAGCTCGCCGTTCGCGCTGTGGTGGCTGCCGGAGGCGCGCTGGTTCGCGTTGCCGCTCGCGCTGGCCGGCGCGTTCTGGCTGCTGCTGCCGCGCGGCGTTCCCGGCAAACCGTTGGCGTTGCTGCTGTGGCTGCCGCTGCTGTGGCCCTCACGGGGGTTGCCGGAGCCGGGGGGAGTCGAGGTCACCATGCTCGACGTAGGGCAGGGACTGTCGGTGCTGGTGCGCACGCATCGCCATGCGCTGCTCTACGACATGGGTCCGAAGGTGGAGGAGGGCTTCGATGCGGGCGAACGCGTGGTCGTGCCGGCGCTGCGCGCGCTGGGCGTGCGCCGGCTGGACGTGGCGATGGCCAGCCACGGCGACAACGATCATGCCGGCGGACTGGCGGCGGTCGCGGCGGCGTTCCCGTCGGCGCGCCTGTTCGGCGCCCCGGGCGACCCGTTGCCGGAGACCCGCGACTGCATCGCCGGCCGGGAATGGCGCTGGGATGGCGTGCGTATCCGGGTGCTGCATCCGGGGCTGCATTTTCCTTATCTGAAGAACGATTCCAGTTGCGTGCTGCGGGTGGAAACCGCGCACGGCGCTGCTCTGTTGACCGGCGACATCGGCGAGGTGGTCGAACGCAAGCTGCTGCGCGAGCGGCCGGGCGCGATCCGGGCCAGGATCGTGACGGTCGCGCACCACGGCAGCCGCAGCTCTTCCGATCCGGGGTTCGTCGAAGCGATCGGCGCTGCGGTCGCGCTGGTCTCGGCCGGGCACGGCAACCGGTTCCGGCATCCGGCCGGCGATGTGGTCGAGCGCTGGCAAGCCGCGGGTGCGCAGGTGCCGGTCAGCGCGGAGACCGGCGCGGTCCGGATCTGGCTGGGGCGTGGCGGTCTGGGGGTGGATCTGAGACGCACATCGCATCCACGGTTGTGGGATGCGGTGCGCCGCGCTGTGCACGTGGGCGAAGCATCCGTCGAGGAATGAAGGCGGCAGCGCGCTGGAATGCGGCTCAAGGCCCGCGCGGCTATCCTATCGACGGATCGGCTGCGTTCGCGGCCGCAAAGCGGGAGTGTTGCGCGTGCTGGAGCTGGTGAAGGCCGGGGGATGGCCGATGATCCCGTTGCTGCTGCTGTCGGCGGTGGCGCTGGCGATCATCGTGGAGCGTTTCTGGTCGCTGCGGCGCAAGGCGGTGCTGCCGCCGGGGTTGGGCGCCGAGGTGCGCGCCTGGGCGTCGCGCGGGCGCCTGAATCCCGAGCACATCGAGTCCCTGCGCCAGACCTCGCCGCTGGGCGCGCTGCTGGCGGCGGCGCTGGACGTGCGCAACCGTCCGCGCGACCAGATCCGCGAGCGGATCGAGGACGTGGGCCGGCACCTGGTGCACCGGATGGAACGTTTCCTCAACGGGCTCGGCACGATCGCCGCCGCCGGGCCGCTGCTGGGCCTGTTCGGCACCGTGGTCGGCATGATCCAGATGTTCCTGGGCATCCTCGACCACGGCATCGGCGATGCCAACGAACTGGCCGGCGGCATCGGCAAGGCGCTGGTGTGCACTGCCGCAGGCATGATCGTGGCGATTCCGGCACTCATGTTCCATCGCTACTTCCGCGGCCGCATCGCCGGCTACATCGTGGACATGGAGCACGAGGCGATCCAGCTGCTCGACACCCTGGACGCGCCTGAAGATCCGCATGAAGCGGGCGGACTGCGCCCGGCCTCGGCCCGCGTGGCCCCGGGCGCGCATGGCATCACGCCGCCGATCGCTGCGAGCTGACGGGACTAGGGTCACTGACGTATGCGCATCCGCGATTTCCGCGCCGACGACGAACCCGAGATCAACCTGATCCCGCTGATCGACGTGGTGCTGTGCCTGATCATTTTCTTCGTGATCACGACGACCTTCGACGCACGCTCGGTGCTGAAGCTGGAACTGCCGCGCGCCGAAGGCGAGCCGAACGAAGCGCAGGCCAAGCCCTTGAGCTTGCTGATCAATGCCGACGGCCGCTATTTCGTGGGCGATCGTGAAGTGCTGCAGACCGACGTGGATTCGCTCAAGCGCAGCATCGCCGAAGTGGCGGGCGACGATCGCGACCGCACCGTGCTGATCCGGGCCGATGCGCGCACGCCCTGGCAGGCGGTGATCACCGCCTACGATGCGCTCGGCCAGCTCGGCTTCCGCCGGATCGCCAATGCCACCGCGCCCGAGGCTGCGGCCGCCAGCGCAAACGCACCGCCCCGGAGCCCGCGTTGAGCAAGCCCGCCAGCGACCGCGCCTGGCCGGTCTATCGCCGACTGCTGGGCTTCGCCCGCGGTTACCGCGGCCTGCTCTGGTTCGCGCTGCTGGGCATGGCGCTCGAGGCAGCTGCCGGCGGTGCGTTCACCAAGCTGATGCAGCCGCTGATCGACGACACCTTCGTCGCCGGCAGCAAGGGGCCGGCCTACTGGATGCCGCTGGCGATCGTGGGCCTGTTCGTGGTGCGCGGCATCGCCGGCTACGTGGCCGACTACAACATGGCCCGGGCCGGGCGCGGCATCGCCCGCGACATGCGCGTGCAGGTCTTCGGCAAGTATCTGCGCCTGCCTGGGCTGCGCTTCGATTCCGAACCGGTGACCTCGATGCTGGTGCGCCTGGGCACCGACAGCGACCACGTCGCGCAGGCGGCGATCGACGCGGCCAAGGTGATGCTGCAGCAGTCCTTCCAGGTGATCGCGGCGCTGGTGGTGATGCTCTGGACCAGCTGGCAGGTGACCCTGGTGGTGCTGCTGCTGGCACCGCCGCTGGCCTGGGTGATGGGCAAGGTGGGCAAGCGCTACCGGCGCTTCAGCCATCGCATCCAGGAAAGCTCCGCGCGGCTGATGCAGACCGCCAACCAGTCGCTCGGCGGGCAGCAGGAAGTCAAGGTGTACGGCGCGCAGGAGGTGGAGTTCGACCGCTATGCCGCCATCGCCGACAACCACCGCAAGCTCGCGCTGAAGGTCGAATCCACCCGCAGCATTTCCTCGGCCCTGGTCCAGCTGATGGGCGCGGTGGGCCTGGCGGTGCTGGTGCTGGCCGCAGGGCACGAGGCCAGCGCCGGCAGGCTGTCGGCGGGCGGTTTCGTCACCCTGATGACCGCGATGATCGCGATCATCCCGTCGATCAAGCAGCTGACCAACGTGCAGAACATGCTGCAGCGGGGTGTGGCCTCGGCCGAGCGCCTGTTCGGGATCCTGGATTCGGAAGAGGAAGCCGACCACGGCACGCGCACGCTCGATCGCGCGCAGGGGCTGATCGAATTCCGCAATGTCGACGCGCGCTACCAGGGCGAAGGCGCACCGGCGTTGCAGGACGTCAGCTTCACCGCGCGCCCCGGCACCGTCACCGCCATCGTCGGCCGCTCGGGCAGCGGCAAGTCGACCCTGGTGAAGCTGATCCCCCGGTTCTACGAGGTCGCCGGCGGGCAGATCCTGCTCGACGGCTTTCCCCTGCAGGATTACCGCCTGGCCGACCTGCGCCGGCAGATCGCACTGGTCGGACAACAGGTCATGCTGTTCGACGGCAGCGTGGCGACCAATGTGGCCTATGGCGAAATGCGCAGCGCGGACGAGTCTGTGCTCGCGGATGCGGTGCGCGCGGCGAATGCGATGGAATTCGTCGAACGCATGCCCGAGGGCCTGCAGTCCGACATCGGCATCAGCGGTGCGCGACTGTCGGGTGGCCAGCGCCAGCGCCTGGCCATCGCGCGGGCCATGCTCAAGGACGCGCCGATCCTGATCCTGGACGAGGCCACCGCCGCGCTCGACAACGAATCCGAACGCCTGGTCCAGGACGCGCTGGACCGGCTGATGCCCGATCGCACCACCCTGGTCATCGCGCACCGGCTGTCGACGATCGAGCACGCCGACCAGGTGCTGGTGCTCGATCACGGACGCCTGGTGGAGCAGGGCACGCCGCAGGAGCTGCTCGCACGCGGTGGGCTGTATGCGCACCTGCACCGCAGCCAGTTCCGCGACCAGCCGCCCGCAGCGCAAGCCGACGACGGCGCGCCGGCATGAGCCCGCAGCGTAAGGCCCGCACGCCCGGCTACTGGTTCGACGCCGGCATCGGCGTACCGCTGGGCGCGCGCGTCCTGTCGCAGGCGTACGCGCGCGCCGTCGCGCTGCGACGCGACCTGTTCGCGCGCGGCTGGCGCAGGCGCATCCGCATCGCCAAGCCGGTGCTGGTGGTCGGCAACCTGATCGCCGGCGGCAGCGGCAAGACGCCGCTCACCATCGCCATCGTCGAGCGCCTGCGCGACGAGGGGTTCACGCCCGGAGTCGCCACCCGTGGCTACGGACGCCGCGACGAGACGCGACCGCTCTGGGTCGACGCGCGCACCGATCCTGCCGAGGGCGGCGACGAGCCCGTCCTCGTGGCCCGGCGCACCGGGATGAAAGTGCGTGCGGATCGCGATAGGGTGGCTGCGGGCAGGGCGCTGATCGATGCGGGCTGCGACGTGGTGGTCTGCGATGACGGCCTGCAGCATTACCGCCTGGCGCGCGATCTCGAGATTGAAGTGATCGATGGACGCCGGCGCTATGGCAACGGCCTGATGCTGCCGGCCGGACCCTTGCGCGAGCCGCCAACGCGCGGTGCGGAATGCGATTTCAGGGTCGTCAACTTGGCCACGTCGCCGGCGGATGCCGACATTCCGGACGACGCCGGTTTCGGCGAATGGCCGATGCGCCTGCACGCCGAACGCGCGATGCCGCTGGTCGGCGTGCGCGCCCGCCCGCTCTCGGCGTTCGCCGGCCAGCGCGTGCATGCCGTGGCCGGCATCGGCGACCCCGAACGCTTCTTCGCCATGCTGCGCGCGCTGGGTATCGGCGTGGTGCCGCATGCGTTCGCCGACCATCACGCCTACGTCGCCGGGGACCTGCAGTTCGGCAGCGACCTGCCGGTGCTGATGACCGAGAAGGACGCGGTCAAGTGCACCGGCTTCGCCAGCGATCGCCACTATGCCGTTCCGGTGGAGGCGCAGCTTCCGGAGGCGTTCTGGGTGGCGTTGCTCGATCGCGTGCGACACGCGCGCCCCGCCGCGCCATGAACGCGTCGGAATTCGTCGTCGCCATCCCCGCGCGCTACGCCGCCACGCGCCTGCCGGGCAAACCGCTGCGGCTGCTCGGCGGCGAGCCGCTCGTGCTGCACGTGGCGCGCCGCGCGCTGGCCGCCGGCGCGCGCGAGGTCTGGGTCGCGGCCGATGACGAGCGGATCGTCCGGGCGCTGGAAGGCTCGGGCGTGCGCATCGTGATGACCTCGCCGGCGCACGCGTCGGGCAGCGATCGCCTGGCCGAATGCGCGGATCTCGCGAGTTGGAACGACGATGCCATCGTGGTCAACCTGCAGGGCGACGAGCCTTTCGCCCCGGCCAGCGGCATCCGCCGCGTGGCCGAGCTGGTCGCCTCGAGCGGCGCGCCGATGGCCACGCTGGCCGCGCCGATCCTCGATCCGGAAACGATGTTCGATCCCAATGCGGTCAAGCTGGTGCGCAACGCAGCCGGCGACGCGCTGTATTTCAGCCGCGCGCCGGTGCCGTGGCATCGCGATGCCTGGTCGTACGATCGCGCAGCGGTGGAACTGGGCGAATGCCTGCGCCATATCGGCATCTACGGCTACCGCGCCGGCGCGCTGCGCGCATTCACGCGCCTTCCGCCGGGACGACTCGAGCGGCTCGAGTCGCTGGAACAGCTGCGCGCGCTGGAAGCGGGCTGGCGGATCGCGGTCGA
Organism: Lysobacter sp. M15; assembly: GCF_022662515.1. NCBI lineage: Bacteria > Pseudomonadati > Pseudomonadota > Gammaproteobacteria > Lysobacterales > Lysobacteraceae > Lysobacter > Lysobacter sp. M15. Next base: position 364,742 of record NZ_JAKPBV010000005.1, on the reverse strand, counting down.
CCTGACCCCGGAACCCTTTCCACCCGGCGTGGACACACCCGAAGACCTGGCGCGCGCCGAGGCACGGCTGGCCGGGACGCATGGCTGAGACGCTGCGCCTGCTGGTGGTCTGCCTGGGCAACATCTGCCGCTCGCCGATGGCCGAGGGCGCGCTGCGTGCGCGTCTGCGCGAAGCCGGTTTGGACGAGGTGGTGGAAGTCGATTCGGTGGGCACCGGCGAGTGGCACGTGGGTCAGCCGCCCGATCGCCGCGCCATCGCCTGCGCGGCGCGCAACAACGTCGACATCGCCGGCCTGCGCGGCCGGCAGCTGGCGCGCCGCGATTTCGACGCGTTCGACTACATCCTGTGCGCCGATCGCAGCACCTTGCGCGAGACGGCCGCGCTCGCACCCGATGGCGCGCGCGAACGCTGCATGCTGCTGTCGGCCTACGCAGGGCAGGGTGAAGTGGAGATCCCCGACCCGTATACCGGCGGGACGCCCGAGTTCGACTATGCCTGGGAACTGGCCGACGGCATGGCGCGGGCTATTGTCCGCCGCCTGATGCCGTAGGTCGGGGCTACGCTTCCGAAGCGTATCCGCGAGTTGCCGCAGGTCGGGGTTATGTCCCCGACGCTTCAGCAATGTATCCACAACGTTTGCGCCGACGCATTTCCGATCCTGCGGGATAATGGCCGCGTATGAGCGTCGCCAAGCCCGCCACTACCCCCGTCTTCGATGGCAAGGCCTTCGTCCGCGGCCTGAGCACCGCGCCGGGCGTCTACCGCATGCTCGCGGCCGATGGCGGCGTGCTGTACGTGGGCAAGGCCGGTGCGCTGAAGAAGCGCGTCGCCAGCTATTTCAACAGCGCCCCCAAGGGGCCGCGCACCCAGGCGATGCTGGCCCAAACCGCATCCATGGAGGTCACGGTCACCCGCACCGAAGGCGAGGCGCTGCTGCTGGAAAACCAGCTGATCAAGGCGCACCGCCCGCGCTACAACGTGATGCTGCGCGACGACAAGAGCTATCCCTATGTGCTGCTGACCGACGAGCAGTGGCCGCGGATCGCCTTCCATCGCGGTGGGCGCAGCATGCCGGGGCGTTACTTCGGCCCGTATCCAGGCGCGGGCGCCGTGCGCGAGACGCTGGGCATGATGCACAAGCTGTTCAAGCTGCGCAGCTGCGAGGACAGCGTGTTCCGCAATCGCTCGCGTCCCTGCCTGCAGTACCAGATCGGACGTTGCAGCGCGCCGTGCGTGGGGCTGGTGGAGGCGGGTGAATATGCCGATGCGGTGCGACGGGCCGCGTTGTTCCTCGAAGGGCGCAGCGACGAGCTGAACGCCGAACTCGGGCAGGAAATGGAAGCGGCCGCTGGGCGGCTGGATTTCGAACAGGCCGCGCGCCTGCGCGACATGGTCGCGACCCTGCGCAAGATCCAGGCGCGCCAGTACGTGGACGGCAAGGCCGCCGAGCTCGACGTCCTGGCTGTCGCCATGCAGGGCAGCGCTGCCTGTGTGCTGCTGCTGGCCTTCCGCGACGGGCGCAACCTGGGCACGCGCAGCTTCTTCCCCAGGACCAATGGCGAGGAGAGCGCCCAGGAAGTGCTGTCGGCCTTCGTGTCGCAGTACTACGCCGAGCTGCCGGCGCCGCGCGAGATCGTGCTGGATCGCGAGATCGCCGATCTCGAGCTGCTCGAGCAGGCGCTGTCGGACGCGGCGGGGCGCAAGGTCTCGATCAAGACCAGCGTGCGCGGCGACCGCGCCGGCTATCTGGATCTTGCGCGGCGCAACGCCGAGCTGTCGCTGGCCAGCGAAATCAGCAGCCATGCCGCGCAGGCGGCGCGCGCGGAGGACCTGCGCGCATTGCTGGGGCTGGAAGCGCCGGCGCAGCGGATCGAATGTTTCGACATCAGCCACACCATGGGCGAGGCGACGGTCGCCTCGTGCGTGGTCTTCGATGCCAACGGCCCGGTGCGCAGCCAGTACCGGCGCTTCAACATTGCCGGGATCGAGCCGGGCGACGACTACGCCGCCATGCACCAGGCGCTGGACCGCCGCTTCCGGCGCGCGGTGGAGGAAGACGGCGTGCTGCCCGATGTGCTGCTGATCGACGGCGGGGCGGGGCAGGTGGCGCAGGCCAATGCGGTGCTGGCCGACCTCGGCGTGAACGATGTGACGGTGGTGGGCGTGGCCAAGGGCGAGGAGCGCCGAGCCGGCCACGAAACGCTGCTGCTGCCGGGCGTGAATGGGCAGCCAGGGCGCGAACTGCGGCCCGGCGCGCAGTCGCCGGGCCTGCAGCTGATCCAGCAGGTCCGCGACGAGGCGCACCGTTTCGCCATCACCGGCCATCGCGGCCGGCGGCAGAAGGCGCGCAGCAGCAGCCGGCTGGAGGACATCCCCGGCATCGGCCCGCGCCGGCGCGCCAGCCTGCTCAAGCATTTCGGCGGCCTGGTTGGCCTCAAGGCCGCCGGCATCGAGGAAATCGCCCGTGTCGAAGGCGTCAATGCCGCCCTCGCGCAGCGGATTTACGCGACACTGCACGGGTTGCCCGGCACCCAGCCCGACCTCGGAACGCAATGAAGCTGACGGTACCCACCATGCTCACGCTGGCCCGGATCGTGATGATTCCGGTGCTGGTGCTGGTGTTCTACCTGCCGTTCAAGTGGACCAACTTCGCCAGTGCGGCGGTGTTCATCCTGGCCGCACTCACCGACTGGCTGGACGGCTGGATCGCCCGGCGCTATCACCAGTATTCGGCGTTCGGCGCCTTTCTGGATCCCGTCGCCGACAAACTGATGGTCGCCAGCGCCCTGTTCCTGATCGTGCAGGGGCATCCGACTGCCTGGATGGCGTTCTGGGCCTCGGTCATCGTCGGCCGCGAGATCGCGGTGTCGGCGCTGCGCGAATGGATGGCCGAGCTCGGGCAGCGCGCGCGGGTGCAGGTGGCGGCCATCGGCAAGATCAAGACCATCGTGCAGATGGTGGCGATCAGCTGCCTGCTGTACGCCATCGTGCCGGCCAAGCCACCGCAACCCGAGCCCTGGATGGGCGGGGTGGTATTCCAGATCGGCGACTGGCTGCTGGCGGCGGCCGCGCTGCTGACGTTGTGGTCGGGTTACGAATACCTGCGCGCCGCGTGGCCGGTGCTCAGGGCTGGGGAAGGCCATGCGGTCGACCTGCACAAGGTTGACAGTTCGCAGGCAGACGCTAAAATCTCGCCTCTTTCGCGGGAATAGCTCAGTTGGTAGAGCACGACCTTGCCAAGGTCGGGGTCGCGAGTTCGAGTCTCGTTTCCCGCTCCAAGATGTTCCTCCCTGAACGCATTGCGGCCGAGTCAGGCCGGTGTTTCAGGGAACCAGACCCCGGGCGATCCGGGGTTTTTAATGCCCGTCGCCGGCCCATCCGGCGACGCGATGTGAAAGAATGAAGCAGTCACCGGCCGGGTGGCAGAGTGGTTATGCAGCGGACTGCAAATCCGCGTACGCCGGTTCAATTCCGACCTCGGCCTCCAGTTTTGCGCGATTACCTCGCGCACCTGCTCAACCCGGCTCCGGCCGGGTTTTTTTTGCATATGGGCTAGCGGGTTTCCAGGGCCGCCGCGGCGGCGCGAAGACAATAGCGGCGGAAATTGGTTCGCGGCGCGGGCTGGCGGGTTTCCAGGGCCGCTGCGGCGGCGCGAAGGCAGTCACGGCGGAGGTTGATTGCGGCGCGGCCGGGGTTCGTGTTTGTGGCCACTTGATCTGCGGTCGACTGCCTGGGCGGGCTGGCCCTCTCCGTGATGGCGGATTCGTGGCCGGTTTCTTCCCCGGCCCGCGTCAGGCACCCTATGTCCCGCACCGCCCGGATGGCGAAACTGGTATACGCAAGGGACTTAAAATCCCTCGGCCGCAAGGCCATGTCGGTTCGATCCCGACTCCGGGCACCAATCCAAGGAACAGCATGCTCAAGCTAGAAGATGCCCGCGTCGCCGTGATCGGCCTGGGCTACGTGGGGCTGCCGCTGGCGGTCGAATTCGGCAAGCGCTACGAGACGCTTGGTTTCGACATCGATGAGGCGAGGGTGGGCCGCCTGCAGCAGGGCAACGACAGCAACGGCGAGTGCGAACCGGCCGAGATCGCCGCGGCCATCCGCCTGCAGTTGAGCGCCGACCCACAGGCGCTGCGCGATCGCAATGTCTACATCGTCACCGTGCCCACGCCGGTCGACGAGCACAAGCGGCCCGACCTGTCGCCGCTGGTGAAGGCCAGCGGCACCATCGGCGCGGTGCTCAAGCCGGGCGACGTGGTGGTGTACGAGTCGACCGTGTACCCCGGTGCCACCGAGGAGATCTGCGTTCCGGAACTCGAGCGCGTCTCGGGCCTGCGCTTCAACCAGGATTTCTTCGTGGGCTACAGCCCCGAGCGCATCAATCCCGGCGACAAGCTGCGCCGGCTGCCGGACATCCCCAAGGTCACCTCCGGCTCGACGCCGGAAGCGGCGGATTTCATCGACGCGCTGTATTCGAGCATCATCCGCGCCGGCACCCACAAGGCATCCAGCCTGAAGGTGGCTGAGGCGGCGAAGGTCATCGAGAACACCCAGCGCGATGTCAACATCGCCCTGATCAATCAGTTGGCCCTGATTTTCCAGCGCCTGGGCATCGACACCCACGATGTGCTGGAGGCGGCCGAGACCAAGTGGAACTTCCTGCCGTTCCGACCCGGCCTGGTGGGCGGGCATTGCATCGGCGTGGATCCTTACTACCTGATCCAGAAATCGCAGTCCCTGGGCTACTACCCGGACATCCTGATGGCCTCGCGCCGGATCAACGATTCGATGGGCCGCCACGTGGCCGCGTCGGTGATCAAGCGGATGATCCAGAAACGCATCTCGCTGTCCGATGCGCGGATCCTGATCCTGGGCCTCACCTTCAAGGAGAACTGCCCCGACCTGCGCAACACGCGCGTGGTGGAACTTGCGCGCGAGTTCGAACAGTACGGTGCGAAGGTCGACATCCACGACCCGTGGGCCGATCCGGAACAGACCCGGCACGAATACGGGATCGAACTGCTGGGCACGCTGCCGCACCAGGCCGATTACGACGCCGTCCTGCTGGCGGTGGCGCACGACCAGTACCGCGCGCTCGGGATCGAGGGCGTGCGCCGACTGGGCCAGCCCGACGTCGTGGTTTACGACATCAAGAGCATCTTCCCCAAAGACACCGTCGACGGACGGCTATGAAATGAAGGCACGGCTGCGGCATCTGCCCCGTTTCCCGCTGGACTCGGGGACGCTGCGCTATGCCGTGTACGTGCTGAGCGTGACCGCCCTGCTGGTATCGCTGGGCATGCTGTGGTGGCGCGGCCGCGATGGGTGGGCGGTGGTAGCCGTGATCTCCGCGGCGCTGGCGCTGGTGGGGAGCTGGGATCTGCTGCAGCGCCGGAGCACGCTGCGCCGCAACTATCCGATCCTCGCTCACTTTCGTTACGGCCTGGAATCGATCGGGCCGGAAATCCGCCAGTACTTCATCCAGGCCGACATCGAGAAGGCGCCGTTCTCGCGAGAGCAGCGCGCGCTGGTCTACCAGCGCAGCAAGTCGGTGCAGGACACGGTGCCGTTCGGCAGCGAGCTCAATCCCTATGGCGTGGACTACGAATGGATCAACCATTCGATGGCGCCGGTGCCGGGCGATCGCCACGACTTCCGCATCCTGGTGGGCGAGGGCTGCGCGCAACCGTACTCGGTCAGCGTGTTCAACATCTCCGCGATGAGCTTCGGTTCGCTTTCGGCCAGCGCGATCCGTGCACTCAATGCCGGCGCCAGGCGTGGCCGCTTCTACCACGACACTGGCGAGGGCTCGCTCTCCCCGTATCACCGGGAGCATGGGGGCGACATCGTCTGGGAAATCGGTTCGGGCTACTTCGGCTGTCGCAACGCCGACGGCAGTTTCAGCGCGGAGCGCTTCGCTGCGGTGGCGCGCGACCCGCAGGTGAAGATGGTGGAGCTGAAGCTGTCCCAGGGCGCCAAGCCGGGTCATGGCGGAGTGCTGCCGGCGGCGAAGGTCACGCGTGAGATCGCGGAAACCCGCGGCGTGCCGATCGGGGTGGACTGCGTATCGCCGGCGCGGCATAGCGTGTTCGACACGCCGGTGGGATTGCTCGAGTTCATCGCGCGCATGCGCGAACTGTCCGGCGGCAAACCCGCGGGTTTCAAGCTGGCCATCGGCCACCCCTGGGAATGGTTCGGGATCGCCAAGGCGATGCGCGAGACCGGGCTGCTGCCGGACTTCATCGTGGTCGACGGCGCCGAGGGCGGTACCGGGGCGGCTCCGGCGGAATTCATCGACCATGTCGGCGTGCCGATGCACGAGGGCCTGCTGCTCGTGCATAACACCCTGGTCGGCCTGGGCCTGCGCGACCGGATCAAGCTCGGCGCGGCCGGGCAGATTGTCAGCGCGTTCGACATCGCCCGGACCATCGCCCTGGGCGCGGACTGGTGCAACTCGGCGCGTGGCTTCATGTTCTCGCTGGGCTGCATCCAGTCGCAGGCCTGCCACACCGACAAGTGCCCGACCGGCGTGGCCACGCAGAACCCCGGACGCTGGCGCAAGCTCGATGTGCCCGACAAGGCGACGCGTGTGTTCCAGTTCCACGAGAACACGCTCAAGGCACTGCGTGACCTGCTGTGCGCAGCGGGGCTGGAGCATCCGCAGCAGCTGGGGCCCGAGCACATCCTGCGGCGCGTGTCGCCGGTCGAGATCCGCTCGCTCGCGGCGCTCTATACGTATCTGCAGCCCGGTGAACTGCTGGACCGGGTTCCCAGGCATGCCGTGTTCCAGGAGTTCTGGGCCGATGCGCGCAGCGACAGCTTCGCCGCACCGGAGAAGGTGGGCGCCCTGCGTCTGGCCAAATCCTTGTAGGAGCGCCGCTTCGGCGCGACAGCGCAGGTGCGGCATCGGTACCGGTCGCGCCTGAGAGGCGTTCCTACAGGAGCCATCGAGGATACGGAATGCCGTCGTGCGCCGCGCGGACGCGGTTGTTGCGCGCACGTTCTGCGTGCCCAACGAAAGCCTGGCGGCATTGCTCACGTCATTCCCCGACCGTCGATCGGCAGGAGGAGGGGCGGCGGTTTCGTGGCAACCCATGCACGCCGATCGTGGTATGGATACTGCCTCCCCCGAGTAGCCGTGATGTCGCCATGGTCTGGAGGCTCGCCCCAGCTACCCTCATCCTGCTGCTTGCGGCCTGCAGCGCAGGCGTCCAGGAGCGCAACAGCGATCGGCAGTCGGCCGCGCGCGATCAACCGCCGCCGGCAACCTTCCTCGTTTCAGGCTCCATGGGCCGAGACGGCGCGGACGGTGCTGATTCGGCCCAAGTGCCGTCCGCAGCGGCCACGGCGGTCCAGACGATGCGCACCGGCGGACCCCAACAGGCGTTTCGTGTTCCCGATCCGCCCTTCGTCGCGCGCGAAGTGGGCCGATTCACCGAACCGTGGGCGATGACATTCCTACCCGACGGACGCTTGCTGGTGACGGAGAAGACCGGGCATCTGCGGCTGTTCGACGTCGCGGCCCGGGCGACCGGCGAGATCCGGGGCGTTCCTGCAGTTGCCTATGGTGGTCAGGGTGGGCTGGGGGACGTGGTGCTCCATCCGCAGTTCGCCAGCAACCACCTGATCTATCTCAGCTACGTCGAGGCCGGGGCGAACGACACCCGTGGCGCCGTCGTGGTGCGTGCGCGCCTGGATCTGGATTCCAGCGGCAATGGCGGCAGCCTTGCGGGGCTGCAAGTGGTGTGGCGGCAGGCACCCAAGGTGACCGGCTACGGCCATTACAGCCATCGCATCGCATTCGGGCGCGATGGCAAGTTGTGGATCACCTCCGGCGACCGCCAGAAGTTCGATCCGGCGCAGGACCTGCAGCAGAACCTGGGCAAAGTGCTGCGGCTCAACGCCGACGGCTCGGTTCCGTCGGACAATCCATTCGCTGCCCAAGGGGGCATCGCCGCGCAGGTCTGGAGTCTGGGCCACCGCAATCTGCTGGGAATTGCATTCGATGCGGGCGGAACGCTATGGACCCACGAAATGGGACCGGCCGGCGGCGACGAGCTCAACCGGATCGAACGCGGCAGCAACTACGGGTGGCCGATCGTTTCCAATGGCGATCACTACGACGGCACCCCGATTCCCGATCACTCGACGCGTCCGGAGTTCAACGCGCCCGAAGCATGGTGGACGCCGGTGATCGCGCCCTCGGGCTTCATCATTTACAGCGGCAATCTCTTTCCCTATTTCCGCGGCGAAGGGTTCATCGGTGGCCTGGCCTCGCAGGCGCTGGTGCGCGTTCGATTCGCAAGCGGCGGTGCGCAGGAGATCAGGCGCCACGCGATGGGCGCGCGCATCCGCGAAGTCGAGCAGGGGCCGGACGGCGCCATCTGGCTGCTCGAGGACGGCGCGAATGCTCGCCTGCTCAAGCTCACGCCGCGCTGATCCCATCGGGCGACTGCAAACGACACGTCAACTGATCGATGGCACCCTGGCTGGGCGCTAGGCCTTGACCATCGCCAGCCGATGCAGACCTGCGGCAGCGAGGTCCTCCGAATGGCGCTGGACCTGGATGCCGAACACTTCCAGCGCCCGCGCATAAGCGACCTGCAGGCGATCGTTGCCGATCAGGTGAACGCGGGAGGGATGCGGGTCCTGTCCGCGGAGTTCGTGGCCGATCAGCAGCCCCGACAGATAGGACGGCGACTGCGTGCGCGACAGGCGGCCGAGCAGCGCCATCGTGCGCACGCCGAAAAGATGATGCAGCAGCCCGCCGGCATCGCCGCTGCGGCGCAGGCCTTCATCGAAGGCCGGCACATGCAGCGGTGGTTCGTCCGCCGCCATCAGCCGGGCCAGCACGCTATGGTTCCGGAACAGCGCGTACGCCTCGCCGGTCATCGTGGTCTGTACCGATACGATGTTGTTGCCGCGGATGTCGACCCATTTACTGTGGGTGCCGGGAAGACACACGGTGTGGTCGCCGTCGCCAAGGCGGTCGAGCAGCCCGATGATCTGCGTTTCCTCGCCGCGCATCACGTCGGCGACTTCGGACGAGGTTTGGTCGATCATCCCGGGCACGATCAACAGCTCGCGCTCGGCCAGGGCGGGCGTACCGCCCTCCAGGGCCACGATCGCCGCTGCGATCTCGCGTTCGCCGGCCGGGCATTCCACGTACGGCACTTCCATCCATCCGCCGCGCCCGCCGATCATGCCGCACATCATCACGCGCGTATCGTCCCAGCCATCGAGCTGGCGGGCGAGGACCTCGGCGAAGCGGCCGTCGCAGGACAGTACGCCCAGGTCGGCGCGACGCTGCTCGAGGATGGTGCCGTCCGCGCCGAGGCGGTAGGCGCGCAGGTTGCTGCTGCCCCAGTCGACGGCGATCACGAAGCGATCCCCCTCGGTTGGCGCGAGCAACGCGCGCGGCGGACGCGATAGGCCGGTGCCACTCGCCACTCCGTCGCTGCGCGCATGCTCATCCCGTCACCACTCCGCGATGCTGCCGTCGGCATGGCGCCACACCGGGTTGCGCCAGTGCGGCGGGTCTGCGGCTGCGGCGCGTAGCCGCTGCTCGTCGATCTCCACGCCCAGGCCCGGGCCGGGCAGGACGCCAATGCTGCCGTCGATGCAGGCGAAGTCGTCCTTGTTGAGCACGTAGTCGAGCAGGTCGGCGCCGTTGTGGTTGTAGTGGATGCCGATGCTTTGTTCCTGCAGCACCGCGTTCCACGCGACGAAGTCGACCTGCAGGCAGGCTGCCAGCGCTACCGGGCCCAGCGGGCAGTGCGGGGCGAGGGCGACATCGTGGGCCTCGGCCATGGCCGCGATCCTGACGCATTCGGTGATCCCGCCGGCGTGCGACAGGTCCGGTTGCACGATCGCCAGCCCGCCGCGCTCGAACACGCGTTTGAAGTCGAAGCGCGAATACATGCGCTCGCCGGCGGCCAGCGGGATCGAGGTCGCTGCCGCGAGCTGCGGATAGTATTCGCACTGCTCGGGCAGCACCGGCTCCTCGACGAACAGCGGCCGCAGCGGTTCGAGTTCGCGCAGCAGCACCTTGGCCATCGGCATGCCGACCCGGCCATGGAAATCGATGCCGAAGTCGATCGAGTGGCCGAACGCGGCGCGGATCTCGGCCACTTTTTCCACCGCCGCATCGACCGCACGCGTGCTGTCGAGCGGGCGAAATTCCTCGGTGCCGTTGAACTTGAAGGTGTCGTAACCGAGTTCCTTCAGCGTTTTCACCTGCTCGATGATGTCCGCGGGCCGGTCGCCACCGACCCAGCGGTAGGTCTTCATGCGATCGCGCACGCGCCCGCCGAGCAACTCGTGCACCGGCACGCCCAGGGCCTTGCCCTTGATGTCCCACAGCGCCTGATCGATGCCGGCGATGGCGCTCATCAGCACCGGACCACCGCGGTAGAAGCCGCCGCGATACAGGGTCTGCCACAGGTCGTTGATGCGAGAGGGATCCTTGCCGATCAGGTATTCGCACAGTTCCTGCACGGCAGCCTCGACGGTCGCGGCACGGCCCTCGATGATCGGCTCGCCCCAGCCGACCACGCCGTCGTCGGTCTCGATCCTGATGAACAGCCAGCGTGGCGCTGCGTGAAAGGTTTCTGCGCGGGCGATCTTCATCGTGTCACTTCCATGTCGGCCTGGTCGAAGGTGTCGCCGCGCGCCTGGTGCGGCGCAGCCGGGACCGCCGGGCTGGCCGCGTCCAGGAGATGTAAATACGGCTGCGCGGACGCATGGTCATGCAGGCAGCCGCGGCGATCGGTATTGCCTTCCTGCCTGGCCATGCCGGTGTCTCCTGCCCCTGGATCTACGGTTGCCTGTCTGCCGCCGCCTGTCAGCGGGCCGGGCGCGAACGCATATCGATTCCGGCGATGTCGCCGCAATGGACCCGCCTGTCGGAGCCAGGCATAGCGATCGGGGCATAACGATGCGCGGTAAAGCTATATTCAACCAATGAAATTTTCGTCATATGATATTCCCCGTGAGAATACTGAGGACGGGGCATGAGTCAGACCGGTACGAACTGGGCCAATGCCACGCGGTTGAAAACGCGGCAGTTGTCGCTGTTGCTGGAGCTGGCCGAACACGGTTCGGTGCTACGCGCGGCCCAGGCGGCCAGCATGACCCAGCCGGCGGCGTCCAAGCTGCTCGCCGAAATGGAGAGCATGCTCGGGGTCAAGTTGTTCGAGCGCCATGCGCGGGGAGTGGAGCCGACCTGGTACGGCCAGGTGCTGGTGCGGCATGCGCGCACCGCCTTGACCGAGCTCAGCCGGGCGCACGACGAGATCGCCGCGCTGCGCAACGGGCGCATGGGCCAGGCAGCCATCGGCACCGTGGTCAACCCGGGTACCAACCTGGTACCGCAGGCGATCGCGGCGGTAAAGCGCGAGTACCCGGACCTGCTGATCCGGGTGGAAATGGACTACAGCCGCCCGCTGGTCGCGCGCCTGGTCGATGGGCAGTTGGACATGGTGGTCGGCCGCATCCTTGGGCCCGACGGGCTGGGAGATCTGGATTTCGAACCGCTTGCCGACGAGCCGCACTCGCTGATCGCACGCGCAGGCCACCCGTTGACCCGCCGCCGTCGCCTGGACCATGCCGATCTGCTCGAGTTTGGCTGGATCCTGCCGCCTGCGGCCAGCCTGCTGCGTTCGCGCATGGACGCGATGTTCCTCGAACACGGCCTGCCATGGCCGCAGAACATCGTCGAGACCTCTGCGTTGCCGGTCATCACCAACCTGTTGCGCACCAGCGATCTGCTGACCGCGCTGCCGGTGGATTCGATCGCGCCGTACACCCAGGCGAACATGCTGACCGTGCTGCCGATCGAACTGGGCGTGAGCATCGAATCGTTCGGTATCGTCCGCCGCCGCGACCATCTACTTTCCCCGGGGGGGCAACGGGTACTGGAAGCGCTGCGCGTCACCGCGCGCCGGTTGTACGCCGAGCTGCCACCGCCGCAGGGCACACGGCGTAGTCCGGCCAAGGGGCTGGGCTATCTCGGAGAGGACTGAGGGTCTTGCGTCGACGCGGCGCGCTCAATCTATTCCATAAGAAGATATCTAGGTTGGAATATTTCATTGGTATGGCATGAGAGTGACGCATATCCTCCGGCTCGAAAGTCGTGCGGAACATCGCAATTCCGGACGATCCGGCACCGGGAATCCGCCCTGAGAGCGGGTATCGGCAAGCCGGCGTGAAGCGGCAATCGGAGCCAATGGGAGGCTCCGGCCACAACCAGACATCGTTGCGGGTCCTGGGAGGGAACAATCATGTCGACGCGCCAGAGCCGCCGCCGCTCCGTCGGAAAGCTGCGCGACGCCAGCATTTCCGACCCGTTACAGCGCCTCACCAGTGTGCAGGTCGGGCGCAACGTCCATGAAGTCGACGTCCTCGCGATCCGCGTCCCGACCCAGGTTCGTAGCGAGTTGAACGGCTCGCGATCGTCCGAGTTCAATGCCGTGAGCGATTTTGTTAGCGGTAACACCGCCGGCTTGGACCACGCCCCCGACATTGATGGCGCCTGCAGCGCGCCAGACGGCTCCCTGCCGATCTACTTCAACACCAGCCTCCCCACGCGCCACTAACCCATCTTCGACACAACGCCAGTTCCTCTGGAGGGAGCAGCCATGTCAATCCGTCAAAGCCACCCGGCGAGTCGCCGCGCGAACAAGGGTTTCAGCCGCCAGGCGAGGCGTTCGGCCATGGCGCTCGCCATTGCCGCCTTCCTCAGCGCCAATGCGCACGCGCAGGAGGCGGCCCAGGCTGCTGCCGACGCCGAGCAGGACAGCGAGGCGGTGAAGGAACTCGACGCGGTCGTCGTCACGGGCATCCGTGGTTCGATCTATCGGGCGCAGGACATCAAGCGCGACGCCGATACCTTCGTCGATTCGGTCACCGCGGAGGACATCGGCGCGCTGCCCGACCGCAGCGTCACCGAAACGCTCTCGCGCATCCCCGGCGTGACCATCGACCGTTTCCTGTCGGTGGGCGACCCGGAACATTTCTCGGCCGAGGGCGCCGGCGTGCAGGTGCGCGGCCTGACCCAGGTCCGTTCCGAGCTCAATGGCCGCGACAGTTTCTCCGCCAATGGCGGCCGCGCCATCGGCTTCCAGGACGTGCCCTCCGAACTGATGGCCGGCGTCGACGTGTACAAGAACCAGAAGGCCGAGATGATCGAGGGCGGCCTGGGCGGAACCGTGGACCTGCGCACCTTCAAGCCCCTCGACTTCGAAGGCCAGAAGATCGCGTTCTCCGTGAGCGAGAACTACGGCGATTTCTCCGAGAAGTGGAGCCCTTCCGCCTCCGCCCTTTACAGCAACCGCTGGAACACCGAGGCCGGCGATTTCGGCATCCTGGTCGACGTCGCGCATTCGGAACTGGCCACCCGCACCGATGGCATGTTCGTGCGGCCGTTCTTCGAGACCGCCACCACCGATGTCGACGGCGACGGCGCCAACGACCGCCTCTGGCTGCCGCGTGGTGCCGACTGGCGCACGCTGGAATACGAACGCGAACGCCAGGGCGCCTACATCGCCCTGCAGTGGCGCCCCGCCGACGGTGTCGAGCTGTACGCGACCGGCTTCCAGAGCCGCTACGACGAACTGTGGTTCGAGGACGCCATCTTCGTCGGCAACGATCCCACCGCGGTCGCGATCGACACCAGTCAGCCCTTCGAACTGGACGGCAACGTGTTCCGCTCGGGACGTTTGGTCCAGCCCGGCAACATCCCCATGGGCACCGACATCCGCGCTTCCCACCGCAAATCCAAAACCACCGATTTCGCCTTCGGCCTGAAGTGGGCGCTCAGTGATAGCACCGAGCTCTCCACCGACATGCAGTACATCAAGGCCACCACCAAGGCCCTGGATTCCACCGTGGCCCTTGGCATCAACGTGCCCTATATCGACGTGGATCTCAGCGGCGGCCGGCCGTCCATCGGCATCGACGAGCAGTTCACGGGAAACCCCGCCAACTACTACTGGGGCTTCACCATGGACCACAGGGACGACAACGAGGCCGACCAGCTGGCCTGGCGTGCCGACCTCAAACACAGCTTCGACAACGGCTTCGTCAGGGCGCTCAAGTTCGGCGTGCGCCTGACCGATCGCAGCGCCACCAGCGTCGATACCGGCTACGACTGGCAGCCGGTGTTCCAGACCTGGATGCAGTGGTGGGCCCTGCCGGGCGACCAGCCGCTGCCGGGGCTGGACCTCAACGATGTGGTCAACGCCAGCCTGGTGAACCAGAACAACTTCAGCAACTTCTTCCGTGGCGATGCCAACACGCCCGGCACCTTCTTCGCGCCCGTGCTGGATACCGCGCTCGGCTTTCCGGACAGTTACCTGGACATCCACGGGGCCGCCACTCCGTATTACAACTGCTGCTATGGGCAGATCACGCCGCGGAACATGCAGGATCCGCAGTGGAGAAATGTGCAGCGCGAGACGACCGAGGCCGCCTACGCGATGCTGGATTTCGCCGTGGACAACATCCGTCTCGACGGCAATGTCGGCGTGCGCGCGGTGCGCACCAAGAATGCCGCCAGCGGGTTCCTCATCTATCCGAACTCGATCTACGCGCCTTATCTGGGCGCAGGTGAATCGGAGCCGATCACGGCCAGCAATTCCTATACCGACGTGCTGCCCAGCCTGAACGTCCGCTGGGAACCGGTCGACAACCTGATCGTGCGTTTTGCCGCCTCCAAGGCCATCGCCCGGCCGGCGTTCAGCGACATGCAGGCCTATCAGGTCCTGAGCGCAAATCCGAAGCCCGGGGTCGAGGTGGATCCGAACGCTCCCGTGCTGCTGCCGATCACCGATCTCGATCTCACCGGCGGTTCTACCGACAACCCCTACCTGGAGCCGATGAAGGCCAACCAGTACGACCTGTCGCTGGAGTGGTACTTCAATCCGGACAACGGCGGCATGGCCTGGGTCAACTTCTTCCGCAAGGACATCAAGGACTATTTCCGCAACCAGTCGCAGTTGGTGGCCTATCCTGGTGCCGACGGCAATGAATACGACTACCTGATCACGCAGACCATCAACACCGGCACGGCGCGCATTCAGGGCGCCGAAATCGGCTGGACCCAGTTCTTCGACTTCCTGCCGGCGCCTTTCGACGGCTTCGGTATCTCGGCGAACTACACCTACATCGACAGCTCGACCAAAATTCCGGCCGAAGTGGATGCGCAACCGGTCGATACCGACGGCTCGACCTTCGGCGAGATGCCGGCCGACGGCCTGTCCAAGAACTCCTACAACGTCGCCGCGTTCTACGAGAAGGGGCCCTGGCAGATCCGCCTGGCCTACAACTGGCGCAGCCAGTACCTGTTGTCGGTCGGAGCGAACGGCTACAACGGCACCAACAACAATCTCGATGGCGAATCCATCGCCTGGAAGCTGCCGGTATACAGCGACGAGTACGGACAGCTGGACGGTTCGATCTTCTACAGCATCAACGACAACGTCAAGATCGGCCTGGAGATGAACAACCTCAACAACGCCGAGCAGCGCACGATCATGGAGCAGAACGGAGGCGGGAAGCGGGTCACTTCCTGGTACGTGAACGACACCCGCTATGCGGCGACGCTGCGCGTGACGTTCTGAGCGTGATGCGGCCGGGGAGGGGAGGTGTTTTCTCCCTTCCCTTGGCCAGCCGGATATCTGGTGGGTGCATGGCGTCGGCGATGAAGCTCGGATCGGTATCTGCATGTCGCCAGCCTGATATCCGGCCTGGCGTGGCACGCGAGATGGCGAGAAGCGCCTGATTGCACGAGCGCCTCGGGATCGACTGTAGAAGCGGCGCGAGACGCGATCTTTCCTGAAACGACAAAATTGACATAAGACCACCAACTGGCAACTGACGTCTCGCTTCACGGGCGGGATTTTGTTGTTGGCAAGGACCCAGTGACTGCATGAAGCCGACGAATCCCCCGATGTCCGCACTCCCGAACCGATCCATCGCCCTGCTCGCTGCGGCATTGTTCGTGGTGACCCCGCTGCTGGGCGGCTGCGAACGGCAGCCCGCGACTACGCAGGATGAAGCGGCAGCGCCAAAAGCAGCGGCGGCAGGCATTGCCGATCCGGCACTGTGGCCCAAGGCGGCGAGCCATGGTTTGAAGAATGCGGAAACCGAAGCGTTCGTCGAGCAGCTGCTGGCGAAGATGAGCCTGGAGGAAAAGGTCGGCCAGATGGTGCAGGGCGATACGTCCAGCGTGCGGCCGGAGGATCTGAGGAAGTACCCGCTCGGGTCGATCCTGGCTGGCGGCAGCTCGCCGCCGCTGGGAGCGCCCGACCGTTCGCCGGCAGGGCCGTGGGTGGAAACCGCGCGCGCCTACCGCGCCGTCTCGCTCGAACAGCGCGAAGGCCACGTGCCGATCCCGGTGATGTTCGGCATCGACGCGGTGCACGGCAACAACAACGTGATCGGCGCGGTGATCTTTCCGCACAACATCGGGCTGGGTGCCGCCAACGATCCCGGCCTGATCCAGCGCATCGGCGCGGCCACCGCCGCCGAAACCGCAGCCGCCGGATTCGACTGGGCGTTCGGACCCACGCTCGCCGTGCCGCAGAACGATGGCTGGGGCCGTGCCTACGAAGGCTATTCCGAGGATCCCGACCTGGTCCGTCGCTATGCCGGCCCGATGGTGCGCGGCCTGCAGGGCGAACCCGGCGCATCGCTGCCGCTGCAGCAGGGCCACGTCGCGTCTTCGCCCAAGCATTTCCTCGGCGATGGCGGCACGAAGGACGGCATGGACCAGGGCGACAACCTGTCCAGCGAGGCCGAACTGATCCGGATCCACGCCGCCGGGTATCCGGCCGCGATCGAAGCCGGCGCGATGACCGTGATGGCGTCGTTCTCGAGCTGGCAGGGCGTGAAGATGCACGGCAACAAGAGCCTGCTGACCGATGTGCTCAAGGGGCGCATGGGCTTCGACGGTTTCGTTGTCGGCGACTGGAACGGGCATGGCCAGATTCCCGGCTGCAGCAACGAGAACTGCGCGGCGACATTCAATGCCGGGCTGGACATGGCGATGGCGCCGGACAGCTGGAAGGGCGTGTACGAAAGCCTGCTGGCGCAGGCACGCTCGGGCGAGGTGCCGATGGCGCGCATCGACGATGCGGTGCGCAGGATCCTGCGGGTCAAGCATCGCCTTGGACTGTTCGATTCCGCGCGCCCGTGGGAAGGCAAGGCCGGGGTGATCGGTGCGCCGGAGCATCGCGCAGTAGCGCGGGAAGCAGTGCGTAAGTCGCTGGTGTTGCTGAAGAACAACGGCGGCGTGCTGCCGATCAAGCCATCGGCGAAGGTGCTGGTGGCCGGCTCCGGTGCCGACGACATCGGCCAGCAGAGCGGTGGCTGGACGCTGTCCTGGCAAGGGACGGGCAACCAGCGCAGCGATTTCCCCAATGCGCAGACCATCTTCGAGGGCCTGCGCGAAGCGTTGGCCGCCGCCGGCGGACAGGCCGAGCTCGGCATCGACGGGACGTTCAAGCAGCGCCCCGACGTGGCCATCGTTGTCTATGGCGAAACCCCGTACGCGGAGATGGCCGGCGACCTGCAGACACTCGAATTCCAGCCCGGCGAAAAGCAGGACCTGGCCTTGCTGAGGAAGCTGAAGGCGCAGGGCATTCCGGTGGTGTCCGTCTTCCTGTCGGGGCGGCCGCTGTGGGTGAATCCCGAACTCAATGCGTCCGATGCCTTCGTCGCCGCGTGGCTGCCGGGCACGGAAGGCGGCGGCATCGCCGACGTGCTCGTCGCCGGCGCCGACGGCAAGCCGCGGCACGACTTCCACGGCAGATTGTCGTTCTCCTGGCCACGCACTGCGGCGCAGCTTGAGTTGAACAAGGGCCAGCCTGACTACGAGCCCCTGTTCGCCCTGGGCCATGGTCTGGATTACGGGTCCACCACCACGCTACCGGTTCTGCCCGAAGTATCCGGCGTCAATGCAGCGACCACCAACGCGGGCAACTACTACCGCCGCGGCCGCACACCACCGCCATGGCGGCTGGCACTGCGCGAGGACGGAAAGGCGACGGTCGTCGAAGGCAACCGCACGGCCTCCGCCAGCGGCGCGCTGTCGCTCGAGGCGGTCGATGCCAACGGCCTGCAGGAAGGCGGGCGCCGGCTGCGCTGGAACGGCAGCGGCGAGGCCGAAGCGGCGATCATCGGCAGCGCCGATGCCGGGCCGCTGGATCTGCAGCGCCAGGCCAATGCCGACATGGTGCTGCAGGTCCAATATCGCGTCGATGCGGCGCCCAAGGGTCCGGTCACCATGGCGATGGGCTGCGCTGGTGCGGACGATGCGCCCTGTCGCGGCACGGTCGACGTCACGGCGCTGCTGAAGGCCGCGCCGGTGGGACAGTGGCGCACCGCGAAGATCAGGCTGACCTGCTTCCGCAAGGCGGGGACCGACATGGCCCGCGTCGACGAACCCTTCGTGCTGGGCACGGCTGCGGCGCTGGATCTGTCGTTCGCGGAGGTACGCCTGGTCGCGGATCCGACCGACGCGGTGTGCCCGGGGCAGTGAAGGGATTCCGGGCAACCGCACTTGCCATTCTGATCGCTATTGCAGGCGTCGCGACCCGGCTGCACGCCGCCGAACAGGCAACGCCGTATACCTGGAACCATGTTCCCATCGGCGGCGGGGGTTTCGTCAGCGGGCTGGTGTTCCATCCGCGCGAGCCGGGCCTGCTTTATGCACGCACCGACATCGGCGGCGCCTACCGCTGGGATGCGGCGTCGCGGCGATGGGTCGCGCTGACCGATGGCCTCGGCCTTGAAGACGTCAACCTGATGGGCATCGACGGCCTCGCCGTCGATCCGTCCGATCCCGAGCGCGTGTACCTTGCCGCCGGCACCTATACCCACGAACGCGCCGGCAATGCCGCGATCCTGCGTTCCTCCGACCGCGGCCGCAGCTTCGAGCGCACCAATCTGCCGTTCAAGCTCGGCGGCAACGAAATGGGCCGGGGCAACGGCGAACGGCTCGCGGTCGATCCCAAGGATGGCCGGGTGCTGTTGCTGGGTTCGCGCACCCACGGGCTGTGGCGCAGCGAAGATCGCGGCGTGCGTTGGCAGCGGGTGGATGGCTTTCCGGCGATCGCGACCTCGCCGTCGGCGAGTGCTTCGAACAACCGTCGCACCCAGGCCATCGGCATCGTCTTCGTCGTGTTCGATCCGCAAAGCGCGGCATCGGAACGCGTTGAAGCCGGCACTCCGAGCCAGCGCATCTACGCCGGCGTATCCACGCGCGAGATCAGTCTGTACGTCTCCGAGGATGCCGGCACGACCTGGTCGCCGGTGGCCGGCCAGCCGACCGGTTTGCGCCCGAACCACATGGTGCGCTCCAGCGACGGCAGCTACTACCTCAGCTACGGCGACGAGCCCGGCCCGGACCGGATGCAGGACGGTGCGGTGTGGAAATACGAGCCCGCGCAGCAACGCTGGACCGAGATCACACCGGCGCCGCAGACGATCGACAGCGAGGGCGACGGCTTCGGCTGGGGCGCGGTCGCGGTGGATCCGCGCAACCCGCAGGCGCTGATCGCCAGCACATTCACCCGCTATGGCCCGCGCGACGAAATCTTCCGCAGCATCGACGGCGGCAGGAGCTGGAAACCGCTGTTTGAACATTCCGATTTCGATCATGGCGCCTCGCCGTGGACGGCGCAGGCGACGCCGCACTGGATGGCCGATGTCGAGATCGATCCGTTCGACAGCGATCGCGCGCTGTTCGTCACCGGCTACGGGGTCTGGGCATCGCGTAACCTCAGCGCATTCGAGCGTGGCGCTCGCGTGCAGTGGCGCTTCGAGAACGAAGGCCTGGAAGAAACCGTACCGCTGGCGTTGCTCAGCCCACCGCAGGGCGCGCCGCTGATCAGCGGCCTGGGCGATATCGACGGCTTCGTGCACGACAGGCTAGACCGGACCACTGTGCAGTTCGCCAGGCCGCCGCGCTACAGCAACACCGAGAGCATGGCCAACGCCGGTCAGGCACCGGAACTGATCGTGCGCAGCGGCCATTTTCACGACGATCCGGGCAACGTGGTGCATGCGGCGTATTCGCGCGACGGCGGCCGCAGCTGGCGTGAGCTGGCGGGCGAACCGCCGGAAGGCGAGGGCGCCGGACAGGTCGCCATCACCGCCGATGGCAAACGGGTGCTTTGGCAGCCGCGCAGAGCCGGACACTGGCTGAGCGACGATTTCGGCGCGCATTGGCGCCGTGTCCTTGGCCTGCCACCGACTGCCGTGGTCGAAGCCGATCGGGTCGACCCGGAGCGTTTGTACGGCTTCGATCCAGCCGATGGCAGGCTCTACGTCAGCCGCAACGGCGGCTTGGAATTCGAATCGGCCGAACGCCCCGTCGGCGCGATCGGCGAGCGAGTCCGCGTACAGCTGCGTGCCGCACCCGGCCACAGCGGCCTGGTGTACATCGCTGCTTCATCGCGCGGACTGCTGCGGTTGGGCGCGAAAGGGCTGGAACGGCTGCCGGGCGTGGAGAACGCGCTGGCACTGGGCCTGGGCAAGCCGGAACAAGAGGACGGCACGCCGACGCTGTTCGTCTACGGCCAGCTCGACGGCAAGGTCGGGCTGTACCGCTCCGGCGACGAGGGCCGCCACTGGACCCGCATCGACGACGATGCGCATCGCTACGGCGAGGTCCGCCTCGTCGTCGGCGATCCGCGCGTGTACGGCCGTGTGTACCTGGGAACGCATGGACGGGGGATCGTGTATGGCGATCCGCGTTGACATGCGAATCGGCGCGTCACGCTGGCTGATGGCCGCGTTGCTGGCGGGCCTGCCGTTGCTGGCGGACGCGCAGGGCTACGCGCCACGTCCGCAGGCCAATGCGAACGTAGCTCCGGCTGTGGATGACGCCGAAGCCGGATCCGTGCCGCTGGCCAACCTGCCGGCGCGCCAGCGGCGCAGCCTCAACGGCACCTGGCAGGCGCTGGTCGACCCGTACGCCGATGGCATCGGCCAGTGGAAGGCGGTGTGGAAGGACCGTACCGCCAGCGGCAACACCGAGTTCATCGAGTACGGCTTCGACGATGCCAACACGCTGCAGGTGCCGGGCGATTTCAACACCCAACGGCCCGAGCTGCTGTATCTGGAAGGTTCGGTCTGGTATCGCAAGACGTTCGACTACGACCTCGCCGACGCGCGTCGCGCCGGGCGGCGCGTGTTCGTGCATTTCGGTGGCGCGAACTACCGCACCGATGTGTTCCTCAACGGAGAGAAACTCGGCAGCCACGAAGGCGGCTTCACGCCGTTCCAGTTCGAACTGACGGGGCGGGTGAAGCAGGGCGAGAACCGCCTGTTGGTGCACGTCAACAACGCACGCCGCAAGGACGGCATCCCGGCACTGGGCTTCGACTGGTTCAACTACGGCGGCCTGACCCGCGACGTGGATCTGGTGGAAACGCCGGCCACCTACATCCAGGACTACTTCATCCAGCTCGCGCCGGGCTCGCAGCGGCGCGTCGAGGGTTGGGTGAAACTGGCCGGCAGCGCGCCGCAACAATCCGTGCGCGTGCGCATTCCCGAGCTGGATGTCGACGTGCAGGTGCAGGCCGGTGCCGACGGTTACGCACCGGTGCGTTTCGAGGCGCCGTTCGCGCTGTGGTCGCCGGCGCAGCCCAGGCTCTACAGGGTGCAGGTCTCCACCCCGGACGATGCGCTGGAGGAGGACATCGGCTTCCGCAGCCTCGCCGTGCGTGGCGACGAGATCCTGCTCAACGGCAAGCCCCTGTTCCTGCGCGGGGTCAATGTCCACGAAGAAATCGACGGTCGCCGCGCGCATTCGCCGGAAGATGCGCGCCGCCTGCTGCAGCACGCCCGCGACCTTGGCGCCAACTTCGTGCGCCTGGCGCATTACCCGCACAACGAGCACCTGGTGCGCATGGCCGACCGCATGGGCCTGCTGCTGTGGCAGGAGATCCCGGTCTACCAGGGCATCGACTTCGCCGATGCCGGCATGCAGGCCAGGCTCGATGCGATGCTGAGCGAAATGATCGCCCGCGATCGCAACCGCGCGGGTGTCGCGTTCTGGGGCGTCGCCAACGAAACCAGCCCCGGTCCGGAGCGCAATGCCGCGCTGGCGGCACTGGCGCGACGCTCGCGCGAACTCGATCCGACGCGGCTGGTCGCGGCGGCGCTCTACGCGCCCGGAATCGATGGCGGCAAGGTAACCGTGAGCGACCCGCTGGTCGCCGCGCTGGACGTGGTCGGCATCAATGAATATTTCGGCTGGTACGTGCCGTGGCCGGCCGAGCCCGAACAGGTGACGTGGACGCCGTTCGGCAAGCCGTTGATCGTCAGCGAATTCGGCGCCGAGGCGCGCCATGGCCGCCACGGCGCCGACGACATCGCCAG
This sequence comes from Lysobacter sp. M15, assembly GCF_022662515.1. NCBI lineage: Bacteria > Pseudomonadati > Pseudomonadota > Gammaproteobacteria > Lysobacterales > Lysobacteraceae > Lysobacter > Lysobacter sp. M15. Next base: position 342,349 of record NZ_JAKPBV010000005.1, on the reverse strand, counting down.
CGCCTGGAACGAGGAGTTCCAGGCCGAGTTCTATCGCAAGCAGCTGCGCATGCTGGCGCGGATCCCGTTCCTGCGCGGCACCGCGCCCTGGGTGATGATGGATTTCCGCTCGCCGGTGCGCATGCATCCGTTCCAGGCCGGCTACAACCGCAAGGGGCTGCTGTCCGAACGCGGCGAGCGCAAGCTGGCCTGGTCGGTGATACGGGACCACTACATCCGTGACGACCACAGGGAGCTCGAACCTTGAAACGCCATTTCGCCCTGCTCGGGGTGCTGCTTGCGATCTCGCCGGCACACGCCGAGATCAACCTGCCGCTGCTGTTTACCGACGGCGCGGTGGTGCAACGCGACCGGCCGCTGCCGGTATGGGGTTGGGCGACACCGGGTGCCAGGATCGAAGTCGGGTTCGACGGTGCCCAGGCCACGACGGTGGCCGGAGGCGATGGCGCATGGCGCATCGAGCTGCCTGCACACGCGGCGGGCGGACCTTACGTGCTGACGGTTCGCGAGGGCAAAGACGAGGTCGTCACCGTGCGCGACGTACTGATCGGCGACGTATGGCTGGCGTCGGGTCAGTCGAACATGGAATGGCCGGTGGCGCAGGCACAGGGCGCCGAGCAGTTGATCGCCGACGCGCACGACGCCGGCATCCGCCATTTCAAGGTACCCAAATCCTGGTCCGGCGAACCCGAGGCGCGCCTCGCCGGCGGCGAGTGGCGGACCGCTTCGCCGCAGACCGTCGCCGAATTCTCTGCGGTCGCCTATTCCTTTGCGCGCGAGCTGCGCGCCCGCGACCGCGACGTGCCGATCGGCATCATCGACAGCACCTGGGGCGGCAGCCGCATCGAGGCGTGGATGGATGCGGAATCGTTGGGCGTGGAGCCCGCGGCGATGGCGGCAAAGATGCATGAGGTACGCGCCGCCGAAGATCGCGCCCTGGCGGAGGCGCGTGCGCGCCTGGCACGCTGGCCGGCGAACCCGGACGATGCCTCGTGGAAGGATGTCGATCTGGACGACGGCGACTGGGACACGATTCCCGTGCCAGGCCTGTGGGAGGCCGCGGGCTACAAGATGGATGGCGTGGCCTGGTACCGGACCAGCTTCGAGCTGAGCGCCGCGGAGGCGGCGAAAGGGGTCACGCTCGGCCTGGGGATGATCGACGATAGCGACGACACCTGGGTCAACGGGATTCGCGTCGGCGGGCTGAGCAATCGATGGGATGCGCCACGCGAATACCGGGTCGGCCCCGAAGTGCTGCGCGCCGGGACCAACCACATCGCCGTGCGGGTGACCGACACCGGCGGCGGTGGTGGCATCCACGACACCCACAGCGATTCCGACCGCCACGCCGAAAGCGATCTGCCCTACGTGCAACCGCTGGGCGGCTCGCGGCGCGCGCTGCCCGGGCAATGGAAGTTCCGTCCGGCGGCGGTCACCGTCGTCGTGGACGATGACAAGAACCAGATCGAGACCCTGTTGTTCAACCGCATGATCCACCCGCTGCAGCCCTATCCGCTGGGCGGATTCCTGTGGTACCAGGGCGAAGCCAACGCCAACACCGTTGCCGAGGCGCATCGCTATCGCGATCAGTTCGCATCCCTGATCCGCGGCTGGCGCGCCGACTGGGCGCAGCCGGATCTGCCGTTCCTGTGGGTGCAGCTGGCCAGCTTCCGTTCAGGCGCGGACACCGCGAGCGAGAGCCCGTGGTCGGTTCTGCGCGAGTCGCAGTCGGCGACGCTCGGACTGCCGGGGACCGCCCAGGTCGTGACGATCGACATCGGCGATCCCGACGACATCCACCCGCGCAACAAGCAGGAAGTCGGCCGGCGCATGGCCTTGGCGGCGCGCCATGTCGCCTATGGCGAGTCGCTGGTGTATTCCGGGCCGGTGTATCGCGCCGTGCACTTCGACGGCCGCAACGCGCGCATCGCATTCGACACGCAGGGCAGCACGCTGGCAGTGCGCGGCGGCGGGCAGTCCGTGCAAGGCTTCGAGGTCGCCGGCGACGATCGCAGCTTCCATCCGGCACAGGCTACGATCGAAGGCGATGGCGTCGTGGTGAGTAGCGAGGCCGTCGCGCAGCCGAAGGCCGTACGCTATGCGTGGCGTGACAATCCGGAAGACGCGGATCTGGCCAATCGCGAAGGGCTGCCGGCTTCGCCGTTCCGGACGGACGACTGGCAGTGACCGGGAATTGCATGATGAACAGGTGTGTAGGAGCGCATGCGCTTTTGAGGCACATCGCGCTGGCCGCGGTGTTCGTTCTCGCCGCCTGCAGCCCGCCGTCCGCCACGCACAATGGCGCCGATGCGGCCGAAACCCCCACCGCCGCTGCAGCGGCCAGGAAGGCCGAGGCGCCGATTCCCAAGCTGGTCACCGAGCATGGCCGCCACGCATTGCTGGTCGACGGCGAGCCCTTCCTGATCCTCGGCGCGCAGGTCAACAACTCCAGCAACTATCCGGCAGTGCTGCCGCAGGTGTGGCCTGCGATCGAGATCCTCGATCCCAACACGGTGATGGTGCCGATCGCCTGGGAGCAGATCGAGCCGAAGGAAGGCACGTTCGATTTCTCCTTCCTCGACACCCTGCTGGCGCAGGCGCGCGAGCGCGACAAGCGCCTGGTGCTGCTCTGGTTCGCGACCTGGAAGAACAACGGCCCCAACTACGCGCCGGCCTGGGTCAAGCTGGACAACAAGCGCTTCCCGCGCGTGATCACCGCCGAGGGCAAAACCCTCAACTCGCTGTCGCCGCATGCCGGGGCCACGCTGGAAGCGGACAGGAAGGCGTTCGTGCAGTTGATGCGGCATCTGAAACAGGCCGATCCGCAGCGTACGGTGATCATGGTGCAGCCGCAGAACGAACCGGGTACCTATGGTTCGCCGCGCGACTTCTCGCCGCTGGCGCAGCAGGTGTTCGACGCCGCGGTGCCGGAGGTGCTGGTCAAAGGGCTGAAGAAACAGCCGGGCACATGGCGGGAAGTGTTCGGCACCGATGCCGATGAATACTTCCACGCCTGGCACGTCGCCCACTACATCGACCAGGTCGCCGCGGCCGGCAAGGCCGAATATCCGCTGCCGATGTACGTCAACGCTGCGCTGCGCGACCCGTTCACGCCCGGCCTGCCGGGCCAGTACGAGAGCGGCGGGCCAACCGACAACGTACTCGACATCTACAAGCTGGCGGCGCCCAACATCGACCTGCTGACGCCGGACATCTACATGCGCGAGTACGAGAAACACACCACCGTGCTCGACCGCTATTCGCGCCCGGACAATGCGCTGTTCGTCTCGGAAACCGGCAACGACACACCGTTCGCCCGCTATTTCTTCGCCGCGCTCGGGCAGCAGGCGATCGGCTGGTCGCCGTTCGGGATCGACTTCACCAGATATTCCAACTGGCCGCTGGGCGCCAGGCGCATGGACGCCGAAACGCTGGCGCCGTTCGCGCTGAACTACAAGCTGGTCAAGCCGGCGGCGCGCCTGATCGCGAAGCAGAGTTTTGCCGGCAAGGTGCACGGCACGGCAGAGCGCGCGGGCGAACCCGAGCAGCAGCTGACGTTGAACGAGCGCTGGAACGCGACCATCACCTACGGCGTGCCCCAGTTCTGGTTCCAGGGGCCGCCGCCGGGCAACCCGGAGCCGACCGGCGCGGCCCTGATCGTCGAACTGGCGCCGGACGAGTTCCTCGTCACCGGCTACCACGCACGGGTGTCGATCCATCCGGCTGACGATGACGTGCACATGATCTACGACCGCGTCGAAGAAGGCACGTACGACCAACGCGGCGCATGGGAATTCATGCGCGTGTGGAACGGCGACCAGACCGATTACGGACTCAACTTCTCCAGCGCCGTGCAGTTGCTGCGGGTGAAGCTGGCGACCTACGACAGCACAGGTGGGCCATGAAGCCCCCGAATCTCCCACCGTTTGCGAGTCATCCCACTCCTGTCTCACAGAGGCTTATCGGCATGATCCATACACCGCGTTCGCTCCCAGCACCGTCGCGGCCGCAGCCGCTTGCGGTTCCGACCATCCGGCGCTGGGCGCCATTGCTGATGGCCGCACTGCTGTCGGCATGCGCAGCGGCGGAGGACTCGCCGGCATCGCAAGCCGCCGCGTCGCAGGGTTACGAGAAGACCGACCGTGGCATCGTCGTGCATCCGACTGCCGAAGGCGCCGCCGACGTTCGGCTGCAGGTGGTGAACGACGGCATCATCCGGGTCAGCGCCGATCCCGATGGCGACTTCGCGCGCTCCGAGAGCCTGATGCGGGTGAAGGACGAAGGGGCGCCGCCTTCGTTCGAGGTCACCAGCAGCGACGGCAAGGTGCGCCTGGCGACCGCGCGCGTGACCGCGGAGGTGGCGCAGGACACCGGCCGTGTCAGCTTTCTCGACCAGAACGGCAAGCCGATCCTGTCGGAAGTGCCCGGTGGCCGTACGTTCACGCCGCTGAAGGTCGAAGGCAAGGACTACCTCAGCGTGCGCCAGCGCTTCGAGTCGCCGGACGACGAGGCGATCTACGGCTTCGGCCAGCACCAGCAGGGCTGGATGAACCAGAAGGGCCGCGACGTCGAACTGCAGCAAAACAACATCGACATGGCGGTGCCGTTCCTGGTATCGAGCCGTAACTACGGCCTGCTGTGGGACAACAATTCGATCACGCGCATGGGCGATCCGCGCGGCCTGCAACCGTTGCCGCAGTCGCTGACGTTGTACGACGCCAACGGCAAGGAGGGCGCATTGACTGCGCGCTACTCGGTGGGCGGCGTGCAGAAGGTCGAGCGGCGCGAATCGGAGATCAACTACCAGTACATCAAGGACCTCAAGCAGTGGCCGGCCGAAGCGAAGGCGACGGCTGAGCAGGGGCAGGCGCCGCCGCGTCTGCAGGCGACCTGGGAAGGCGAGATCGAGGCGCAGACGCCAGGGCGGCATACGTTCTCGCTGTATTCCAGCGAGTACGCGAAACTGTGGGTCGACGGCAAGCTGGTGATCGACCGCTGGCGCCAGAACTGGAACCCGTGGCACCACGAGTTCGCACTGGAGATGAAGCCCGGCCAGCGCCACAAGCTGAAGATCGAATGGGACCTGATCGATCCCAGCTACATCGCCCTGCTGCACCGCGACCCGCTGCCGTCGGCCGAAGCGAAGGACCTGTCGCTGTGGTCCGAAGCCGGGCAGATGATCGACTACTACTTCGTCGCCGGTGACTCCCTCGACGCGGCGGTCGCCGGCTATCGCCAGCTCACCGGCAAGTCGGTGCTGCTGCCGAAGTGGGCCTATGGCTTCTGGCAGAGCCGCGAACGCTACAAGACCCAGGACGAACTCACCGGCGCGCTGGACGAATACCGCAAGCGCAAGCTGCCCATCGACAACATCGTGATGGACTGGTCGTACTGGCCGGAGGACGCCTGGGGCTCGCACGATTTCGACAAGGCGCGTTTCCCGGACGCGAAGGGCATGGTCGACCATGTCCACGCCAACAATGCGCAGATCATGATCTCGGTGTGGCCGAAGTTCTATCCCAGCACCGCCAACTTCAAGGAGCTCGACAGCAAGGGCTACATGTACAAGCGCAACATCGAAGTCGGCGAGAAGGACTGGATCGGCCCCGGCTACACCTCGTCGTTCTACGATCCTTACGCCAAGCAGGCACGCGACATCTACTGGCGCCAGATCGACGAGAAGCTCAACGCGATCGGCATGGACGCGTGGTGGCTGGACGCCGACGAGCCCGACCTGCATTCCAACCTCGATGTCGAAGAACGCAAGGCGCGCACCACGCCGACCGCGCTGGGCCCGTCGACGGAATTCTTCAACTCCTATCCGCTGCCGCACACCCAGGGCGTCTACGAGGGCGATCGGGCGAAGGATCCGGACAAGCGCGTGTTCATCCTTTCGCGCAAGGGCTATGCCGGCACCCAGCGCAACGCGGTGGCGGTGTGGAGCGGCGATGTGGTCTCGCGCTGGGACGACCTGCGCGACCAGATCTCGGCCGGCGTCAACCTGTCGATGTCGGGCCTGGCCAACTGGACCTTCGACATCGGCGGCTTCGCGGTCGAGAAGCGCTACGAGAACCAGGATCCCGCGCATCTGCCGGAGTGGCGCGAGTTGAACCTGCGCTGGTTCCAGTTCGGCGCGTTCGCGCCGATCTTCCGCTCGCACGGGCAGTTGCCGTATCGCGAGATCTGGAACATCTCGCCGGAAGGCACGCCGGTCTACGACAGTCTGGTCTACTACGACAAGCTGCGCTACACGCTGCTGCCGTACATCTACACGCTGGCCGGCGACGTGCATCACCGCGACGGCACCTTCATGCGTGCGCTGGCGATGGACTTTCCGGGTGATGCCAGGGTGCGCGACATCAACGACCAGTACCTGTTCGGCCCCGCGTTCCTGGTCGCTCCGGTGACGAAGTTCAAGGCCACCAGCCGCGAGGTTTACCTGCCTGCGGGCACGTCGTGGATCGATTTCAACACCGGCAAGCGCTTCGATGGCGGGCAGACGATCCAGGCCGATGCGCCGTTGGCGCGGATGCCGTTGTTCGTGCGGGCCGGTTCGATCGTGCCGACGGGTCCGGTGCTGCAACACGTCGACGAGCAGCCAAACGCTCCGCTCACGGTTGTGGTCTATACCGGCGCCGACGGGAAGTTCTCGCTGTACGAGGACGACGGCCGCAGCTACGGCTACGAAAAAGGTCAGTTCAGCCGTATCCCGCTCGCTTGGAGCGAAAAGAGCGGCGAGCTGACGATCGGTGCGCGCGAAGGATCGTGGCCCGGCATGCAGGCCACGCGCACGATCCATGTGCGTTGGGTGGACGGTCCGCGCAACGATGCGGGTGCCCTGGAACCGGCGACCGATGCCACCGTGCAGTACGACGGCAAGGCAGTCACCGTGCGCAAGGCGCCGGCAACCGGGTCCGGCAAGTGATCGCGGCCTGAGATGAGCGCCGACCTCACCAGGCGGGAGTTGTGCAAAGCGATAGGCGCGGGCGTCGCGATCGCGGGCCTCGCGCCGTCCGCGATCGCGCGCGCGCAGGAAGGCGCCGCTGCGGCTGGAGATGAAGCGCTCAAACTCTGGTACCGCAGCCCGGCGACGCGATGGGTCGAAGGGTTGCCGCTGGGCAATGGGCGCCTTGGCGCGATGGTCTGGGGTGGCATCGAACACGAACGACTGCAGCTCAACGAGGACACGCTGTATGCCGGCGGCCCCTACGACGCCAACAATCCGGAGGCGCTGGCCGCGCTACCGGAGGTGCGCCGGCTGATCTTCGCTGGGAGGTATGCGGAAGCCGAGGCGCTGGCGGATGCGAAACTGATGTCGCGCCCGCTCAAGCAGATGCCGTACCAGCCGCTGGCCGACCTGGTCCTGGATTTCCGCGACGTTCCCGACACCTCCGAATACCGCCGCGAGCTCGACCTCGATACCGCCATCACCCGCACCCAGTTCCGGACCTGGAAGACACTGCATACGCGGGAGGCCTTCGTGTCGCCGGTCGATCAGTGCGTCGCGGTGCGCGTGGCCACCGACGGCCCTGGCGGCGTCAACCTGCGCGTTGGGCTCGACAGCGACCAGGAGAACGAGGTGCGGGTCGAAGACGGCGCCCTGCTGCTGCGTGGCCGCAACGGATCGGCCCACGGCGTCGAGGGCAGGCTGAAGTTCGCGCTGCGGGTGCGCGTGCTGCCCCGGGGCGGCACGCTGAAAATGGATCGGGGGCGCATCGAGATCGAGGGGGCGGACGAAGTGGTGCTGCTGGCCACCGCCGCGACGGGTTACCGCCGCTACGATGACATCGGCGCCGATCCGGAAGAGATCACTCGCCGGCAGCTGGCGGCTGCGCAGCAGCGCGGCTTCGACGCACTGCGCGCCGCACACGTGGCCGAGCACCGGCGCCTGTTCCGCCGCGTGGCCATCGACCTGGGCCATAGCGAGGCGGAGAAGCTGTCGACCGACGAGCGCGTCGAGCGGTTCGCCGACGGCAACGATCCCGCGCTCGCCGCGCTCTACCACCAGTACGGCCGCTACCTGCTGATCTGCAGCTCGCGACCCGGTACCCAGCCGGCCAACCTGCAGGGCGTCTGGAACGACCTGATGGATCCGCCGTGGGGAAGCAAGTACACCATCAACATCAACACCGAGATGAACTACTGGCCCAGCGAGGCCAATGCGCTGCACGAATGCGTCGAGCCGCTGGAGCGCATGCTGTTCGATCTCGCTGAAACCGGCGCGCGCACCGCGAAGCATATGTATGGCGCTCCAGGCTGGGTCGTACACCACAACACCGACCTGTGGCGCCAGAGCAGTCCGATCGACGGTGCGCAGTGGGGCCTGTGGCCGATGGGTGGTGCCTGGCTGCTGCAGCAGCTATGGGATCGCTGGGACTACGGCCGCGATCGCGCCTACCTGGCCAGGATCTACCCGCTGTTCAAGGGTGCGGCCGAGTTCTTCGCAGCCACCCTGGTGCGTGATCCTGCCAGCGGCGAGATGGTCACCAATCCTTCGATGTCCCCGGAGAACGTGCACCCGCACGGCGCATCGCTGTGCGCCGGGCCTGCGATGGATTCGCAGCTGCTGCGGGACCTGTTTGCGCAATGCATCGAAGCGGCGGGCCTCCTCGACGTCGATGCGGACTTCGCGAAGAGCCTGACCACGTTGCGCGCGCAGCTGCCACCGGACCGGATCGGCAGGGCGGGGCAGCTGCAGGAATGGCGTGAGGACTGGGACATGGAGGCGCCGGAAATCCATCATCGTCATGTCTCCCACCTGTACGCGCTGCACCCGAGTTCGCAGATCAACGTGCGCGACACGCCCGAGCTGGCGGCGGCGGCGAGGAAATCGCTGGAAATCCGCGGCGACGAGGCCACCGGCTGGGGCATCGGCTGGCGCCTGAACCTGTGGGCGAGACTGGGCGATGGCGAACACGCGCACAAAATACTGGGGATGCTGCTGAGTCCCGACCGCACCTACCCGAATCTGTTCGATGCGCATCCGCCGTTCCAGATCGACGGCAACTTCGGCGGCACCGCCGGCATTACCGAGATGCTGCTGCAAAGCTGGGGCGGGTCGATCTTCCTGCTGCCGGCGTTGCCCAGGCAATGGCCGATGGGGCAAGTGCGCGGGCTGCGAGTGCGCGGCGCGGCCGGGATGGATCTGAAATGGCGGAACGGACGGCTCGTGCAGGCGCGGTTGTCCAGCGACAAGGGCGGCGACTATTCCCTGGTGTACGGCGAGCAGGTCGTGGAGACGACATTGCAGGCGGGACATTCGGCTGAGTTCGGCCTGCGCGGCGACAGGCTGGTTCGGCTATGAGCCTGGCGTACGTGATGCGGCAGGCGCTTTCTCATCCGATCGATGCGGTCATGCCGCTAACACCTGATATGGATCGATTTCGAAATCAAACGCGCTGCTTCCCGGCGCATCCCACGGCGGAAACAGGATCATGAGCAACGACTTCTTCATCGGCACCCGAGAATATTTCCCCGGCCTCGGCCGCATCCCGTTCGAGGGCATCGGCTCCGACAACCCGCTGGCGTTCAAGCATTACGACGCCGGCAAGCGGATCGGCGAGAAAACCATGGCCGAGCACCTGCGCTTCGCCGTGTGCTACTGGCACAGCTTCTGCAATGCCGGCCACGATCCGTTCGGTCCGGGCACCCGCGCATATCCATGGGACGCGCCGGCCACGGCCATGGGGCGCGCCGAAGCACGGGTCGACGCTGCGTTCGAATTCTTCAGCAAGCTTGGCGTGCCTTACTACTGCTTCCATGACATCGATCTGGCACCGGACGCCAGCGATGTAGGCGAGTACGAGCGCAACCTCAGGCACATGGTCGCACTGGCGAAAGAACGCCAGCAGGCGACCGGCGTCAAGCTGCTATGGGGCACCGCGAACCTGTTCAGCCATCCGCGCTACATGAACGGTGCATCCACCAATCCCGATTTCGCCGTGGTCGCGCGCGCCGCGGTGCAGGTCAAGGCGGCGCTGGAGGCGACCGTGGAGCTGGGTGGGGAGAACTACGTGTTCTGGGGCGGGCGCGAAGGCTATGCCAGCCTGCACAACACCGACATGAAGCGCGAGCTGGCGCATATGGGACGCTTCCTGACGATGGCTCGCGACTACGGCCGCAGCATCGGATTCGATGGCGTGTTCCTGATTGAGCCCAAGCCGATGGAGCCGATGAAGCACCAGTACGATTTCGACTCGGCCACGGTGGTGGGGTTCCTGCGCGAGCACGGCCTGGACCAGGACTTCAAGCTCAACATCGAAGCCAATCACGCCACGCTGTCCGGGCATACCTTCGAACACGATCTGCAGGTGGCCTCGGATGCGGGCCTGCTCGGCAGCATCGACGCCAACCGCGGCAATCCGCAGAACGGCTGGGACACCGACCAGTTCCCGGTGGATCTGTACGACACCGTGGCCGCGATGCTGGTGGTGCTGCGCCAGGGTGGCCTGCAGCCGGGCGGGTTGAACTTCGATGCCAAGGTGCGGCGCGAATCCACCGATCCGCAGGACCTGTTCCTGGCGCATATCGGCGGCATGGACGCGTTCGCACGCGGCCTGGAGGTGGCGCATGCCCTGCTGACGGCTTCGCCGATGGAGGGCTGGCGCCAGCGGCGCTATGCCAGCTTCGATCAGGGCGCCGGGCGTGATTTCGAGGACGGCAGGAGTACGCTGGCCGACCTGCGTGACCTGGCGGCGCAGGCAGGCGAGCCGAAACAACGCAGTGGCCGGCAGGAGGTGTACGAGAACCTGTTCAACCAGTACCTGCTCCGTTGATCCAGGCGCTCGAAATCGGAATGTGCGGGATTTCCGCACTGTCATTCCCGCCGGGGCGGGAAACACGAGCGCAAAGTTGTTCGCTGTACCCCTTTAACGCCCGGCGTCGGTCCGGCAACCCCAACACAACCAAGGTGTCCTCATGACGAGCGTCTCCCTACCGCAAGCAGCCGCAGCCGGTGGTGAAAACACCCGCCTCATCATCCTGATCAGCTGCGTGGCCACCATCGGCGGATTCCTGTTTGGATTCGACAGCGGCGTGATCAACGGCACGGTCGATGGACTCAAGCAGACTTTCCAGTCCAGCTCGGCAGGCACCGGCTTCGAAGTGGCGTCGATGTTGCTGGGTTGCGCGGTCGGTGCGTTCTTCGCCGGTCGCCTGGCCGACCGCTGGGGTCGGCGTGCGGTGCTGATCATCTCGGCGGTGCTGTTCCTGTTGTCCTCGATCGGTTCCGGCATGGCGAACACCTCGCTGATGTTCATCGCCGCGCGGGTGCTGGGCGGCTTCGCCGTCGGCGCCGCGAGCGTCATGTCGCCGGCCTACATCGCGGAGGTCGCATCCGCGCGCTATCGCGGACGGCTGGCGACTGTGCAGCAGATCGCGATCATCAGCGGCCTGTTCTGCGCCTTCCTCAGCAACTATCTGCTGGCGAAGACCGCGGGCGCTTCCACCGAGGCGTTGTGGCTCGGATACGCGGCATGGCGCTGGATGTTCTGGATGATGGCGATTCCGTCGACGGTCTTCCTGCTGCTGCTGCTGTTCATCCCCGAAAGCCCGCGCTACCTGGTGGTGAAAGGCCGCAAGCAGGACGCGTTGCAGGTGCTGACCCGGCTCTACGGCGCGACGGAGGCGAACACCAAGCTGGCCGAGATCGATGCCTCGCTGTCGGCGGACCACCATCGTCCGCGCCTGTCCGACCTGATCAACAAGTCGACCGGCAAGATCCGCAAGATTGTCTGGGTCGGCATCGGCCTGGCGACGTTCCAGCAGCTGGTCGGTATCAACGTGGTGTTCTACTACGGCGCGGTGCTGTGGCAGGCGGTGGGCTTCTCCGAAAGCGATGCGCTGCTGATCAACGTGCTGTCCGGCGCGCTCAGCATCGGTGCCTGCCTGGTGACGGTGGTGCTGATCGACAAGATCGGACGCAAGCCGCTGCTGTGGGTCGGCTCGGCAGGCATGGCGGTATCACTGGCGCTGGTGACGTATGCATTCGCCACTGCCGGCCTGGATGCGGCCGGCAAGCTGGCGCTTTCCGATTCTATGGGCGTTCTCGCCTTGGTGGCGGCCAATGTGTACGTGGTGTTCTTCAACATGTCGTGGGGGCCGGTGATGTGGGTGATGTTGGGCGAGATGTTCCCCAACCAGATTCGCGGCTCGGGTCTGGCGGTCGCCGGCGCGGCGCAATGGACTTCCAACTTCGCGATCACCATGACCTTCCCGATCCTGCTGACCAGCATCGGTCTGGCCGGTGCCTACGGCCTGTACACCATCGCCGCGGTCATCTCGGTGTTCTTCGTGCTCAAGTACGTGCACGAGACCAAGGGCAAGGAACTGGAGCAGATGGAAGGCTGACAGGCTCGCGGCCTGCGCGACACTTCGCTGCAAGCGAAGTCACGCCGCATAAACGCTTAGGCCACCTAAAAGGTGGCCTAAGTCGTTGAAATTGATGGTGGGCGGTGCAGGGATCGAACCTGCGACCCTTGCCGTGTGAAGGCGTAAACGACACTTTAGAATCAGTGACATATCGTATAAGCCATTGATGTGTAAGGTCGTGAACAGTCACGACCATTCGCCGCTATAGTACCTTCTGCAGTTATAACAGCAGTGGGTGGGCGGATGGCGACAGCAGGAAAACAGGCCCGCAAGCTGACGGGGCCTATCGTTGAGGCGCTGAAGCCGACGGCGCAACCGTACCGGCTGTGGGACGTGACCGTGCCGCAGTTGCACGTTCGCGTGCAGCCGTCCGGCGTGAAGTCCTGGAACGTGCAGTGGACGCGCCAGCAGGCCAAGTCCCTGGGCAAGTTCCCTGGCGTGACCGTTGACGCCGCCCGCGACCACGCCCGCCGCGTGCTGCAGGAGGTCGCCAATCACGGGGAGCCGTTGCCGGATACCCCGGACGATGCCGACGCCCTGACGGTAGCGGATGCCTGCCGGGACTACGTGAAGTGGCTGCGCAAGGAAGGGCGCGGGGGAGCCGCCGACGACGCTAACAGGCGGTTCGAGCGCACCGTCTACGGCGACCGCATCGGCAAGCTGCGGATTGCCAAGCTGACGCAGCACGACGTAGAGGGCTGGCGTGACCGTGTGGAGCGCGGCGACCTTGGAACGCTGAAGGTCACCAAAGGCCGACCGCCGAGCGCCAAGCCATTGAGCAAATCCACGGTTAACCGGATGCGCACGCCGCTGGTGGCTGCGCTGAATCGCGCGGTGCAAAGCCGCAGGGTTCCGGCCGAGCGCGCCATTGAGTGGACGAACGTCAAGCCGTATGAGAACGCAGACAACCGCCGCGACCTGTACCTAGACCGGAAGCAACGCCGCGCGCTGCTTGCGCAGGCGCAGGGCGATGTGCGGGACTTGATCGAGTGCATCGCGTTGACGGGTTGCCGGCCTGGCGATCCCGCAGCGGTGCGGGGGCGTGACTATGACGGGGGCTTAGGCATGGTGACGTTCCGCACCAAAGGGCATACGCGCACGGTGGGCCTGACGCCGGATGCAAAAGCGCTGTTTGATCGGCTCGCCAAGGGAGTGAAGCCGACCGGCTACCTGTTCACCAATGCAGGCAAGGAATGGAACGCGCACGAATGGAGCGAGCCGGTACGCCAAGCGGCAGCAAAGGCGCAACTGCCCGATGGCGTGGTGCTGTACACATTGAGACACTGTTGGATTACGGACGCCATCGTGGGCGGCGTGGACTTGCTAACCGTGTCAAAGATGGCCGGCACGTCGCTGGCGATGATAGAACGGCATTATGGACACCTGTTGCACGGCGCTGCTGTGGACAAGCTGGCGGGGGTGAAATTCCTATGAGTTCAGACGACTTGCGCGTGACGATGTTGGATCGCTTGCGCGACCGCGTAGAACGCGGTGACGGCGATGCAGTCCTTGAAGCGATGTCGCTTGCCGCCACGCTGCGCCTGGTTATGCCTGTATGGCTTGCGAGTGCGGTAACTGGCGCGGTTGCTGCATATCGGAACCACGATGTAAAGACGTTGGATGATGCTTTCGGTGTACAGCGCCAAAAAGGCCAACAACTGCCTGCCGCGCAAAGCGAAGGCCAGAACGCGCTGTATGTAATTGCTGAAGTGCTGCGCCTGCACGCGCTGGGCAAGCCTATCGACGCCGGAACGTTTGAGGAGGCGGGTGCAACTTGTGGCGTGGGAAAGACCACCGCTGAAAAATGGTTCTACAAGCACAAGAATGACCGCGCCGATGTTTACCTTGTGGCAATGCAAATGGCTGACGTTTCGGAGAATTAACCGGTTCCCGCGATGTTTGAAAGAACGCGGGATTACGGCGCGCTGGGCTTAAGGGATCGTTGCGACCACTGACGGGCATCCGTCGTGATTAAGGTTGCAACGATGGACAAGAAAGTTCTTTCGCGGTTTGAAGCCATCGCCGAGTATTTCGGCGGCGTGCAAACCCGGTTCGATGACGCGCGCAGGGCTAAGCATCTGAAAGTGTTCTATCGCGGGCGCAAGGTATTCGTCACCCGCGAAGCGTGCGAAGCCTGCATTTCGTATCAGCAGCGTATGTCCGACAAGGGCAAGCCTTGTGTGTACCGCCCAAGCGCGAGGGCGTGACCATGAGCGAATCCATTTGGGACGGAACGCCCCTGTCCGAAACAGCGCGCGACTTGTTCAACAGCCCGCCGCATCTGCTGGCGTTCGCAATGGGCACCGCAGAAGCAGCGGCGCGCACCATGTTCGACATCGATCCGGACGCAAGGCAATTTCCGGACGAAGCCAAAGAGGCCATGCTCCTGTTTCTGAACGTCCGCATCTTCGGCGCGGATGTGGAACATGCCGCGCGTGAGATTGAACATCTGCTGGAGAAGTACCGCAACCGCATGAGGGCGAACTAGATGGACGACATCATTACGGCGGAAGACCGCAAGCACCTGAGTCAACGATTCAAGGTCGGCGGACTCGGGCCGGAAGCAACGATTCAGTACGCCATCGACACGGCCCACCAGTACGCGGCCACCTACTGCCGCGATATGCCGGCATTCGTGCATCGGTTGGTGGCACAGCTGCATGTGCGGTATCTGTTGGCGGGTGACCGTGGTGACAAGCTGGAAATCCGCAGCACGATTGATACGGTCCTGGAGGTCGGCAGGAGTTGTATCAGATGAACGCGCCGCCTGAAATTCCGCTCACCATGCTTATCACGGTTATGGATCGCTACCGGCTGCAATCGTCGACAGTCAAAGAACGGTGGCGCGACACCTTCAAATACTGGATTTGGAACGGCGAGAACGTCATGCCCGGCTATACGTCGGATCGCATTAACGACATTGCGTTTCTGCGTGTCCTACATCTTTGCGAGCCGCCGGGCCGCAAAAGAGACGAGTTGGGCCGTCAGGCTGTATCGCTGTTGCAGCAATGGGTAGTGCCTAGGAAGAAATAGCCGACCTTAGAAATCCTTGGCAGGGGGCGCTGTTTTAAGCCCTTTTAAGGATTGGCTATGACAAACACATTGACGACGGTCACGCATGTGCCGCGCATATCGGAAGAAACGCAATCCCGCGTGCGCGAACTGCAGGATCGGATCGCGGCATGCGGAGACGACATGGAGATGCACAATGAAGTTATCCCCGCGATTCAACAGGCGGGGATTCCTGGTGCATACCACGAACGCATAGTTAGTGCTGTGGATAGGAGGCTGGAATTCCTGGATGGCAAAATTCCCATTGCCAAGTTGCGCGCGCTCATCTTTCCGCCTGCGCTCCCTCGCACCGATGACGGGCTGCCCGAGTGGGCGCAGCCTTATTGCTTTGTGACAAGCCAAGACGAATTCTTCAACACCAACAATGGCGAGTGTATCTCCCTGCGTGGCTTTGACGTTGCGTATGGCCGGATGATGCCGTTTAGCGCGTCCAACAGGCGTTTGAGCGCGGCAGAGCATTGCACCCAGATATGGAATATGCCCATCGTTGAGCGGGTGGGCTATCGCCCGGACTGCGGCCCGCTTTATGAGTGGGACGGTGTGCGCTATGCCAACCGCTACAGTCCTAGCAGCTTACCGCCGGTCGCGCCGCTGTACAGCCCACGGGGATGGGGCGGCATCATGGCGTTCCAACAGCACCTGTACGACATGTGCGGACGTAGGGATGCCGTGTTTCAAAACCTGCTGTATTGGTTCGCGCACAACGTACAGCGGCCCGGCGTGAAAACCCGCTGGGCGCCGCTGTTGAAGGGTGTTCAGGGCGACGGAAAGACGCTTTCAACTACAGTGCTGCGGGCCGCGATGGGCTACCGCAATCTGTCCACGACAAGCAACAGCAACATTGCCAACAGCGGCGGCTTTACGGATTGGGCAGTGCGCGGCGCTGTGAACGTAATTGAAGAAATCATGCTCACGGGGAAGGCGCGTTATCAGCTTTACAACGGCATGAAGGAATTCATTAGCAATAACATTGTTGACATCAATCCGAAGGGTGCCAAGCCTTATCAGGCATACAACTGCACCAACCACATTGCGCTTACCAATCACAATGACGCGATCCCGCTTGAATCTACGGATCGGCGCTGGTTCATCATCTTTACGCCCTGGGCGGACCTTGCAGGAATGATGCGCTATTGCGGCCTGGACGCTGCAGGATGGAAGGCGCGTGCGGATGCCATCGACTATGCCAAGGAACATTGCGCGGGCGAACTGCGCAAGTGGCTGCTGGGCGTGGAAATCCCCGAGTGGTTCGACATTAGCGGAAGCGCGATGCTCACTCCTGAAAGGCAACGCATGATGGCGAGTAGCGAGGATGACGCCGAAAGCACAGCAAAGGACATCATTAGAAGCGGGGCCGTGGGCATTACCGAGAACGTGCTTTCCAGTTCGCACCTTGCGGCGCTGTTGGAGTTCCGTGCGCACGCTGGGAGCTTCACCGTACCTAAGACAATCGCGCTTAGCCATATGTTGACGCGCATTGGTTACTCAAAGGTGGAGAGGCAGGTGAATTGGGAAGGCACGATGCGCACAATTTGGCTGAAGAATGGCGTTGAACTCACCAATGACCAAATCAGGCTTGAACTGGACAACTCCAAGCTCAACTTCAAGCCTTCTAAATAGCTGTTTCTAATGCTCTTTTGTCAAAAGCTTGAAAGCTTGAAGTTAAAAATGGCTATAGGAAAAGGAAGAAACAGAACATAGGGGAGTATGTATATTTTTCCGTAAGGGCAAATACCACTTCAAGCTTCAAGCTTTTGACGCCGCCAACGTTGAAGGCTTCAACAATAACGCCAATCCGGGCGCGACCATCCCCGCCGGCACCCCCGCTCACCGCGTGAGCATGCGTGCAGAGCGCGCCTGGCGGACCACCGGTGCAACGCGCGCCTTCGTCCTAGATGCCCGCCGTAGAGCGTCCTAGAACGTTTGCGCAGTTCCGAGTTGTCGCGGCCGGTTTTGCTCACTGGCGAATACTCGCGAACGGCCGTCATTCAACTTGCTTTACAACACCCCGCAACTGCATAGCTTGCCATCCGGGATCGATCTATCCCTTACTCCCGGAGAAATAGCTATGACCCTGCAGGAACTGCGGCAGAAGAAGGCCGCCAAGACCGCCGAAGCGCGCGCACTGCTTGCGAAGGCCGAAGCCGAAAAGCGTTCGCTCAACACCGAGGAAGCCGGCAAGTTCGCCGCGCTGCAGTCGGAAATCACCGACCTGGAAGCACAGGAAGCCCGTCAACAGTTCCTGGACGATGCCGAACGCCGGCAGGCCGGGACCGTCATTTCCGGTGAGCGCAACGACTTCGCGGACGTGGAATCCCGCGTGTCCCTGCTGCGCGTGCTGCAGGCCGGAGTGGAAGGCCGCTCGCTCGACGGTGCGGAAGCCGAATACAACAGCGAAGTGGAGCGCCGCAACGGTCGCAAGGCGCAGGGCCTGTATGTGCCCATGCGGCTGCTGGAACAGCGCGTCAACACGGCCGCGAACAACTCGCAGCTGGTGCCCACGGAGCACCGCCCGGACCAGTACATCGGCGCACTGCGCAACAACCTTCTGACCCGCCGCCTGGGCGTGCGCGTGCTGTCCGGCCTGTCCGGCAACGTGTCGATTCCCCGGCACGGCACCGGCACGGTCGTGGGCTGGGTGGCCGATAATGCCAGCCTCAACGCCAGTGACATGACGCACGGCAGCGTCACGCTGGCACCGAAGCATGCGGGCGCGCTGTCGGAAATGTCCCGCTCGCTCATCATGCAGAGTTCGCCCGACATCGAACAGCTGCTGCGCGACGACATGTCCGCCGGACTGGCGCAGGCGCTGGACGGCGTGACCATCGAAGGCGGCGGCGCGAACGAGCCGGACGGCATCATCGCCACGCTGGGCGCTGCCAATGCCACGTTCGCCGGCCCGACCTGGGATGAAGTGCTGGAAGTGGTCAAGGACGTGGAAGTCGCCAACGCGCTGGGCGCGCACAATTGGCTGCTGTCGCCGGCTGCCAAAAAGACGTTCGCCGGCACGCTCAAGGTGACGGGCGATGCGGGCGGCGGCTTCCTGCTGGCCGGCGGCAAGATCGGCGACCACTCCGCGTACAGCACCAATCAGATGCCCAACGGTGGGACCGGCAGCGGTGCCATCTTCGGCGACTTCGGGCAGGTGCTGTTGGGCCTGTGGTCCGAACTCGACTTGATGGTGAATCCCTATGAATCCACCGCGTATGCGCGCGGCGGCGTGATGGTGCGTGCGATGGCGACGTGCGACGTGGCGATCCGCCATGCCGAAGCGTTCCAGTGGGCTGACGCGATCCCGGCCTAACCGTCCGCAACGTACTCACCCCGTCCTAGTGGCGGGGTGAGTCATTGGAGCAACGCACCATGACCATTGAAAAACGTTACGCGGCGGGCGTGTCCGCAAGCGGTCGCAAGCTGCAGGGCTATATCGCCAAGTGGGACACGCCCACCACCATCGGCGACTTTACCGAAGTCATCCGGCGTGGCGCATTCGCTTCGTCGCTCGCTGCAGGGCGCGACATTCTGGCCCTGGCTGACCATGACACCAGTCGCGTGCTGGGCCGCACCAGCAGCCGCACGCTGCAATTGAGCGAGGATGACACGGGGCTGGCTTTCGCGCTGGAACTGCCCGACACGCAAGCCGGCCGCGATCTTGCGGCGCTCGCGGAGCGTGGCGACCTGGGCGGTTGCTCATTTGCTTTCACGGTGCCCAAGGGCGGCGACCGCTGGACGGGCAACGCACGCGAGTTGACCAATGTTGCGTTGGACGAAGTGTCGATTGTGCAGGCGCGGCCCGCATACCCCGGCACCGAAGCGCATTTGCGCAGCCTGCAACCGCAAAGCCAACTGGCGCTCATGCGCTATTGGTTGGAGACCGTCAAATGAAGATTTGGGACATGCTGAAGGGCGGTGCATTGCGCGAGACGCGCGCCGCCGATCCGAGTTGGGACGCACTGACCGGCGGCGCTGGTGCGGCCACTGCGTCGGGCATGCACGTTGACGCCAAGTCGGCAGAGTCGCTTTCCACCGTGTACGCGTGCGTGCAGGCCCTGGCCGAATCGACCGCGTGCCTGCCGCTGCATGTCTACCGGCGCACCGATGCCGGCGACCGTGAACGTGCCGATGGTCATTGGCTGTCGCGGCTGTTGGATAGTCCGAACGATTATCAGACCGGCATGGAGTACAGGGAAAGTCAGACCGCCGCCATCCTGCTGCATGGCAATAGCTATGCGCGCAAGGAACTCAACGGCGCGGGCGAAGTGGTGAGCCTGCAGCCCATGCACCCGCAGCGCGTGACCGTTGTGCGGCTGGACAATGGCCGGTATCGCTATGACTGGACGGACGATAGCGGCAAGGTGCATCGACTGTTGGCGGATGAAGTGCTGCACCTGAAGGACCGCAGCGAGCCGGGTTCTATCGTTGGCAAGTCGCGCATTGCCATTGCACGCGAAAACCTGGGCCTGGCGTTGGCGTTGCGCAAGCATGGTGCTAACACCTTCAGCCGTGGGCGTCCGTCTGCTGTGTTGCTCAACGAAGGCAAGCGCGACTTCACTACCGAAGAACTGAAGACGATCAGCGAGCGGCTTGAATACTTTGCTTCGGCTGGCGCTGGCCGCGTGATGAATCTGCCGCGCGGCGTGAAGTGGGAAAACATCGGCATCAGTAATGAAGACATGGAGTTCATCGCGGCGCAGCAGTTCAGCGTGGCCGACATTTGCCGCATCTTCCGCGTGCCGCCCGTGCTGGTGCAGGACTTGACGCATGCGACCTATAGCAACGTTGATCGGCTGGGCGATTACTTCGTGTCGTTCGCTCTGCAACGTTGGCTGACGTGTTGGGAGGAAGGTATCAGCCGTTCGCTGCTGGGTCCGATCGCGCGTCAACGCTACTACGCCGAACACCAAACCGGCGGCCTGCTGCGTGCGCAGCCGAAGGAACGCAGCGAGTTCTACAAGACGATGATTGACGCAGGTGTCATGGACGCAGGCGAGTGCAGGAAGCTGGAAAACCTGCCGCAGCGTGACGTTGACGCCGCCAACGCCAGTTGACGGGAAATCACCAGCAGCTGGTTGACACCTAGACCGCCCGTCCCCTCATGCACGGATTAAAAAGACCCCTAAAGGTTAGCCAACATGACGAAGCTCACCGACAAACAAGAGGCGTTTGCCGTCAACAAGGCTGCAGGCGTGCCCAACCGTGAGGCAGCAATTGCTGCCGGTTACGCGGAAGGGTCCGCCGACGTGGCCGCGCATCGGCTCATGCAAAAGCCCGCGATCAAAGCTGCGATCAAGGCTGCCGTTGGTGGCAAGAGGGCTGCGCCTGGCGTGACCACGCCGAAGATGCCGCGCACCAAATACGCCGACCCCGTGACGTTCCTGGAGGACGTGATGAATCATGGGGAGTTGCCGCTGGCAATGCGCGCGGACGCCGCAAAGCAACTGTTGCCGTACAAGCATGCGCGCATGGGCGAAGTCGGGAAGAAACAGGCCAAGGCTGACAACGCAAAGGATATCGCGCGTGGCAAGCACAAGTTCGCGACCAAAGCAGCGCCGCCGGCCTTGTCGCTGGTGCGCAACGAATAAGCGCGGAGTGTGGCGGATCGGGCCGCGCGTGCAGGTAATTCCCGACCGCTGGCGGATTAGGTGTGAGTGCCGCCGTGCTAGAAAACCGCACCAGCAGAGGCGGCGTTATGCACCGCGAAACTGCGTCTAGCCCAAATTGGTCACGGCCAAGATGGGTAAAGGCCCGGTAGCCTGCCAAGGTGCTACCGGGCCTTTTCTAATTGTGTCAGCGCCTACTGTGGTTGACAGACCGCCGGCGCGCATAATCCTGCAACATCGCAATCTCATCTCTAACTTGTTTCGACATGAAATCTTCGTCATAGATCAATGCTGCGCCCGACGACATTAAAGTTGCAATCATGTCATTTGGCTTGACGGTAAGTTCGTTCCGCTTCAATGGATAAATCTTCCACAAAAGCGAGTGAAATCCGACTATCGTCAAATAGATCGGAATTAGCCACGAGACGACGGGATAGTGCAGTGTTAGAAGTGCCGGCATATCAAGAATCAAAAGCATCAAGATGACATCGGCAGCAAACTTCCACCGAAAGTGGCTCCAGTCTCTTCCAGATAGAACCTGATACGCCTTGAGGTAAACAACGCTTCGTCCGTATGGAGTTCCCACCAAGCTCATTTGATTTGAAACAAACTCTTTGCGCGCGCTGTCCGGCCAATCCAATTGAGCGATTAATACGCGAGTGTCTTTATCAAATAGCGACTCAATCGGCTCTATGACGACACCTGCGTTTGTTGTGGCGTGAATTATTTTGCCGCCTCCGATATAAGAAGCGAAATGACTAACCTGTGAGGAGGTTAGATACATGATTAGCCACGACGTGCTTGAACCTAGGGTCTGGACGAACAGAACGTCCCCCGGCTTTAGCTTTTGTAGCTTGTCGGCGGGTACGCCTCCCTGAAACGCTCGTCCCATAAGGTTTCTGTAGTTGCGCGCGTATCGACCGGATAGACGGACATAATTTCCATAATCAATTAGAGAAAAAATCACGTTGAGCCCGTCGCCAGCATTCTTAATGCAGCCTTCACCCTTGACCAATAGCCGCTAATTTCACGCGGGTACTTCCGGTCGACGAAAGTGACAATCTCTGCGCCAACTTTGAATCCGGCATCCACCATGGCGATCAAATCTCTGTAAACATTGGCAGCGCCCTCATGATCTGTCGGATCAATCAGTGCGCCAGGCGATCCTGGCGGGTGTTCTGCCATTCTCTTGAGGTCGGAAGTTAGCCCGTCCACAAGCGTGATCATCCTCGACAGATAGACTGAAAGGTCTCGGCTAATCAAACCCGCATGGGCCAACGCAGCTCTGCACTGTGGTAGGTAGTCATCGCGCACATGCACATTCAAATTTGTCGCGTAGCCGTTCTGCGCGGCTGCGAGGGCACGCTCGAACGCTTCGAGCCAGCGCCTTGCTTTGACCATAGTCAACGCTGCGTCGATTTCACTTGCGGCAGCAACAGCAAGACTTCGCGCCTGTCTACGGTCACGCCGTGCCTCAATGCTCCATGTGGCGAGCCAAGAGAGTAGGCCACCTAGCAACGCGCCCAACAGGGCGGCAACCCCGCTATCCATTCCAAATCCCCCCAACTCAGTGCTTATTCCCGTTTGTAAATCGTATTGAACTCGCCTTTCGCGTCAACGTACCCGATTTCCCAACTCGGATACTTAGCGCAGCCCTCATCGACGTTGGCAACCTTCACGACATCCCATGTCACTACGTCAATTTTTGGTCCGCGAAGATGGTCTTTCTTCTGTGTAGCGAGGAATGCACCATTCGGATGCAGAGTCAGCACGCCGGCTGCGTGGTGGTCCGCCTGGCTTGACGATGGCCCGAGTCTGAAGCGAATCGCAGCAGGGTTGCACGATGCAGTCGTAATTTCGCCATCTTCGCTCCAAGGTATGACTCGGAACGCGTACTCACCAGCAAGGGGCAGAATTAAACTGGACGATGCCTCGGTATCAGCGAGTTTGATCGCGCACGAAAAATCCTCGGGCAAGTCCGGGAATTCGATGATTGTCCCAGCGGGAACGTCACGCAGCTTGACGGCCTTTAGGTCGGTTGGAGCGTAGATCATGGATGCAGGTCCGGTGGTTGTAGGCGACGGCAGGTTATTCGCCTGCCGTCGCACGGGCCGCGACTATCCAAGGGATGAAGGCTGCCGCCTTGGCATCGCCTTGTGCGGCGGCGTGGTGCAGGGCGGCTAGCAGCTGGTCGGGAGTCATGGCGCATCCTTGGCCGGGTGGAGGCTGCAGGATGCCCACGCTGTGCGGGACATGGCTATCGGCGCAGTGCGCGTGTGTGCCTAGGAAAATCCTAGCTGCTGCTGTTACGATGCTGTTACCGCCAAGTTGGTTGGCGCGAATTCCGGACGGCAGGCAACAAAAAAGCCCTGCATAATCAGGGCTTTATATCTGGTGGGCGGTGCAGGGATCGAACCTGCGACCCTTGCCGTGTGAAGGCAATGCTCTACCGCTGAGCTAACCGCCCGATGCTGCGCTCGGGCCGCGCATTCTACGGGCCGGGGCAGGGCGGGACAAGGCCGGTTGCCGCGTTCATTCGATCTGCGAGCGGGCGTAGGCGGCGTCCAGAGCTTCCATGGCGTCCTGTGGTTTCAGGCCGGCCGCCTTCTCGTAGGCGGCGGCCGCAGCGTCTTCCTTGCGGTCGCCGTACAGCAGCATCAGCACGTTGCCGTGCTCGATGTGGGCGATGGGCGAGGCGGGGGTGAGCCTGAGCGCTTCCCTGATGTGCTTTTCCGCCTCGCTGGCCTTTGCTCCGTAGGTCAGGCCACCGATCATGGCGCCGATCTTGCCGATGATCTCGGCGTGATACAGGGCCAGTGCCGTGTGCGCTTCGGCGTGCTTGGGCGCGAGCTCCAGGGCGGCGTCGAGCGACTCACGCACCTTGCCGGCGATGCCCTGCTTGAGCGCCTTGGCGATGCTCAGGCCCTGGCTGTAGCGGCCCAGCGCGAAAGCATGGCGGTAGTGGCTGTTGGCTTCCTCCGGCAGGGCCTTGATCGCGCCCTCGGCCAGTTTGGCGGCCTGTTCGAAACGTTTGAGTTTCTCGGCCTCGTCGTCCACCAGGTAAGTGGCATGGATGCCGATCGCCTTGGCCGCCACCGACGCGCCGATGGGGCCGAGTTTCTCGCCGGCGTCGAAGGCGGCCTTGAAGTCGCCGGAATGGAACGCGCGCCAGGCCTCCTGCAGCGCCGACGCCAGTGTGGAGGCGTCCAGCTTGGGCGCGGCCTTGCCGGCGGCCTTGATCAGCGCGGAGGCGCGTTTGTCGTCGGGGAAGGGCTCGGCGTCGCCCGCGTGCAGTTTTGGCCAGACCTTCTTCAGCGCATCGCCGGGGTAGGCGTAGGCCTTGGCGTCGTGCGGGAATGCAGCCCATCCGGTCCTGGCGGCCATGCGGTGTCCTTGCGGTTGGCGAGGCGCGCAGCATCCCGCCATTGCCACGTTGCTGGCAAGCCTGGCGCGCGCGCGTCGATAGTGTGATTGCTCCATCGCAGGCGGTCAGGCTGTAGCGGTCGATATCGGCCTCAGGGCCAGAGGAGTCAACGATGGTCGTTCGCAGATCCGTCCGCCGTGCAGCCGGTGCGTACCGGCAAACCACGCCCCGCCACCTGTGGCTGGCCGCCCTCGGCGCGATCTCGGTGGCGCGCCGCGAAGCGCGGACCGCGCTAGGCATCGCCCTGGACGAAGCCGGAAGGTTCGGACGCCAGGCCGCGCAGTTCGCCGGCGATGCGCGCGATCTCGCCCGCGGCGTCGCGATGACGCTGGGCGAAAAGGCCGAGCCGCAGGTCGGACGCTTCAGCACCGACATCGAGGCACGCCTCGCTCCGGTGCTGGACAAGCTCGGCGTACCGAGGACTGGTCGCAAGCCCGCACGCAAGGCGCGTACCGCCGCGAAGAAGCCGGGCCAGCGCCGCGCCAGCCCGCGCACGCAGGCGGCCGTACGGGTGGCGCGCAAGGGGCGCGGGGCCTAGTACCAGGCCGGCACCCGCCGGCCCTCCCGCTATTCGCGATAGGCCCGCGTGAGCGTGTTGAGGTGCATGCGCTCGGCGTCGCGCAAGAACGGCGCCAGCGACATCATCACCTGCACGATGCCGTCGCGGATCGCCGCCTGTTCGTCCTTGTCGCCGCGCACCGCAGCGTAGTTGAGCCAGAACGTGGCGATCACCAGGATGTTGGTCGATGCCGCATCCAGCTCGGCCGCCGACGCGCGCATGACCCCGGCCTGCGACAGGCCGCGCATGACCAGGTGGGCCTGGTCGTCGGCGCGCTTGAGGATCCGGGCGAAGCGGATGCGCAGGCGCCGGTTGCGGCTGAGGATGTCCACCAGGTCGCGATACAGGAAGCGGTAATCCCAGATGCACTCGAACACCAGGTGCAGCTGCAGCCACACGTCTTCCAGGCCAGGGAGGCGCCCGCTCGGAGGCGTCAGCGCGTTATCGATCCGCTCCTCGTACTTGCCGAAGAGCTGCTCGATGATGTCGTCCTTGTTGCGGAAGTGGTAGTACAGGTTGCCGGGGCTGATCTCCAGCTCGTCGGCGATGTGGTTGGTTGTGACGTTGGGCTCGCCCTGCGCGTTGAACATCGCAAGCGAGCAGTCGAGGATGCGCTGGCGGGTATCGCGGGCCATCGGTGTCTATTCCTTCCCTCCAGCGGGGAAGGCGCGTGCGGGGCGGGAGCGGGTTGGCGTCACGGGCAAGGCACCTGCGGACCCAGGTTCCTCCCCTGGTGGGAAAAACTTCAATTGGTCAGCTTCTTCACCAGGTCCACGTACTTCTGCATAGCCTCGTCCTGGTCGGTCCCCTTGAGCTTGGCCCACGCCTCGTACTTGGCGGTACCGACGAAATCGAAGAAGCCGGGCTTGGGGCCGCTGACATCGCCTTCCGCGCCCTGCTTGTAGAGCGCGTACAGGCGTAGCAGGGTCTCGTTCTCGGGGCGCTCCGGCAGGTTCTGGACATCTTTTGCCGCCTGTTCGAACTGCCGCTTCAGATCGCCGGTCGTGGCCATGGCGCACCTCCTGGGGGACCGGCATGACAGCACGGGCCCGGTGAAGGGTCAATACACCTGCGGATTGTCGCAGCGCTTGCGCTCTGGCACCGTAAGCGGCACGGATGTCGCGGAGTGCGGCCTCCCCCGACCGGACTGCAGGCATGAGCTATTTCGTAACCGGCGCCACGGGTTTCATCGGCCGCTACCTCGTCAGCAACCTGCTCCGGCGCAAGGGCACGATCCGCGTGCTGGTGCGCAAGGATTCGCAGAAGAAACTCGAGACGGTCGGGAAGAAGATGGGTTGGGACATGCGCCGCATCGTCCCGGTGGTGGGCGACATGACCGCGCCCAGGTGCGGCCTGAGCGCAGCGCAGATAAAGGCGTTGCACGGCAAGGTCCGGCATTTCTTCCACCTCGCGGCGATCTACGACCTGCAGGCAAGCGCCGAGAGCCAGCGGGCGGCGAATATCGATGGCACCGCGCATGCGCTCGAGCTGGCGGTGGCGATCGATGCCGGCTGCTTCCACCACACCAGCTCGATCGCGGCCGCCGGGCTGTACCCGGGCGTATTCCGCGAGGACATGTTCGAAGAAGCCGAGGGCCTGGACGATCCCTATCTGCGCACCAAGCACGACAGCGAGGGCCTGGTGCGCGCGGAGAAGCGGATCAAATGGCGCATCTACCGCCCCGGGATGGTGGTGGGTCATTCGCAGACCGGCGAAATGGACAAGATCGACGGGCCGTACTACTTCTTCACCCTGCTCAAGAAGCTGCGCGAGCTGCTGCCGCCGTGGATGCCGGTGCTCGGCATCGAAGGCGGACGGATCAACATCGTCCCGGTGGATTTCGTCGCCGACGCAATGGACCACATCGCGCACAAGCCCAAGCTGGACGGGCATACCTTCCACCTGACCGACCCCGAGCCCATGCGCGTGGGCGAGGTGCTCAATACCTTCGCCCGCGCCGGCCATGCACCGGAGATGACCATGCGCATCGATGCGCGCATGTTCGCCTTCGTGCCCGGTGGTATCCGCATGGCGGTGGGCAACCTGCCGCCGGTGCGGCGCTTCATCGGCATGCTGCTGCGCGATTTCCGCATTCCGAAATCGGTGCTCAAATTCATCACCTATCCGACCCGGTTCGACAATCGCGAGACCGAGCGCGCACTGCGCGGCAGCGGCATCGGCGTGCCGCGGCTCGACGATTACGCCTGGCGGCTGTGGGACTACTGGGAGCGGCACCTCGATCCGGACCTGTTCGTCGACCGCACCCTGCGCGGCAAGGTGCGCAACAAGGTGGTGGTGATCACCGGCGGCTCGTCGGGTATCGGCCTGTCGACCGCGCAGCGCGTGGCCGAAGCCGGGGCGACCACGATCATCGTGGCGCGCGGGCAGGACGAGCTGTACAAGGCCCGCGACGAAATGAAGAAGGCCGGCGGCAAGGTCTTCGCCTATACCGCGGACCTATCGGACATGGCCGACTGCGACCGCCTGGTGCAGAAGGTGCTCAAGGAGCACGGGCACGTCGACATCCTGATCAACAACGCCGGCCGTTCGATCCGGCGGTCGATCGAGCTCAGCTACGACCGCTTCCACGACTTCGAGCGCACCATGCAGCTGAACTACTTCGGCAGCCTGCGCCTGATCATGGGCTTCATGCCGTCGATGACCCAGCGACGCAAGGGTCATGTCATCAACATCAGTTCGATCGGTGTGTTGGCGAACTCGCCGCGGTTCTCCGCTTACGTGGCCTCGAAGGCCGCACTGGACGCGTTCAGCCGTTGCGCCCAGGGCGAGCTCTCGGGCAAGGGCATCAGCTTCACCACCGTCAATATGCCGCTGGTGAAGACGCCGATGATCGCGCCGACCAAGATGTACGACAGCGTGCCGACGCTGACTCCGGATGAGGCCGCGGATCTGCTGGTCAAGGCGATCATCGAGAAGCCCAGCCGCATCGCCACCCGCCTGGGCATCTTCTCTGCCCTGATCAATGCGCTGGCGCCGAAGGCCTACGAGGTGATCATGAACACCGCGTTCGAACTGTTCCCGGATTCGGCCGCGGCCAAGGGCGACAAGAAAGCGCTCAAGGGCGAGGAGCAGCCGAGCAACGAGCAGATCGCCTTCGCCGCGCTGATGCGGGGCGTGCACTGGTAACCGGCTCCCGGGCCTGCTCCGGTGCGGGCGCGCGATTGCGGTCGGCTGGTTGGGCCTGCATCGGCTGCGTGAGCCGGCCGCGTCAGTAGGCGTGGCACTGGATGAAGCGCACCGGCGTATCGCTGTCGCGCGGCGGCTGCAGCTGCAGGCGCGACGCGCGCAGCTCGGCATACGGCTCGAGCAGGGCGCACAGCCCGGCCCTGTCGGGTGCGCCGGCGAGATGCACGACCAGGGTCGATCGCGTCGACCACACGGCGCGATCCACCCAGGGCAGGGTCGCCACGGCATCTGCGACCTTGCGTCGGCGGCTGGCCAGTGCGGCGGGATCTTCGGGAACAGGCGCGGTCATCGGCGGCGCCGCGGTCGATGCGGGCTGGCGTGGGGGAGCAGCAGGGGTTGCCGCCGGCGTGGCAGCTTGTTGCGAGGGGGGCGGCGCCGGCATATCGCGTCCTGAGAGCAGGAATATGGCGATGCCTGAGACTCCGGCCAGAACCCAGGCAAGCAGCACATGCCGGTTTGCCCGCGCACGGACAGCGCCCATGATCTCGGCCCGCTGCGCCGGATCCAGCTGCGGTTCAATTTCTTTCCACAGCGTCTCGCCATCCAGCAGCTCGATCTTCTGCACGCGGGCGAGCGACCGGGTATCGGCCGCGACGCTGCCCAGGGTGGTCATCCAGCCACCGGTGGCGCCGCGCAGCTGCAGGTCACTGGCAAATTCCGCGATGGTTGCCGGTCCCAGGACGTAAGC
Organism: Lysobacter sp. M15; assembly: GCF_022662515.1. Lineage (NCBI taxonomy): Bacteria > Pseudomonadati > Pseudomonadota > Gammaproteobacteria > Lysobacterales > Lysobacteraceae > Lysobacter > Lysobacter sp. M15. The sequence continues at coordinate 313,430 of NZ_JAKPBV010000005.1, read as the reverse complement.
GGTGCCGTGCTTGGTGGACAGTAGCGACATGCGGCCGCCGTGTTCCAGCTCGATCAGTCCGTGATCGTCGGACATGTCGGTGCTGCCGGTCTGGCGGTAACCGCGCCGGGCCATCACCTCGAGTACTAGGCGCTGGAATTCGCGCCAGTGCATCCCTGCCAGCGCCATGATCCCGGTGGCCTGCTGCTCGCGGCGCAGGCGAACGCCGAGCAGCCACGCGCTGGCCAGCCCGCCGATCAGCAGGAATACGACGATAGGAAGAAGGATGCCGCTCATGCGCGACCTGTTCGATGCGGGGTCGCCAAGGATAACGGAACCGGTTCAAGGCAACGTCGCGAACCTTGCGCCCGGACGTGGGTGCGAATCAGGTCGCCCGCCAGTCCAAGGCCGCAAGGGGAGGGAGCATACGGTCTTCGTGCGGACTGGCGGGCGAGAAAGTTGCGCGGCCTCAGGCGGTGGGCGCGCCCTTGCGCTTGCGCGCGACGGTCTTCTTGCCCGCGGCCTTCTTAGCCGGCGCCTTGCGCGCTGGCGCGCTGCGCGGTGCGGCGGACGTGCGCTGACGGCGCAATTCTGCGGTAAGCGTGTCGACCCGCTGCGCCAGATCGGCAAGGTCCTCGCGGCCTGGCACGCCCAGTTTCACGAGCGCGCGCTGCACGCGGTCCTCGAAGACCTTCTCCAGGCGGTCCCAGGTGTCGCTGGCCCGCTCGCGCGCCTGGCCGACGCGGGCCTCGACGGCATCGCGCACCACATCGGCGCGACCACCGGCGAACCTGCGTGCGCCCTGTTCGAAATTCATGCCTTCCTTCACCAGCGCCTCGAACAGCTTGGTGCCTTCGGCCTGGGCGCGGCCGAACGCGCCGACGCCGGCCAGCCAGACCTGCTGCGCGGATTCGCTGAGCTTCTTCGACAGCTGGTCGGCCTGCGCCTGTGCGCTGGAAGGACCGGTCTTCTTGCCCGCTTTCTTGAACTTGGCCATCTGGAATCCCTCCCGGGGATCGGTTGCGTGCCGTGCAGCATCTTCCGCATCGCTAGAGCATTCACACCATGCGCTCAGCGCCGCGAGCGGCGGCGCCTGTGCGCGGGCTTGAGCAGATGCTCGGTGTCGTCCAGCGCGCGCCGCAGCCGCGCGGTGGTTTCTGTGCTGCGCGGCGGTGTCCGCTCGAGGCCGGAAAGGATCGTGCGTTCGGGGTCGTCGAGGATGGCATCGCGCAGGCCGATGCCATGGGCGGCCAGCAGCGGGCGCAGTGTTTCGCGTCGGCGCCCGAGATCGTCGAGGGTGTTGCGGTAGGCGAGCTGGCAGATGCGGCGGCGGGCACTGAAACTGAAGGCGTTGGAGAAGAACAGCTCGCCATCGGCCGCGTTGGGTTCGAACACCAGCTGGTCCACGTCCGGATACTGCTGCGCATACCGGGACAGCCCGACCTGCATGCGCGACTGCAGCAGCGTGCGAAACGTCTGCGACAGCACCGCAGGCAGCCCGCCTTGCGCCAGGCCACGCCTGCGCGTGCCGGGCGCGCGCGCGTCCGCCGGCGCGTGACCGGAGTCGAACGGCACCAGCGGGTTGACGCCGATCAGCAGGTCGATGCCGCGATCCAGCAGCACCGAGGCATGCATGGTGCGGCGCAATGCGCCGTCGACGAACTGGCGTCCGCGTACTTCCACCGGCGGATACAGGCCGGGCAGTGCGGCGCTGGCCTGCACGGCCCTGGAAATCGGCACGTCGTCCCAGCCTTCGCCGCCAAAAGTGACCGTCTCGCCGTTGTCCAGATCCACCGCAACCACGGCGAGACGTCCCTGCAGCTGGCGGAAGTCGTTGCTGCGTCCGCGACGGGTGAAGACGTCGCGCAGGAAGCGCTCCACTTCGGTGTTGTCGAACAGTCCGGTCGGCACCAGGCCGCCGAAGCGCGTCAACAGTTCCGACCAACGCGACTCCTTCGGTTCCAACAGTAGCCCGCGCCACCATTCGAACGTCAGCCTCGGCAGGCTGGCGGCGCGACGCAGGTATTCGTACACCGCCGGCCGCAGGAAGGTCTCCGGGCGGAATTGCACGTCGTCGCTGTCGCCGGTGATGAAGATCCGGCACATCTCGGCAGTGGACATCCGGTTGGCGAGGCCCGCGGCAAGAAATGCGCCGCTGCTGACGCCCACGTAGCAGTCCAGACGCGACAGGTCGAGGCCTTCCATCGCCTCTTCGAGCGCGCGCAGGGCGCCCAGTTCATACATGCCGCCGATCGGTCCGCCCCCCGCGACGGCCAGGCCGATGCGCGGGGCGCCCCGATCGTTCGCCCGGTTGCGGGCGGCGTGGACTGAGAGCATGGAAAAGGTAAAAGCGGAAGTCGGGCGAGTGTAGCGAATGCCGGACCCGTATCATGTTCCGATGCCCGAAATGCCCCTCGCCACACGCATCGTGGAACTCATCGAGCGGCATCGGCAACTCAACGATCCCGTGCGAGAGCCGCGCAACGGTTTGGACTGGCTGCCCGTGCTGCGGCGTTGGCAGGCGGAGCGCCTGCGCGCCAGTTTCGCCGGTTTTCTCGAAGACCCCGGCCAGCGGCCGGCCGCCGAATTCTTCCTGACCGACATCTATGGGGACCGCGACTTCACCCAGCGCGATGCCGACATCGCCCGGGTCATGCCGATGATGCAGCGCCTGTTGCCGGCCCCGCTGCTGGAGACCATCGCGGCCGGCATCGAGCTCGGCGCGCTGACCCATGCGCTGGACCTGGACATGGCCGCAGTGCTTGAACGCCTCGCGCCCCGGCGCCGGGTGCTGGATGCCGCGCTGTATGCGCAGGCCTATCGGGAGGTAGGCGGAAAGGCGCGCCGCGATCGACAGATCGCGTTGATCGGCCAGGTCGGTCGCGGTCTGGGGTCGGCGCTGCGGACCCACGGCGTGGCGACCTTGCTGCGTCTGGCCCGGGGCCCGGCGCGCGCGGCCGGACTGTCGGAATTGCAGGGCTTCCTGGAGCGGGGTTTCGAAGCCTTTGCCGCCCTGGACGATCCGGTCGGGTTCATCGATGGCATCGTCGCTGATGAACGACGGGTGTCGCGCCGGCTGTTTGCGGGCGATCCCGACCCCTTCGATGCAGCGCGCGGCGCATAACCATTGGCTTGAACGGCGGGATTTCCGCGCCTGGCCGCACGGGTACGTATCATTTTCCTCTCTTGAGGCAGGTGCCATATGGCGAACGACAACGTCGAACTCGGACGCCTGCGCTGGCGGTGCCGCCGTGGGATGGGCGAGCTCGACCAGCTGATGTCTCGCTACCTGGACCAGGTCTGGGCGGCGGATTCCGAGGCGCAGCGCGGGGTTTTCCTAAGGCTCCTGGACTGCGAAGACGACAGACTCTGGCGCTGGTTCATGGGCTATGAGGTCCCCGAGGATGCCGAACTCGCAACGCTTGTCACACGGATCCGAAACCTGCCGGCTTGAATGGCGGCCCTCAAGGGCGTTCGTCGTCGCCCAGATGAGCCTGGGCGTGCTGGGCGCATGCTCGGTGCTGGCCTCGGAGATGCCACGAACCGCGGCATGGCTGATCGCGGCCGCCGCCATGGTGTACGCGGCACTGCTGTCCGATCGGCATCTGCGGCTCGGAAGGGTGCCCGTGGTCTGGAACGGCCGGTTGGGTACAGCGACGATCGATGGCGTCGCGACCGGGGAGGCTTCGCTGCAGTGGCGCGGCCCGATCGCCTTCCTGCACTGGCGCGACGGCGCGAGGCGTAGACGCTGCCTGGCGTTCTGGCCGGACGCGCTGGACCGGAAGGCGCGACGTGAACTGCGACTGGCCGCCGGGCCTACCGCGGCTTCGCGAACGGGACCTTCGATGGCACCATAATGGATTGATCCGTGTGGGCCTCTCCCGCACTGGCGCCCGAGGCCTGATGTTCAAACCCATTCCTGTCGCCATCGGCCTGCGCTATCTGCGCGCCAAGCGCCGCAACGGCTTCATTTCCTTCATTTCGCTGGCCTCGATCCTCGGCATCGCCATCGGCGTCGCCGCGCTGATCACGACGCTGGCGGTGATGAGCGGGTTCCAGCGCGAGATCCGCGACCGCATGTTGCAGATGGCGGCGCATGCCACCGTCAGTTCGGACGGGGCGATGGACGACTGGCAGCTGGCGGTGGACGAAGCGCGCGAGGACAAGCGCGTGGCCGGCGCAGCGCCCTATATCGAGATCCCGGCCATGCTCGCCGGCCCACGCACCGAGGGCGCACTGGTGCGGGCGGTGATCCCGGACGAGGAGCGCAAGGTCTCGGTGATCGCCGACCGCATGGTGCAGGGCAAGCTCTCCGACCTGGCGCCGGGCAGTTTCAATATCGTGCTGGGCAAGGAACTGGCGCTGTGGGCAGGCGTGGGCGTGGGCGACAAGGTGGTGTTGACCCTTGCCGACGCACGCGCGACCCCAGTCGGCGCCATCCCCCCGCTGAAGCGTTTCACGGTGAGCGGCATCTTCGAGGCCGGCTACCAGGAATACGACCGCAACCTGGCCATCATCAATTTCCGCGATGCCCAGCGCCTGCTACGCATGGGCGACGCGGCCACCGGCGTGCGTCTGCGCTTGCACGACATGAACCTGGCCTGGGACGTCGCCTACGACCTGGCCGGCCGTCTCGCCCGTCGCGGCGCGGCCTATCGGGTCAGCGACTGGAGCCATGAGAACGCGAACATGTTCCGTGCGCTCAAGCTGGAGAAGACGATGATGGCGATCCTGCTGTCGCTGATCATCGCGATGGGCGCGTTCAACCTGGTGTCCTCGCAGGTCATGCTGGTCACCGACAAGCAGGCCGACATCGCGATCCTGCGCACGCTCGGGCTCACGCCGCGCGGAGTCATGCAGGTCTTCATGGTCCAGGGCAGCCTGATCGGCGTGATCGGCACGGTGATGGGCGTGGTCGGCGGCATCCTGCTGACCCTCAACCTGGAACACATCCTCAAGGCGATCGAGCGCGTGTTCGGCGTGCAGCTGTTGCCGGGGGACGTGTACTACGTGACCGGGCTGCCCACCGAACTCAAGGCCGACGACGTGACCATCATCGCGCTCATCGCCCTGCTGATGGCCTTCCTGGCCACCATTTATCCGGCCTGGCGCGCTGCCCGTACCGCCCCGGCCGAGGCGCTGCGCTATGAGTGAACCCGTCATCCATGCCGAGGGCCTCGGCAAGACCTATCGCGAAGGCACGCTGCATACGCCGGTGTTCGATGGCCTGGACATCGCGGTGCAGGCCGGCGAGACGGTCGCGATCCTGGGCGCTTCCGGGGCCGGCAAGAGCACCCTGCTGCACCTGCTGGGCGGGCTGGATACGCCGACGGCGGGCGAGGTGTTCGTGGCCGGGCAGAAGATGAGCGCGCTGTCCGACGCGGCGCGCGGCCAGCTGCGTAATCGCGCGCTGGGCTTCGTGTACCAGTTCCACCATCTGCTGCCCGAATTCACGGCGCTGGAAAACGTGATGTTGCCGGTGCTGCTCAACGGGACCGCAGTGGCCGATGCGCGCGCGCGCGCCAAGGCTCTGCTCGAATCGGTCGGCCTCGGCCATCGGCTCGAGCACAAGCCCGGCGAGCTGTCCGGAGGCGAGCGCCAGCGCGCCGCGGTGGCGCGTGCGCTGGTCAACAAGCCGGCTTGCGTGCTCGGCGACGAACCCACGGGCAATCTCGACGAGAAGACCGCCGCCAACGTCTTCGAACTCATGCTCGGGCTCAACCGCGCCGAAAAGACCAGCCTGGTGCTGGTGACGCACGACAGACGCCTGGCGCGGCGACTGGATCGGGTGGTCGAACTGCACGAGGGCAGGTTGCGCGAGCTTGCCCCCTCAGAGGTCTGAGGTCCCCGTGCAGCGGGAGCCGGTCGCGTCCGAAGTGCTGCGCGGCGTGGGCTACGATCCGGATCGCAACATCCTGGAGCTCGAATTCGGCAGCGGCGATGTGTATCGCTATTTCGACGTGCCGCCAGAGCTGCATGTCGGGCTGATGACCGCTGTTTCTCACGGTGCCTTCTTCGCCGCCCACATCCGCGACGCGGGTTTCGAGTTCGAGCGCGTCGGCTGAAGGGACCTGCCGCCGGTCTGGCCGCTACTGGGTCAGCCTCTGCAATACCTTCACCGCGACACCTCCCGCGGGAATGGCTGCAGAGGCGACCTCGGCACCCATTTCGAACAGCATGTCGCGGGTCATGACCCGGTCGATCTTGTCGCGGAACCACTCGCCACTGGCGACGACATTGCCGGTCAGCCCGTCGATCTCGATTACGCCCACCTTGCCGGCGGGATTCCAGACGTACTCGAAGGCATACACGGGGCGGTAGTAGAGGTGCAGCTTGTCGACCTCGTAGCGGTCCTCGTGGATCGCGCTGGCGTCGATGGCTTCGCCGGCAAGACGCGAGAGGGCCATCTGCAATGCGGCAGCCGACGACAGGGTGGGTTCGATTGCTCCGCTCAGCTGGAGTTGCTCCTGCTCGGTGGCCTTGTACTTCTCGACGTAGTTCTGCAATGCCGCCGACTTGACCGGTCGCTTCAGGGCATCCTGGTAGACGATCGCTTCCACCTTGCGGTGACAGACTTCCGAGCACGGCAGGTCGACGCGGGGTTTGTTGCCGGCAGACAGCACTTCGAAGCTGCGTCCGGCCACCTCGATCCGTTGGGCGTGCGGATTGGTGATCGGGAGCGAATAGTTGGCCTCGTGGTTGAAGTCCACTTCCCGGCGGGCGACCACATGCCAGAACGGCTCATGCCGCAGCTCCCATTTCGACAGCAGCACGGTGTCGTGCTTCGGGCGATTGAGCGGGTTCAGGCGCGCAAGCGTGCCGAAGGCGTCGAGCTTGCTCTTCTCGGCCTGTTCCTGCGCGGCCCGTGCCTGGTACACCTCTTCGAACACGAAGATCCGGGTCGCCGCCGGTTCGATCCGCACATCGCTTGTCATGTCCCCTCCGGTCGCGCGCCTGCGGACGTTGCGGCTGCTCGTGGCGGGCATGATCCGAACCAACGTGCAACGGCCATCGCACGGGCCAGCCGCCGTCGGCGGGCGCAAGGCACCGGCTAGAATCCATGCATGGCCCGACCGACATCCGCCACTATCCATACCGGTGCACTACGCCACAACCTGGCGGAAATCCGCCGCCGTGCACCGGCCAGCCGGGTCATGGCCGTGGTCAAGGCCGACGGCTATGGCCATGGCCTGGAATGCGTGACGCGCGCGCTGGCGAGCGCCGATGCCTTCGGGGTCGCGGCGCTGTCGGACGCCGAGCGCATCCGTGCGCAGGGGCTCAGCCAGCCGATCGTGTTGCTGTCGGGGTTCGACGCCCCCGAGGACCTGGTGCAGCTGCACCGCCTCAACGTGCAAACCGTGGTCCACCACTACGAGCAGATCGCCATGCTGGAACAGTCCGGCCCCGCGATCGCGTCGTCGATCCGCTGCTGGCTGAAAGTCGACAGCGGGATGCACCGCCTGGGTTTCGCGCCCGGCGACGTGGGTCAGGCGCATGCCCGCCTGGCCGCACTCGGCGGAGGCGAGATCGTGCTGATGACCCATTTCGCCAGTTCGGACGAATTCGAGAAGGCCCAGACCCGCGAGCAGTTGCGCGTGTTCGAGCAGGCCACCGCCGGTTTGCCGGGACCACGCTCGCTGGCCAACTCCGCCGCGGTGCTCGGTTGGCCGCAGGCGCACGGCGACTGGGTGCGCCCGGGCGGCGCGTTGTACGGAATTTCGGTGGTTGCCGGCAAGTCGGGTGCGGATTTCGGCCTCCAACCTGCGATGACCCTGTCGACGCGCCTGCTTGCGGTGAACCGCATTCCCCGCGGCGAACGGATCGGCTATGCGGCCACCTGGGAAACGCCGGAAGACATGCCGGTCGGCGTCGCCGCCATCGGCTATGGCGACGGCTATCCGCGCCGGGTACCGGCCGGCACGCCGGTGCTGGTCAATGGCCAGATGGCACCGGTCATCGGCCGCGTGTCGATGGACCTGATGACCATCGACCTGCGCAAACAGCCCCACGCGAAGGCGGGCGATCCGGTGGTGCTGTGGGGCGAAGGCCTGCCCGTGGAAGTGATCGCCGACGATGCCGGCACGATCGGCTACGAGCCGGTGTGTTCGATCACGCGAAGGGTGCGTTTCGTCGAAGCCTGACCCGCGGCTGCTGACGCCGCATCCACGCCGGCGCCGGATACTGCGCCATGCCCAACGCCCTGGTCTGGTTCCGCAACGACCTGCGCCTTGCCGACAACCCTGCGCTGCAGGCTGCGCTGGAGGCAGGACAGACGCCGGTCTGCGTCTACATCCATGCGCCCGACGAGGAAGGCGCATGGGCCCCGGGCGCTGCGTCGAATGCGTGGCGACATTGTTCGTTGGCTGCACTCGATGCGCGTTTGCGTGACAGGGGCAGCCGGCTGCGCCTGTTCGCCGGCCCCAGTCTGCAGACCCTGCAGACGCTCGCTCTGGCCTGCGATGCGGAAGCGGTGTACTGGAACCGGCGCTACGAGCCGGCCGTCGAGCAGCGCGACACGGCGATCAAGGCAGCATTGCGCCGCCAGGGCCTGCATGCGCAGAGCTTCAACGGCAGTCTGTTGTTCGAACCCTGGGAACTGCAAACCAAGGCCGGCGGGCCCTACAAGGTCTTCACGCCGTTCTGGCGCACGGCGATAGCGCAGTGGCAGCTCGCTCCATGCACCGATGTGCCCACCCAGATTCCAGACACCGAGGATGGCCCCGACGGGATCGGACTCGAAGTCCTGAAGCTGGCGCCAGCCGGCGGCTGGGACAGCGGTTTCTGGGAGTCCTGGTCGCCCGGCGAGGAGGGCGCGCGCGAGGCTCTGGAGGTGTTCATCGACGGTGCGCTGCGCGATTACCGCAGTGAGCGCGAGCGCCCGGATCGGACCGGGACCTCACGGCTGTCGCCGCATCTGCACTTCGGTGAGATCTCTCCGTGGCGGATCGTCTCGGCGATCGAGGGCGAGCGGCGGGTCGGAACCGGTGCAGGAATCGACGCTTACGTCCGCCAGCTCGGATGGCGCGAGTTCGCGCATCATCTCCTGCATCACTTTCCGCACACCGCCGACGCCAATCTCAATCCGCGTTTCGATCGGTTCGGATGGGCGCGGCGCGAGCCGCGCCAATTCACGGCATGGAAGCGCGGCCTGACCGGCGTTCCGATTGTCGACGCCGGCATGCGCGAGCTGTGGCAGACCGGATGGATGCACAACCGCGTGCGCATGCTCGTGGGCAGCTGGCTGTGCAAGCACATGCGCCAGCACTGGCTGGAGGGTGCGCGCTGGTTCTGGGACACGCTGCTGGACGCGGACCTGGCCAACAACACCCTCGGCTGGCAGTGGATCGCGGGCACGGGCGCGGATGCCTCTCCATACTTCCGGGTCTTCAATCCGGTTGCCCAGGCCCGCAAATTCGATCCGCACGGCGACTACATCGCGCGCTGGGTGCCCGAACTGGCGAGACTTCCGCCGCAAGCGCGGTTCGCGCCGTGGACCCATGCTGCGCTCGCCGCAACGCTCGCGCCGCGCTATCCGGCCAGGCCGATCGTCGATCTGGAGCAGGGTCGCGCTGAGGCTTTGGCGGCGTATCAGGCTTCGCGATAGGCGCGGTGGCAGTTGCACGGGCACGTCCATGATCCCGAAGGTGGGCGACGAGAACCCTGTGGTCTGCCCGGCTCAATGGGTGCGCTCGCGTTGACGCTCTTCGCGCCCGCGTGATTCACTCGCGCCAGCCTCGAGGAGACCGGCATGGCCACGGCAGTAACCGCACCGCGCAGGAGCAGGCGCGAACCGATGTCGCGGGTCGACACCGCCTGGCTGCGCATGGAGCGGCCGACCAATCCGATGATGATCACCGGCGTGCTGATGCTCGCCGAGCGCATGCCGGTTGCGCGCCTGCGGAAGGTCATCCAGCGCCGCTTCGTCGACGCCTATCCGCGCTTCCGCTGCAAACCGGTCGATGCGCCCGCAGGCGCGTCCTGGCAGGACGACGAGCATTTCGACCTGGACTGGCATGTGCGGCTTTCGGCACTGCCGGCGCGCGGCAACACGGCCGGATCGGAGAAGCGGGCGCTAGAGAAATTCGTCAGCCAGCTCGCCTCCAGTCCGCTCGACAAGAGTCGGCCGCTCTGGCAGTTCCATCTGGTCGAGCACTACCAGGGCGGATCGGCGCTGGTGGTGCGCATCCATCATTGTTATGCCGACGGCATCGCCCTGATCCAGGTGCTGCTGTCGCTGACCGATACCTCCGCCGATGCGCACAAGGCCAGGCCGCTGGCCAAAACCTGGCTCAAGGATGACGGTGCCGGGGTCGCGCGGCGGGTCGGCGCGATCGAGCGCTATACCAGGCTCGGCGGCAAGATGCTCGGCAAGGGCATGGAGATGGTGCAGGACCCTAGCCTTGCGGCGATGCTGGCGAAAGAGGGCGGCGAGATCGCGCGGGAACTGCTTGTGGCGCTGGCCCTGCCGGACGATCCGCCATCGATGCTGCGTGGCCGGCTGGGCGTCAGCAAGCGGGTCGCCTGGGCGCCGCCGCTGGACCTGGACGAGGTGAAGGCGGTCGGCCGTGCCTGCGGCTGCACGGTCAACGACGTGCTGATGGCCGCCGCCGCAGGTGCGCTGCGCGATTACATGCTCGAACGTGGCGACGACGTCGCCGGCATGACCCTGCGCGCGACCGTACCGGTCAACCTGCGTCCGCTGGAGCACGCACGCAAGCTGGGCAATCACTTCGGCCTGGTGTTCCTGGACCTGCCGGTAGGCGAGCCCAATCCCGTGCGCCGGCTGGAGCGCGTCGCCGAGTGCATGAATCAATTGAAGAATTCGCGCCAAGCCATTGTTGCATTTGGACTCCTCGCCGCCTTGGGGATGGCACCTCAAGCGTTGCAGGAAGTCGCCCTGGAGCTTTTCAGCCGCAAGGCCACGGCCGTGGCGACCAATGTGCCCGGGCCGCAGCAGCCGCTATATCTCGCCGGGATTCCGATCCGGGAGCTGATGTTCTGGGTGCCGCAGACCGGTTCGATCGGCCTGGGGATCTCGATCCTGAGCTACGACAACCGCGTCCACTTCGGCCTGATCGCCGACGCAAAGCTCATTCCCGATCCGGATGCGGTCATCCGTCGTTTCGGACCGGAATTCGACAAGCTGCTGTATCTGGCGCTGATGTCGGACTGGGAACGCCCGTTCGATTCGGTCGACGCGGAAGCGGTCATGGACGGTGCCTGAACGCGGCCTTGCGATAGGCGGCGCCCCGTCACTCTTCGCTCATGGACCCGTGTTTAGCTTGTCGCCGCTTGCAACCGGCCCGTAACCGGGCCGCCCCCGAACGACGAGGAGCTCCCCATGAACAAGTTCGCATACACCGGCCTGACCGCCGCCATCGCCGGCGCGCTGCTGCTCACCAGCTGCGCGACCTACACCGGCCAGACCAGCGATCCGAATGATCCGAACCGCACCGGACGTGGCGCCGCGATCGGCGCGGTTGCCGGCGCGGTGCTCGGTGCCGCGAGCGGCGGCGATGCCACCGAACGCCGCCAGCGTGCCACCGTCGGTGCCGCAGCGGGCGCCGCGATCGGTGCCGGCGTGGGCGCATACCAGGATCGCCAGGAAGCCGCGTTGCGCCGGCAGATGGCGGGTACCGGCGTCGAGGTCGGACGCCAGGGCGACAACATCACCCTCAACATGCCCAGTGGCATCACGTTCGACTTCGACCGGGCCGATCTGAAGCCCGAGTTCCGCCCGGTGCTGGATAACCTCGCCAATACGTTGAACGAGTACAACCAGACCCGGATCGAGGTCACTGGCCATACCGACAGCAAGGGCACCGACGCCTACAACATGACCCTGTCGCAGAATCGCGCCAATGCGGTCGCCGGCTATCTGGGCAGCCGCGGCGTCGCCAGCAGCCGCATGGTCGTGAGCGGTGCCGGTGAAACCCGTCCAGTGGCCAGCAACGACACCGAATCCGGCCGCGCGCAGAACCGCCGGGTCGAGATCACCCTGGTGCCGATGCAGGGCTGACCCGACTCGTTACATGCAAAAACAGAACGGGCCGCTTGCGGCCCGTTCTTCGTTTGGGTACCGCCTCCGAATGGGCGCGGAACGAGGCCGTCGGCGGCATGTTTCAGCGGCGCCATGGCGGCGATGTGTATTGCAGCGGACCCATTGCAGCGTTCGCTGCTAGAGTCTGCTGCCGCGCCGAAGCCCGATCCGGGTTGCGGTAAGCGGAAGCTCGAACGGGCCGATCTGCCATCGAGCAAGTTCACCGATCGCTGCACAAAACATGCGGAATCCTGACTTCATGGAGCTTGATCACCAGTCCGAAGCGCCTCCTTCCGGCGCAATGATCCCGTTCCCACCGGGGCCGTTGACGACGATTGGCCAAGGGCCGCTTGCCGTCGACATCGCAGCGCAGGCGGGTGGACGCCTTGCGCAGATCACTTGGGAAGGGACCGACTGGCTGGTGGACGGTAGCGCAGGCCAGAGCGCGATGATCGCCTGGGGGTGCTATCCCATGGCGCCCTGGGCGGGTCGCATCCGTCATGGAAGATTCGCTTTCCGCGACCGCAACTACCAGCTTCCTCTCAACCTCGATGGTCATGCGATCCATGGGGTCGCGTTCGGACTGCCATGGCGGGTCGAAGCGCATTCGCCCAGCCATGCCGAGCTCTCGCTGGCATTGCCCGTGGACGAGCGCTGGCCGTTCGGCGGCACCTGCTTTCAGCGCATCGAGGCAGGCGATCGCCAGCTGAGGATGTCGCTGTCGGTCAGCGCCGGCGCGCTTGCGATGCCCGTCGTGATCGGCTGGCATCCGTGGTTCCGCAAGCCCGACCGGGTCGAGTTCTCGCCGACGCACATGTATCCGCGCGACGCAGAAGGCATCGCCACGCGTCCCCTGGCACAGCCCGACCCTGGTCCATGGGACGACTGCTTCATCAACCGCCGTCCGGTGCTGATCCACCGCAGCGGGCAGAGCCTGCGACTCACGTCCAGCTGCAGTCACTGGGTGGTGTATGACGAAGTGGCGCATGCCACCTGCTTCGAGCCACAGAGCGGTCCACCGGATGGATTCAACATCGAACCGGCGTGGTTGCCGCCTGGCGCCACGATCGCGGCCTGGTTCCTGATGGAGTGGTTGTGATTCCCGGAAACAGAAAGGCCGAAGACCCGTTTTAGCGGAATCTTCGGCCTTTGACTGGACGCCCATGGACGTCATTGGATGGTGGAGGTGGGGGGAATCGAACCCCCGTCCGAAGGCACTCCATCCCCGGCACTACATGCTTAGCGCTCCGTTAGGTCTCGCCCCCGGACAGCACGGCGCGCGAAGCGCATCCGGGAACCAGCCTGTTTTGAGTTGACCGGAGGCTGACAGGCAGCCGCCTCCGGCGATTCCGTGATAATGACCCTACGCTGCGAACACGGACACAAGCAGTTTCGGGGCTAGGCCTTAAGCGGCCAGAGCGTAGTTGTCGTCGTTGGCAACTAGAAGTTTGCCGCTGGATTTACGAGGAAAGCTGCCCCCTCGGCATGCGCCAGGCGATTTCGCAACCCCCGTCGAAGCCAGGTGCACCCCCGGGGAACAACAAAAGCGCTGACCCGACGAGTATAGGGGCGGGCGGCGCCGGCACAAGGGAACCGACGGCTGGAATCGCCGACGGTTCAGCCTCGGAGGCGGTGCACCCGCGAGCCGCTATCCTGCGCAAATGCCCAGCAATCTGGAACCGCCCGAACAGGCGCCGCCGGCGGCGCGGCACGGCTGGATCAGCCATGCGCTGGCCACGGTGGTGCTCGTGGCATCGCTGCTGCTCGTGCTGGTCTACTGGCACAACATGCAGGAACGCGGCCTGCGCACTGCCGAGGCCGATTTCCAGAGCACCAACCGCCAGGTGCTGCGCCTGCTGCAGCAGCGGATCATCAACTTCGAGCTGCTGGTACGCGGCGGCGCATCGCTGCAGACATCGCTGCCGCTGCCCAGTCGCGAGCAGTGGCAGCGTTATGTCGCCGGCCTGGACATGGTCAGGCGGTTCCCCTCTGTGCAGGCGCTGGGGTTCGCCCTCGACGTCAACGCGCAGCAGCTCGACGCCCTGCGCCAGGCGCTGCCCGGTGTGGTGTGGGGCGCATCGACCCCGGACTTCACCGATGCCCAGGGACGCCATGCGCTGGTCCTGTACGCCGCGCCCGAGCAGGGCGCCAACAAGGGCATTTCAGGCATCGACCTCGCGGCGCACCCGGGTCGCCGGCACGCCATGGAACAGGCGGCGACCACGGGTGAACTGCGCATCAGCGCTCCGGTCCCCCCGATCCTGGCGGCGGAAGACGATCCGGCACGCGAGTTCGTCGTGTTTGCCCCGGTCTACGCCCCGGGACGGGACGGACCGCATCTCCAGGATCTGCGTGGCTGGGTGTTCATCGAAGTCGACGCGGCGGGCTTCGTACGGGCCGCGCTGCAGGCATTCGAGCGGGCCAGCCAGCTGCGGATCGTGGATGCGACCGACGGTGAGGGGCGCCTCGTCTACGCGGACCAGGACTTCCTGGGGGAACGAGCGGGCGAGCTCGACGACTCGATGCGCCCGGCGTTCGTGCAGAGCTTGCGGTTGGACATCATGGGACGCCACTGGCGCGTCGACTTCGAGTCGGAGCCAATGGCTGAAGTCCGCAATACGATCCCGGGATTGCGGACGACCCTGCTCGGAGGCTTGCTTGGCTCGTTGCTGTTGTTCGGGATCGCCCTCAACCTGGCGCGGACCCAGTCGCGCGCAGAAGCCCTCGCGGCACAGATGAGCGCTTCGTATCGACGCAGCGAGCAACGCTTCCGGAGTGCGATGCGCTACTCCGCCATCGGCAAGGCGCTGCTCGACCGCGATGGCCGGATCGTCGAGGCCAACCCGGCCATGGGCCAGATCCTGGGCATCAACGAGCAGGCGCTGGTCGGCACCACGCTGGGCCAGCACTTCGTCGACGGCGAATACGACACCATGCGCACGGTCGAACGCGAGGCGCTGTCCGAAGGCGCCTATCGCGTGACCCGCCGCCTGCGCCGCAGCGACGGCGACGTGCGCCATGCCAGCCTGACCTTTGCGATGGTGCCGGGCGAGGTGGGAGAGCACTTCGCCAGCCTGGTCCAGGTCGAAGACGTGACCGAGCGGATGCGCGCGGAAGCCCGGGTACAGGCGCTCAACCGCACCCTGGAAGCACGCGTTGCGCTGCGTACGCGCGAGCTCAGCCATGCCAACCAGGAGCTGGAGGCGTTCGCATACAGCGTGTCCCACGACCTGCGTGCGCCGTTGCGTTCAATCGACGGATTCAGCCGCTTGCTGAGCGAGCGTTACCGGGATTCGATCGACGTCAGCGGCCAGGATTACCTGAAACGCATCCGCAGCGCGAGCGCGCGGATGAGCGACCTGATCGACGCGCTGCTGAAGATGTCGCGCGTGTCCCGTGGTGAACTGAAGTATGCGCAAGTCGACCTGACCGCGATGGCACACGATATCGCCGCGGAACTGCGCAACAGCGAGCCATCGCGCCAGGTCGCCTTCGACATCGCACCGGGCCTGGTCGCGCACGGCGATCCCGCGCTGTTGCGCAACCTGATGGACAACCTGATGGGAAATGCCTGGAAGTTCACCCGCGCGTGCAAGGATGCGCGGATCGAGGTCGGCAGGAATGGCGAGGGAGAATTCTTCGTCCGCGACAACGGCGCCGGGTTCGCCACGGAATACGCCGCCAAGCTGTTCCGGCCGTTCCAGCGCCTGCATACCCAAGCCGAATACGCCGGTCACGGCATCGGCCTGGCATCGGTCAAACGGGTCGTCGAACGGCACGGCGGAGCCATCCGTGCCGAAGGCGAAGTGGGGAAGGGTGCCACGTTCGTGTTCGGACTGCCCCAGGCCCCGGTTGCCGAATAGGCTGCGCCGCGAATCCGCGATGCGACCCTGCCCGCGTAGCTGATGCTTCCAGTGCGCCGGAATGCCGCAGCGCGCGTCGCCGCACGCTCGCCGGGATGGGTTGTTCTCAGGCGTCGCGGTTATGCCGGCGCATGACTCGTTGCTTTTCCCGTTCCCAATCCCGCTCCTTGCTCGCATCGCGCTTGTCGTGCGCCTGCTTGCCCTTGGCCAGCGCCAGTTCCGCCTTGACCTTGTTGCCTTTCCAGTAGAGCGATGTCGGCACCACGGTGTAGCCGTCGCGCTGCACCTTGCCGACCAGCTGGTCGATCTCGCGCCGATGCAGCAGCAGCTTGCGCGTGCGGCGGTCGTCGGCCACGACGTGGCTGGAAGCGGAGATCAGGGGCGTGATCTGCGAACCGAACAGGAACAGTTCGCCATCGCGGACCACTGCATAACTCTCGCCGATATGTGCGCGGCCAGCGCGAATCGCCTTGAGTTCCCATCCCTGCAGGGCCAGGCCGGCTTCGAATCTCTCCTCGAGGTGGTAATCGTGGCGCGCACGCTTGTTCAGCGCGATGGTCCCGCCCGCGCCGTTCTTTCCCTTATCCTTGCCCGATTGCTTGGCCATCGCGGCCATTGTCACCGAATCGACTCACCCGGGCCAATCGATCGATGCCGAAGATCCAGCGCAGCGCCCTGGTCGAGCACTCCGCAACCCGCATGTTCGCACTGGTCAACGACGTTGCCGCCTACCCGCGCCGGTTCGACTGGTGCGAAGCGGCGGAGATCGTGCATGCCGATGAGGAGCGGGTCGTCGCGCGCCTGGATCTGGGTCTTGGAGGCTTCCATACCTGGTTCACGACCGAAAACACCCTTTCGCCGCCGCATCACATCGACATGCGGCTGCGCGACGGCCCGTTCAGGCGGCTCGACGGGCGCTGGCAGTTCCATGCGCTCGACGAGTCGGCCTGCAAAGTCACGCTGACCCTCGACTTCGAGCCGCAGAGCCTGCTGCTGCTGCCGGCGTTGAGCCTGGGCATGCAGGCGCTTGCCGATCGCATGGTCGACGATTTCGTCCGCGTGGCCGACCGCAAGGCCTGAGTCGCATGAAGGTCGAAGTCGTGCGTGCATGGCCGCGCCGGTACGACAGCCGGCAAATGGAACTTGCCGACGGAGCCACCGTCGCGGAAGCGATCGCCCTCAGCGGAATCGACTGTGGCGGGGTCGCAGGCCTGGCCGTATTCGGCGAACGGGTCGAGCCGACGCACCGACTGCGCGAAGGCGACCGGGTGGAACTGCTCGGCCCGCTGCAGGCCGATCCCAAGGAAGCACGCCGGCGCCGCGCTGGGGCGCGGTCAGGGCAGGGCACCGACACGGTTTGAACGAACGCAGCGCGGCCGGAACTAGCGTGCGCGACGCTTGTCCTTGTCGTCCTTGGCGAGATTGCGGCCGAACTTGCGGATCACTAACGTCGACAGTTCCTGGTCCTGCTCGGGGAAGTACTCGCCTTCCCACTTGGCCAGCGCGTCGTTTTCGAACCACAGGGTCATGTTCTTGACCTGGGTGGTGCCGCGGCGGTCGGTGCGCTCGGTGGCGGTGTAGTCCCAGCGATCGTGGTGGAACGGATCGGCGATCGACGGCGAGCCGATCAGCGCGTCGACCTGCTGCTTGCTCATGCCGGCCTGCAACTGGTCGACCTGTGCCTTCTCCAGCAAATTGCCCTGGTAGATCGGCTGCTTGTACAGGATGCCGCAGCCGGCGGTGGCGGACGCCAGGAGGGCGACGAGTGCGATCTGGGGCAGGAACTTGCGCATGCGTTGGGGTCGGTGCGGAAACCCGCGGATGATACACTGCAGGCTTGCATTCGCGGCCTGCAGCGACCGCTGTTTAGCGGGCGTTGCCCCGCAACGGAGCCACGATGGAATCGCAAGAACTGCGCAAGGCCGGCCTGAAGGTCACGCACCCGCGGATGCGGATCCTGGACCTGCTGGAACAGACCCGGCCGCGGCACATGACCGCCGAGGACATCTACCGGCACCTGCTGGAGAACGGCGAGGAGATCGGTCTGGCGACGGTATACCGGGTCCTGACCCAGTTCGAGGCGGCCGGCCTGGTGCTCAAGCACAATTTCGAGGGCGGACACGCGGTCTACGAGCTGGACCGCGGCGAGCACCACGACCATATGGTCGACATGGATACGGGCAAGGTGATCGAATTCCAGAGCGACGAGATCGAGCGTCTGCAGGCCGAGATCGCCACGCGCCACGGCTACCAGATCGAAGACCATTCGCTGGTCTTGTACGTGCGCAAGAAGCGCTGAGGCGCTGCGTGGGGTTGCATTCGCGAAAGAGCGCCGATCGGCAGGAGCGCGCCTGCATCGCGCTCAACGTGCGTTTTGCAGCAGGCGCCTGGCTGCAGCGCGCGCTTCGCGGCTGACCTCCACGCCACCGAGCATCCTGGCCAGTTCCTCGGCGCGGGCACCGCCATCCAGCACCACGACCGCGCTCTGGGTCATGCCGGAGGCTTCGGCTTTGCTCACCCGGTAATGCGCATGTCCTTGCGCCGCCACCTGCGGCAGGTGGGTCACGCACAGCGCCTGCCGCTGCGCGCCCAGGGCGCGCAGCTTCTGGCCGACGATCTCGGCGACGGCACCGCCGATGCCCGAATCGACTTCGTCGAACACCATGGTCGGGACCAGGTCGTGGCCGAGCGCGGCAACCTCGATCGCGAGGGAGATCCGTGAAAGTTCGCCGCCAGAAGCGACCTTGCGCAGCGGGCGCGGGGGCTGGCCGGCATTGGCGGAGACCAGGAATTCCACCCGCTCGGCGCCGTGCGGGTCGGGGCGATCGCGATTGGCGGGTTCGACCGCGATCTCGAAGCGTCCGCCACCCATGCCCAGTTCGCCGATCAAGGCCGTGGTGCGCTGTCCCAGGGTGGCCGCGGTCTGTTTCCGGGCGTCCGTCAGGACCTGCGCGGCATCGCGCCAGCGCGCCGCAGCGGCGTCGATTTCCGCGTCGAGCGCCACCAGGCGCTCGCCCGCGCCGCGCAGGGCTTCGAGCTCTGCACAGACGGCGTCGCGCATCCCGGCCAGCGCGTCGGGCGCGACGCGGTGCTTGCGTCCCAGCTCATGCAGGCGGCCCAGGCGCTGATCGAGTTCGTCGAAGCGGGCAGGGTCCAGGTCCAGGTCGTCGCGGACCCGCTCGAGCAGGAGCAGGGCCTCGTCAAGCTGGATCGACGCAGCTTCGAGCATGGCTTCGACCTCGCCCAGCCGGGCTTCGTGTTCGCTGACCCGGGCCAGGTCGCCGCGAACCCGCTGCAGCAGGCTGCCGATTCCAGAGCCGTCGTCGTCGCCCAGGCCAGTGGCTGCGGATTCGCAGGCAGCGATCAACGCCGCCGCATGCGCCTGGCGGCGATGCGCGGCCACCAGTTCGGCGATGGCATCGGGCTCAAGGGTTTCGCGTTCGAGTTCGCCCAGCTGGTGTTCGAGCAGGGCGATGCGGTCGCTCACATCGCCCTGGCCGGACAGGTGTTCGCGCTCGCGCAGCAGGGCGCTCCAGGTCGTTGCGGCGTCGCGGACTGCGGCGAGCGCCGCGCCGTGGCCGCCGAAATCATCCAGCAGCGCGAGCTGCGCCGCCTTCGACAGCAATGCCTGATGTTCGTGCTGCCCATGGATTTCGACCAGGCATGCAGCCAGTGCGGCCAGCTGCGCCAGGGTCGCCGGGCGGCCGTTGATCCACGCGCGCGAACCACCATCGGCGCGCAGGGTGCGGCGCAGCAGGCACTCCCTGCTGCTGGCGTCGTCTAGCATGTCCTGCTCGTTCAGCCAATCGCGAGCCGACGGCGCGTCGATCAGGTCGAACTGCGCGGACAACTCGGCGCGCTCCGCCCCGTGCCGGACCATGCCGCTGTCGGCACGCTGGCCGGACAGGAACCCCAGCGCATCGACCAGCAACGACTTGCCGGCGCCGGTTTCGCCGGAAATCACCGTGAGGCCAGGCCCGAACTCCAGCTCGGCGGCGCGGACGACGGCAAAGTCGCGGATGGATAGTTGGGTCAGCATGCGGTTGGAATTGTGCCTGAGCCGAGGTGGGCGCCGGCTTGCGCCGGCAGCGTGGTCGGCATATATGCCATCCATGATTCGCAGCAGGCGCGACGACAGCGGCACCGCCCCCGACCGGCTCGATCCCCGGGCGCGACAGCTGCTGCGCACCCTGATCGGCCGCTACATCCACGATGGCGAGCCGGTCGGGTCGCAGACCCTGGCGCGGCACGCCGGCCTGGACGTCAGCCCGGCCACGATCCGCAACATCCTGGCCGACCTGGAAGACATCGGGCTGCTGAGCGCGCCGCACACGTCGGCCGGGCGCGTCCCTACCGTGCAGGGCTACCGGGTGTTCGTCGACTCGCTGTTGCAGGTCAAGCCGCTGCGCGAGACCGAACTGGCGCGACTGCGCAGCGAAATCGCCAGCGGCACCAGCACCCAGTCGTTGCTCGGAAACGCCTCCGAGCTGCTCTCGGCCATGACCCATTTCGTGGGCGTGGTCAGTGCACCCAAGCGCGAACAGTTCGCCTTCCGGCACATCGATTTCGTGCCGCTGGATGGACAACGCGTGCTGGCGATCCTGGTGTTCGCCGACAACGACGTGCAGAACCGCATCATCCATACACGGAGGTTGTTCGACGCAGGCGAGCTGGAAAAGGTCTCCAACTACCTGAACCAGCACTTCGCCGGCCGGCCGCTGACCGAGATCCGCGCCAGCCTGCTGCATGAGCTGCGCAATGCCCGCGACGAGATGGGCAGGCTGCTGGAAAGCAGCGTGGAGCTGGCCGAGCAGGCGCTGGCAGCCGGCAGCACGGGGGCGGAGGACATCCTGCTGGCCGGGCAGAACCGGCTGATCGGGGTGCAGGACCTCTCGGACCTGGATCGCCTGCGCGAACTGTTCGAGGCCTTCGCCCGCAAGCGCGAGATCCTGCAGCTGCTCGAACGCACCATCCGCGCGCCGGGCGTGCGGATCTTCATCGGCGAGGAAACCGGGCTGGCACCGCTGGAAGGCGTGTCGCTGGTGACCGCGCCCTACGCATCGGGCGGCAAGGTGCTCGGGGTGCTGGGGGTGATCGGCCCCACGCGCATGGCCTACGAGCGGGTCATCCCGCTGGTGCAGGCGGCCGCCGATGTCCTGGGTGGCGCCTTGAATCCGGAAGGGCA
This sequence comes from Lysobacter sp. M15, assembly GCF_022662515.1. NCBI lineage: Bacteria > Pseudomonadati > Pseudomonadota > Gammaproteobacteria > Lysobacterales > Lysobacteraceae > Lysobacter > Lysobacter sp. M15. The sequence continues at coordinate 292,363 of NZ_JAKPBV010000005.1, read as the reverse complement.
GCCCTCATAGGGACGGGGTTGGGCGGCCGACCGACCGCCTGGAAGCTCGCGACCGATGAACCACACGACCGATCCCGCGGCCGACGAAGAGGGCTTGCCCCAAACCGACGGTGCTGCCACTGCCGCCCAGGACAGCCTTGAGGACCAGATCGAGGCGCTGAAGGGCGAGCTCGAGCAGCTCCGGGCGCAATCGCTGCTCGAGCGCGCCGACCTGGAGAACCAGCGCAAGCGCCTGGCGCGCGACGTCGACAACGCCCGCAGGTTCGCCAACGAGCGCCTGCTGGGCGAGCTGTTGCCGCTGTTCGACAGCATGGAAGCCGGGCTGGCGAACGCCGCCCAGAACGATCCGCTGCGCGCCGGCCTGGAGCTCACCCTGAAGCAGCTGCACACCATCGCCGAGAAGAACGGGCTGAGCGAAATCGCCCCGGCTTCCGGCGACAGTTTCGACCCCGAGCGTCACCAGGCCATGAGCGTGGTCGAAGCCGAAGGCGTCCCACCTGGCGCGGTAGCCCAGACCTTCCAGAAGGGCTATGTGCTGAATGATCGCCTCCTGCGTCCGGCGCTGGTGGTGGTGGCAAAGGACTAGCGCAGCGGGAACGGGTGTCGATTCGAAGGTGCGGCCTTTTGCCCTGAGCGAGGCAGGCCTGCCGTCCTGCGACACAGGCGCACGCGGCTGGGCCCCGGCCCTTGAATCGACCACCCGAACCCCTAAATACCGCACATCGGCGCAGCGGCGCCCGCACACATAAGCAATCGAGAGGGAGCAGCATCATGGGCAAGATCATCGGCATCGACCTGGGCACGACCAATTCGTGCGTGGCGATCATGGAGGGCGGCAAGACCCGCGTGATCGAGAATTCCGAAGGCGACCGCACCACGCCTTCGATCGTGGCCTACACCAAGGACGGCGAGGTCCTGGTCGGCGCCTCGGCCAAGCGCCAGGCGGTAACCAATCCCAAGAACACGTTCTACGCGGTGAAGCGCCTGATCGGGCGCAAGTTCAGCGATGCCGAAGTCAAGAAGGACCTGGACCTGGTGCCATATGCGATTGTCGAGCACGACAACGGCGATGCCTGGGTCGCGACCAGCGACGGCAAGAAGTTGTCCGCGCAGGAAGTTTCCGCGCGCATCCTCGAGAAGATGAAGAAGACCGCCGAGGCCTATCTGGGCGAGACCGTGACCGAAGCGGTCATCACCGTGCCGGCCTACTTCAACGACAGCCAGCGCCAGGCGACCAAGGACGCCGGCAAGATCGCCGGACTCGACGTCAAGCGCATCATCAACGAGCCCACCGCCGCGGCACTCGCCTACGGCCTGGACAAGGCCGGTGGCGACCGCAAGATCGCGGTCTACGACTTGGGCGGCGGCACCTTCGACGTGTCGATCATCGAGATCGCCGAAGTCGACGGCGAGAAGCAGTTCGAAGTGCTGTCCACCAACGGCGACACGTTCCTGGGCGGCGAGGACTTCGACAAGCGCGTCATCGACTATCTGGTCGACGAGTTCCAGAAGGAGCAGGGCATCGACCTGCGCAAGGATCCGCTGGCGCTGCAGCGCCTGAAGGATGCGGCCGAGCGCGCCAAGATCGAGCTGTCCAGCTCGCAGCAGACCGACGTCAACCTGCCGTACGTGACCGCGGATGCCTCGGGTCCGAAGCACCTCAACATCAAGCTGACCCGCTCCAAGCTGGAGTCGCTGGTCGACGATCTGGTGAAGAAGACCATCGAGCCGTGCCGCGTGGCGCTGAACGATGCCGGCCTGCGCTCGAGCGACATCAGCGAGGTGATCCTGGTCGGCGGCCAGACCCGCATGCCCAAGGTGCAGCAGGCCGTGGCCGAGTTCTTCGGCAAGGAGCCGCGCAAGGACGTGAACCCGGACGAGGCGGTCGCCGTGGGCGCCGCGGTCCAGGGTGGCGTGCTGCAGGGCGACGTCAAGGACGTGCTGCTGCTCGACGTGACCCCGCTGAGCCTGGGCATCGAGACCCTGGGTGGCGTGTTCACCAAAATCATCGACAAGAACACCACCATCCCGACCAAGGCCTCGCAGACCTTCAGCACCGCCGAGGACAACCAGTCCGCGGTAACCGTGCACGTGCTGCAGGGCGAGCGCGAACAGGCCCGCTACAACAAGTCGCTGGCCCGCTTCGATCTGACCGGTATCGATTCCGCTCCGCGCGGCATGCCGCAGATCGAGGTCTCCTTCGACATCGACGCCAATGGCATCGTCCACGTCACTGCCAAGGACAAGAAGACCGGAAAGGAACAGAAGGTCGAGATCAAGGCGGGCTCGGGCCTGTCGGACGACGAGATCCAGAAGATGGTGCAGGACGCCGAGGCCCATCGCGAGGAGGACAAGAAGTTCCATGAGCTGGTCAACGCCCGCAACCAGGCCGACGCGCTGGTGCATGCGACCCGCAGCGCGATCAAGGACAACGGCGACAAGGTCGGAGGCGAGCTGATCGGGCGCGCCGAGGGCGCGATCGCCGAGGTCGAGACCGCGATGAAGGGCGACGACAAGGCCCAGATCGAGGCCAAGAGCAAGGCACTGGAAGAAGCGGCGCAGGCGCTGTTCGCAGCGGCCGCCGCCGCCCAGCAGCCGGGCACGGAAGGCCAGGGTGGTGCAGGCGCATCCTCATCCGCCAAGGGCGAGGACGTTGTCGACGCCGAGTTCACCGAAGTGAAAGACGACGACAAGCAGGCCTGATCGACGATGGCAGCTGACAACGGGCAGGCAGGTCCTGCCCGTTGTGTTGAGGAAGGCAGGTTGCAAATGAGCAGGCGGCGATGAGCAAGCGCGATTACTACGAAGTCCTCGGCGTCGCGCGCAACGCGAGCGAGGATGAGCTGAAGAAGGCCTATCGCCGCTGCGCGATGAAGTACCACCCGGACCGCAATTCTGCGGATACCGACGCGCTCGAGAAGTTCAAGGAGTGCAAGGAGGCCTACGAAGTGCTGTCCGACGGCGGCAAGCGCCGCATGTACGACCAGCACGGGCACGCTGCGTTCGAGCACGGGATGGGCGGCGGCAACGCCGGGCCGGGCTTCCACGACGTCGGCGACATCTTCGGCGACATCTTCGGCAACATCTTTGGTGGCGGTGCCTCGCGTGGCCCGCGCCGCGGCGCCGACGTGGGCTATGTGATGGAGCTCGATCTCGAGGAGGCCGTCGCCGGCGTCGAGAAGCGCATCGAGCTGCCCACGCTCGCGGCCTGCGAGCCGTGCAAGGGCACCGGTTCGGAAGACGGCAAGCTCGACACCTGCGCCACCTGCCACGGCCGTGGCCAGGTGCGCATGCAGCGCGGCATCTTCACCATGCAGCAGCCGTGTCCGCACTGCGGCGGCCGCGGCAAGACCTTCGCCAACCCGTGCAAGATCTGCCACGGCAACGGCCGGGTCGAGGAAGAGAAGATCCTGTCGGTCAAGATCCCGGCAGGCGTGGACAGCGGAGACCGCATCCGCCTGGCCGGCGAGGGCGAGGCGGGGCCTGCGGGCTCACCGCCCGGAGACCTGTACGTGGAAGTGCGGGTACGCCCGCACGAGATCTTCGAGCGCGATGGCGACGACCTGCATTGCGAGGTGCCGATTCGCATCTCCCAGGCTGCGCTCGGCGATACGGTGCGCGTCCCCACGCTGGGCGGCGAGGCCGAAATCCGCATTCCCGCCGAGACCCAGACCGGCAAGGTCTTCCGCCTGCGCGACAAGGGCGTCAAGTCCGTGCGCAGCCGCGCGCCCGGCGACCTGTACTGCAAGGTGGTGGTGGAAACCCCGGTCAATCTCACCGCCGAACAGCGCGATCTGATGGACAAATTCGAAGCGACCTTCAGCGGCGAAGGCGCGCGTCGCCATTCGCCCCGATCCAGCACCTTCATCGATGGGGTGAAGGGGTTCTGGGATCGCATGGTGTCGTAGGTCGGCCCTACGCGGCCGACGCTTCCCGGTTACGCGTACGAGACATCACGCCCCGCGCGGCACCACGCATCCGTCGGGGACGTAGCCCCGACCTACGCATGCTAGCCTCGCCAGCATGGCGAAAGGCTGGTGGAAGAACCTCTACGTCCAGGTGCTGATCGCGATCGCGATCGGCATCGTGCTGGGCCAGTTCCGGCCCGAGCTCGGCCAGCAGATGAAGCCGTTGGGCGATGGCTTCATCAAGCTCGTGAAGATGATCATCGCCCCCGTGATCTTCCTGACCATTGTTGCCGGCATCGCCAAGATCGGGGACCTGAGACATGTCGGCAAGATCGGGCTCAAGGCGCTGATCTATTTCGAGGTGCTCACCACCCTGGCCCTGGTAATCGGGTTGGTGGTGGCCAACCTGGTCAGGCCCGGCGCCGGCATGGGCATCGATCCGGCGCAGATCGATGCCTCGGGCGTCTCCCAGTACCAGCAGGCCGCGCACGAGCAGGGCACGATCCCCTTTCTGCTCGACATCATCCCGCACGATTTCCTGTCCGCGTTCACCGAGGGCAAGCTGCTGCAGGTGCTGCTGGTGGCCATCCTTACCGGCGTGGCGCTCACCCAGATGGGCAGGGTGGGCCAGCGCATGCTGGACATCGCCGAAGACCTGTCGCACGTGTTCTTCAACATCGTCGGCATGATCATGCGGCTGGCGCCGATCGGTGCGTTCGGTGCGATGGCCTTCACCATCGGCAAGTTCGGCCTGGGTTCGCTCGCCTCGCTCGGCTGGCTGCTGGCTTCGGTGTACCTGACCTGTTTTGCGTTCGTGTTCGTGGTGCTCGGACTGGTGGCGCGGCTGTCCGGCTTCTCGCTGTGGCAATTCATCAAGTACATCCGCGGCGAGCTGCTGCTGGTGCTGGGCACGTCGAGTTCGGAATCCGCGCTGCCGCGCCTGCTCAACCGTCTGGAGGACGTCGGCTGCGACCGCGCGGTGGTGGGCCTGGTCGTGCCGACCGGTTACTCCTTCAACCTGGACGGAACCTGCATCTACCTGACCATGGCCGCGATCTTCATTGCCCAGGCGGTGGGCGTGGACCTCACCCTGGGCGAGGAGCTGACCCTGATCGGGGTGTTGCTGCTGACCTCGAAGGGTGCGGCCGGCGTAACCGGCTCGGGTTTCGTGACCCTCGCCGCGACCCTGGCCGCGCTGGGCGGAAAAGTCCCGGTAGAAGGTGTGGCCCTGGTGCTGGGCGTGGACCGGTTCATGTCCGAGGCGCGCGCGATCACCAATTTCATCGGCAACGGCGTGGCCACGATGGTCGTGGCGAAGTGGGAGGGCCTGCGCAACGATGCGCAGATGCGGGCCGCTTTCGCCGCCGGACCGCTGCCGGAAAGCGCAGAGGTCGTGCGCGACCCCGACCAGGGCGATTGACGCATCGGCCTCGTGTAGGAGCGGCGTCAGCCGCGAGTTCCTGCTGTTGTCGGATATCTAGAACCTCCCAAAGAACTCGGGCTGACGCCGCTCCTACGCAAGACAGGTAAGCCCCTTGTGGGCGGCTGGCCGCTGCCGCTAGCCTGAGCGCATGAGCGAACCGGTGAAACTGCTGATCCACGGCGCCAATGGGCGAATGGGCCAGGCCCTGCAACGGCTATGCGCCGGTAACGGGGCCTGCCGCGTCGTGGGCGCTGTGTCGCGCAAGGTCGGGCAGCGGGTGATCGATGGTGTTCCGCAATTCGCCGCCTCCGAGCTGGCGGGCACACCCGAGTTCGACGTCGCGATCGACTTCAGCCTGCCGGAGGGCTTCGATCCGGTGCTCGCCCTGTGCGTGCAGCGCGGCAGACCCATGGTCTCGGGTACCACAGGTCTCGGCGACGCGCAGCGCGAAGCGATCGCCTTGGCCGGCACGCGCATCGCGGTGCTCTGGGCGGCCAACTTCAGCCTCGGCGTCGCCGTACTGGACGAGCTGGTGGAGCGCGCGGCGCGCGCGCTGCCAGGCTGGGACTGCGACATCCTCGAGCAGCACCACACGCACAAGAAGGATGCGCCTTCCGGCACGGCCCTGGCACTCGGGCATTCGGCCACGCAGGGCGGCGCGCGGCCGCGGTATGCCTCGATCCGGGCAGGCGACATCGTCGGCGAGCACGTGGTGCAGTTCGCCGCCGCGGGCGAGCGCATCGAGCTGATTCACCGCGCGACCGACCGCGACATCTTCGCGCGCGGCGCGCTGCACGCGGCCGAGGCGCTGGCCAGCCGCCCGGCCGGCGTCTACCGGCTGCGCGATCTGCTGTTCGGATAATCCGCGCTGGCATCGCGACCCGATCCCCGATAGAATTCTCGCTCGCCTGATTCCTCATGCCTCCGGACCGGTGTAGACCGCTTCGGCGGCTTTTTGCAGCTTGCTTTCCGCAACCAGACGTAGGCGAAGCCAGTGACAGATCCCGCCATCCTCGCGCTTGAAGACGGAACGGTCTTCGAGGGCATTTCCGTGGGCGCAAACGGCCTGAGCGTAGGCGAAGTCGTGTTCAACACGGCCATGACCGGCTACCAGGAAGTGCTCACGGACCCCTCGTATGCGCGCCAGCTGGTGACGCTGACCTATCCGCATATCGGCAACACCGGTTGCACGGCGCAGGACGACGAAGCCGACACCGTCTGGGCCGCCGGCCTGATCGTGCGCGACGTGCCACGGCGCCCCAGCAGCTGGCGCAGCGAAGGATCGCTGCCGGACTGGTTGAAGGCGCGCGGCATCGTCGCGATCGCCGACATCGACGTGCGCAAGCTGACCCGCCTGCTGCGCGATCGGGGTGCGCAGAACGGAGCACTGATGGCGTGTGCGGCTGCGGACGGGAAACCGGATGCGGATCGCGCGATCGAGGCCGCGCGCAAATTTCCGGGCCTGAAGGGCATGGATCTGGCGAAGGAAGTCACCACCGCCGCGGCGTACCCATGGACCGCCGGACAGCTCGATCTGGACCGCAATGCCTTCGCCGAGGGCGGGGGCAAGTACAAGGTGGTGGCCTACGATTTCGGCGTGAAGCGCAACATCCTGCGGATGCTGGCCGAGCGCGGCTGCGACGTCACCGTGGTCCCGGCCCAGACATCCGCCGCCGATGTGCTGGCGATGAAACCCCACGGCGTGTTCCTCTCCAACGGCCCCGGCGATCCCGAGCCCTGCGACTACGCGATCGCCGCGATCCGCGAGTTCATCGACCGCAAGCTGCCGACCTACGGCATCTGCCTCGGCCACCAGCTGCTCGGCCTTGCCGTGGGCGCGAAGACGATGAAGATGAAGTTCGGGCACCACGGGGCCAACCACCCGGTGATCGACCTGGCGTCGGGCCGGGTGATGATCACCTCGCAGAACCACGGCTTCGCGGTGGACGAAACCACGCTGCCGGAAAACGCGCGGGTGACCCATCGCTCGCTGTTCGACGGCTCCAACCAGGGGATCGAGCTGACCGACGCACCCGCCTTCAGCTTCCAGGGACATCCGGAAGCATCGCCCGGTCCGCACGACGTGGCGCCGTTGTTCGACAAGTTCATCGCCGCAATGGAGACGCACTGAGATGCCGCGCCGTTCCGACATCAAGAGCGTCCTGATCATCGGCGCCGGGCCCATCGTCATCGGCCAGGCCTGCGAGTTCGATTACTCCGGCGCGCAGGCATGCAAGGCGCTGCGCGACGAGGGCTATCGGGTGATCCTGGTCAACAGCAATCCGGCCACGATCATGACCGACCCGGAAATGGCCGATGCGGTCTACATCGAGCCGATCAACTGGAAGACGGTCGAGAAGATCATCGCCAAGGAGAAGCCCGACGCGTTGCTGCCTACCATGGGCGGGCAGACCGCGCTGAACTGCGCGCTGGACCTGGCCGATCACGGCGTGCTGGAGCAGTACGGGGTTGAACTCATCGGCGCGTCGCGCGATGCGATCCGCATGGCCGAGGACCGTGAGCTGTTCCGGGTGGCGATGGAGGAGATCGGGCTGGAATGCCCGAAGGCTGAAGTCGCCAGGTCGCTCGAACAGGCGCTGGAAATCCAGGCGCGGGTCGGCTATCCCACCATCATCCGCCCGAGCTTCACCCTGGGCGGCAGTGGCGGCGGCATCGCCTACAACCGCGAGGAGCTCATCGAGATCGTCGGCCGCGGCCTGGAGCTGTCGCCGACCAGCGAGGTGCTGGTCGAGGAATCGGTGCTGGGCTGGAAGGAGTTCGAGATGGAGGTGGTTCGCGACACTGCGGACAACTGCATCATCGTCTGCTCGATCGAGAACCTCGACCCGATGGGCGTGCATACCGGCGACAGCATCACCGTGGCGCCCGCGCAGACCCTGACCGACAAGGAATACCAGCGCCTGCGCGACGCCAGCATCGCCGTGCTGCGCAAGATCGGGGTGGATACCGGTGGCAGCAATGTCCAGTTCGGGATCAACGCCCAGACCGGCCGCGTGGTGGTGATCGAGATGAACCCGCGGGTGTCACGTTCGTCCGCGCTGGCATCGAAGGCCACCGGCTTTCCGATCGCCAAGGTGGCGGCCAAGCTTGCCGTGGGCTACACCCTGGACGAGCTGAAGAACGAGATCACCGGCGGCCTTACCCCGGCCTCGTTCGAGCCGAGCATCGATTACGTCGTCACCAAGATCCCGCGTTTCGCGTTCGAGAAATTTCCGGCTGCGGACTCGCGCCTGACCACGCAGATGAAATCGGTCGGCGAGGTCATGGCGATCGGCCGCACCTTCCAGGAGTCGATGCAGAAGGCCCTGCGCGGTCTGGAAACCGGCAAGACCGGCTTCGACCCGACCGGCCTGGACCTGCGTGACGCCGACGACCTGCTCACCCTCAGACGCGAGATCAAGGAAGCGGGGCCCGAACGCCTGTTCTATCTCGCCGATGCCTTCCGCGCCGGCATGTCGGTCGAGGACGTGCATGGGCTGTCTTTCGTCGATCCGTGGTTCCTCGATCAGATCGAGGAGCTGATCGCCGAGGAAGCGGCGACCGCGAAAGCCGGGCTCGATGCGCTGGACCGTTCCCGCCTGCGCCAGCTCAAGCGCCGCGGGTTCTCCGACGCGCGCCTGGCGCAGCTGGTCGGTACCGACGAGAAGGCGATCCGCGCGCTGCGCCACGCGCACGGGATCAAGCCGGTCTACAAGCGGGTGGATTCCTGTGCCGCCGAGTTCGCCACCACCACCGCTTACCTGTATTCGACCTACGAGGACGAATGCGAGGCGCAGCCGACCGGCCGCGACAAGATCATCGTGCTCGGGGGCGGGCCGAACCGGATCGGCCAGGGCATCGAGTTCGACTACTGCTGCGTGCACGCCGCGCTGGCGCTGCGCGAGGACGGGTTCGAGACCATCATGGTCAACTGCAACCCGGAGACGGTCAGCACCGATTACGACACGTCCGACCGGCTTTACTTCGAACCACTGACGCTGGAAGACGTGCTGGCGATCGTCGAAGTCGAAAAGCCCAAGGGCGTGATCGTGCAGTACGGCGGGCAGACCCCGCTGAAGCTGGCGCGCGCGCTCGAGGCCAATGGCGTGCCGATCATCGGCACCTCACCCGAGTCGATCGACCTAGCCGAGGATCGTGAGCGCTTCCAGCAACTGGTCGAGCGCCTGGGCCTGAAGCAGCCGCCCAACCGGACCGCGCGCAGCGCGGAGGAAGCCCTGGTGCTGGCACGCGAGATCGGCTACCCGCTGGTGGTGCGCCCGAGCTACGTGCTCGGCGGCCGCGCAATGGAAGTGGTGCATGCGGATGCCGACCTGGCCCGCTACATGCGCGACGCGGTCAAGGTCTCGAACGATTCGCCGGTGCTGCTCGACCGCTTCCTGGACAACGCCGTGGAAGTGGATGTCGATGTGATCGCGGACCGCACTGGTGCAGTGTTGATCGGCGGGCTGATGGAGCATATCGAGGAAGCCGGCGTGCACTCGGGCGATTCGTCCTGCTCGCTGCCGCCGTATTCGCTCTCGCGCGGCACCCAGGACCGACTGCGCGAACAGGTGGTGGCGCTGGCCAAGGCGCTGGACGTGGTCGGGCTGATGAACACCCAGTTCGCGATCCAGACCGATGGCGAAGGCCACGACACGATCTACCTGCTGGAGGTCAATCCGCGCGCGTCGCGCACCGTGCCGTTCGTGTCCAAGGCGACCGGCATGCCGCTGGCCAAGATCGCCGCGCGCTGCATGGCCGGCAAGACCCTGGCCGAGCAGGGCGCCCACCAGGAAATCATCCCGGATTACTTCTCGGTGAAGGAAGCGATCTTCCCGTTCGCCAAGTTCCAGAACGTCGATCCGATCCTCGGCCCGGAGATGCGTTCCACCGGCGAGGTCATGGGCGTGGGCCGCAGCTTCGGCGCTGCCTTCGCGCGCGCCCAGGAAGCGGCGAACATCAAGGCGCCTCCTGCCGCCGGCAAGGCCTTCGTCTCGGTGCGCGATCCGGACAAGGCGCGGGTCCTGCCGGTGGCGCAGGAACTGCTGCGCCGCGGCTACCGGCTGATCGCCACCCGCGGCACCGCGCAATGGCTGCGCGACCAGGGCTTCGAATGCGAGACGATCAACAAGGTGATCGAAGGCCGCCCGCACATCGTCGATTTGATCAAGAACGGCGAGATCGCCTACATCGTGAACACCACCGAGGGCAAGCAGGCGATCAGCGACTCGTTCTCGATCCGGCGCGAGGCGCTGCAGCAGCGGGTGACCTATTCGACCACCATTGCCGGGGCCAAGGCGCTGCTGCATTCTCTCGACTTCCGCGACAGCGGACCGGTATGGTCGCTGCAGGAGTTGCACAAAGAACTGGCGTAGCTCGCGCCCAGCGTTCGCTTCCGGCGACGCGCGCAGCAACACCGACGATTGGAAACGGCGCGCGCACATGCGTGCGTCCTGAGGAGCAGGACAGATGAGACCCCCGATGACCGCAAAGGGCGCAGCGCGGCTGCGCGCGGAACTGGAAGAACTCAAGTCGGTCAAGCGGCCGGCGGTGATCGCCGCGATCGCCGAGGCGCGTGCGCACGGCGATCTGCGCGAGAACGCCGAGTACCACGCTGCGCGCGAGCAGCAGGGCTTCATCGAAGGCCGGATCAAACAGCTCGAGGGCGAGCTTTCGCATGCCCACATCATCGACGTAGCCACGCTTGATGCCGGCGACCGGGTCGTGTTCGGAGCCAGCGTGGTCCTGGCCGACGTGGATAACGACGAGGAGCGTCGCTACCAGATCGTGGGTGACCTGGAAGCCGACATCAAGCTGGGGTTGATCGCGATCTCCTCGCCGGTGGCGCGCGCCCTGATCGGCAAGCACGCGGGCGATACCATCACCATCGACGCTCCTGCGGGGCAGCGCGAGTACGAAATCGTCGGCGTCAGTTACGCAGGCTGAGGTCATGGCGCACGTCGCCCTCCTGCTGCCTGCGCGCGCACGCTTCGGCGGCCAGCGCCTGTCGCCGCAAACGGCACGCGCACTGGGCCGCGCCGACCGGCGCGACGAAAACGCCGGCGCGCGCGCGCAGCTGCGACGCCACTTCAGCCTGATCCCCGACCACTGGCCGCTGGCGTCGTTGACCCGGCGCGTCGATGCCGAGGACGCGGCCGGCGCCTGCTGGCTGCGCGCGGATCCCGCGCACGTGCGCGCCGGCATCAACGGGGCCACGCTGCTGGCCTGTGGCGATGGCGTGGGCCTCACGCCGGAGGAGACCGCGGCGCTGCTGCAGCCGCTCAGGCCGCTGTTTGGCGACACGGGTTTTCTCATCGACGCGCCGCGGCCGGGACACTGGTATCTGCGTCTGCCGCGCGAGGCGAAGCTGCCCCGTTTCACCGAGCCGTCGGAGGCGCTGGGCACGGACGTGTTCGAGCACCTGCCCGAGGGCGATGTGGGGCGTCGCTGGCGCAGCCTGCTCAGCGAAGCCGAAGTGGTTCTGCACAATCATCCGCTCAACGCCCGGCGCGCTGGCGAGGGCAGGCTGGCGGTGAATTCGCTCTGGTTCTGGGGCGGTGGCGTGTTGCCCGACCACACCAGCGCGCGGCGTGCGCGCCTGCAGTCCGACGACGAAGTGATGGGGGCGCTGGGGCACGGCAGTGCCGCCGTCGAGTCGCTGCCCGGGCAATACGGGCACGCCGAGGATGACTTGCTCGTCGATCTGCGCGCGCTGCGCGACCTCGCCCACATCGATCGCGACTGGCTGCAGCCGGCATTGCAGGATGTGGCATCTGGCCGCCTCGAAGGCCTGGAGCTGGACCTGGCCGACGGGCACATCATCGGCTTCGAGCGACGCCAACGCTGGCGCGTCTGGCGTCGACCGTGCGAGCGCCTGGGTGCGTGAGATGTGCGCAGGGAGCAGGAGCAAGTCCATTTGCCCGCGTGCCCGCCGGACCGGCGCGACGGGAATGAACGCGCCTTGAAACCCGTCATCCGACGCCGCGAATGTCCCGATACGGGCGCCTGGCCCGACAGCCTGCCGCCGCTGCTGCGCCGGATCCATGCCGCGCGCGGCTCGACCTGCATCGATGAGGCCCAGCCCAGGCTGTCCAATCTGCTGCCGCCTGACAGCCTCGGCGGCATGGAGGCGGCGACCGCGTTGCTGGCCGACGCGATCGCGCGCGACCGCCGGATCCTCATCGTTGGCGACTTCGATTGCGATGGCGCCACGGCCTGCGCGGTCGGCGTGCGCGGCCTGCAGATGCTTGGCGCGCGCAATGTCCAACATGCGGTCCCCAACCGCAGGGTGCATGGCTATGGCCTGTCGCCGGCGCTGGTCGAAGAACTCGCGGCGCTGGGGCCCGAGCTGTTGGTGACCGTCGACCATGGCATTGCCTGCCACGCCGGCATCGGCGCGGCCAAGGCGCGCGGCTGGGACGTGCTGGTCACCGATCACCACCTGCCGGGTGAGGTCCTGCCGCCCGCCGACGCGATCGTAAACCCCAACCTGCCTGACGACGGCTTCCCCAGCAAAGTGCTGGCGGGCGTCGGCGTGATGTTCTACGTACTGCTGGCGCTGCGCCGGCGCCTGCGCGAACGCGGCATGCTTGCCTCCGAGCCGGACCTGTCGGTCCTGCTCGACCTGGTGGCGGTGGGCACCGTCGCCGATCTGGTACCGCTGGATGCCAACAATCGCGCCCTGGTGGCTGCGGGGTTGCGTCGCCTGCGCGCTGGAAACGGATGCGCCGGTTTGAAGGCTTTGATCGAAGTCGCCGGTCGCGATGCGCAGCGGCTCAGCGCCACCGACATCGGCTTCGCCATCGCGCCCCGCATCAATGCCGCCGGGCGGCTGGAAGACATGGCGCTGGGCATCGAATGCCTGCTGACCGACGACCCGTCCCAGGCGCGCGAACTGGCGGCGGTACTGCATGGCATCAACGCCGAGCGCCAGGGCCTGCAGCAGGACATGGTGGACGAGGCCGAATCGATGCTGCCGCGCATCGATCCGGACGCGGTTCTGCCCCCGGCGCTCTGCTTCTACGATCCGCAGTGGCATCCCGGCGTGGTCGGCCTGGTCGCCTCCAAGCTGAAAGAACGGACCCATCGCCCGGTCGTCGCCTTCGCCCCGGCCGAGCCCGGCGGCGACAGCCTGCGGGGCTCCGCGCGTTCGATTCCCGGGCTGCACATCCGCGACGTTCTCGCGGCCGTGGACCATGCGCATCCCGGCCTGATGGACAGGTTCGGTGGCCACGCCATGGCCGCGGGCCTGAGCCTGCCATTGCATTCGCTGGCGGCCTTCCGCGCCGCGTGGCAGACGCAGGTCGCCGCCGTGCTCGATCCTGCGCTGCTGCAGGCGGAGCTCTGGAGCGACGGAGAGCTCGCGGCGGACCAGCTCGATCGCCACCACGCCGAACTGCTGCGCGACGCCGCGCCCTGGGGTCAGGGCTATCCGGAGCCGCTGTTCGACGGCTGCTTCGACGTGGTCGGAACGCGTCTGGTCGGCGCCAACCACCTCAAGCTGCGGCTGCGACTGGGCTCCCGGCAGCTCGACGCGATCCAGTTCGGCGGCGCCGATGCGTGCCCGGTGACGGCACGCGTCCGCATCGCCTATCGCCTGGCGGCAGACGACTGGCGCGGAGGCGATGCGATCCAGCTCATCGTGGTCCACCGCGAGCCAGCCTGATACGCATCCCGCCTGCTAGAATCCGCGGCCGTTTTTCAAGTTTTCTCCCATGATCGAACTCAATCCCGTGCGCCAGCGCATCGCCGACCTGACCGGGCGGCTGGATGCGCTGAGGGGGTATCTTTGACTACGACGCCAAGCGCGAGCGCCTGGAAGAAGTAGAACGCGAACTGGAACATCCGGACATCTGGAACGATGCCGAACGGGCGCAGGCGCTGGGCCGCGAGCGCTCCCTGCTCGACAAGACAGTCAACGGCATCAGGACCCTGACCGAAGGCCTCGCCGGATCGGGCGAGTTGCTGGATCTGGTCGAAGCCGAGAACGACGAGGAAACCGCCAACGCGATCGTCGCCGACGTCGACCGCTACGAGAAGGGTGTGGAGCAGCTGGAGTTCCAGCGCATGTTCTCGGGCAAGATGGACTCGCATTCGGCCTTCGTCGACATCCAGGCTGGCGCCGGCGGCACCGAAGCCCAGGACTGGGCGGAAATGCTGCTGCGCATGTACCTGCGCTGGGCCGAATCGCGCGGCTGGAAGACCGAGCTGCTCGAGGCCAGCGGCGGCGACGTCGCCGGCATCAAATCGGCCACGTTCCGGGTGGAGGGCGACTTCGCCTACGGCTGGCTGAAGACCGAGACCGGCGTGCACCGCCTGGTGCGCAAGTCGCCGTTCGATTCGGACAATCGGCGCCACACCTCGTTCACTTCGGTGTTCGTCTCGCCTGAAGTCGACGACGAGATCGACATCGAGATCAACCCGGCCGACCTGAAGACCGACGTCTATCGTTCCTCCGGCGCCGGCGGCCAGCACGTCAACAAGACCGAATCTGCGGTGCGCATCACCCACGTGCCCACCGGGATCGTGGTTGCCTGCCAGACCGAGCGCAGCCAGCACGCCAACCGCGACCGCGCCATGAAGATGCTCGCCGCCAAGCTGTACGAGCTCGAGGTTCAAAAACGCAATGCGGTGCGCGACGCGGTCGAGGCCACCAAGTCCGACATCGGCTGGGGCAGCCAGATCCGCAACTACGTCCTCGACCAGAGCCGGATCAAGGATCTGCGCACCGGCATCGAGCGCAGCGACACCCAGAAGGTGCTGGACGGCGACCTGGACGAGTTCATCGAAGCGAGTCTGAAGTCCGGGCTGGAGGCTGGTTCCAAACGTCTCGACGCGGTGTAATGCTTCGTTCGCCTTGTAGGGGCGGCGTCAGCCGCGAGCTATTCCGCCCGAACAGGTAATCTCGCAAGAGCTCGCGGCTGACGCCGCTCCTACCAAAGACAGCGCCGGATGGCCGAAGACATCACCCAGCAGTCGCATGCGAATGAAAACCTGCTGATCGCAGAGCGACGCCACAAGCTCGCCGCGTTGCGCGGGCAGGGCGTCGCGTTTCCGAACGATTTCCACCGTGCGGACCATGCCGGCGACCTGCACGCGGACTATGCCGATGCGGAACGTTGGACCGGCGAAGCGCTGGAGGCGACCGGCCGCCGCGTGGCGATCGCCGGGCGCTTGCTGGCCAAGCGGGTCATGGGCAAGGCCGCGTTCGCCCAGATCCAGGACATGACCGGCCGGATCCAGCTGTTCCTGCAAGCCAACGTGCTGGGCGAAGCCTACGATGCGTTCAAGGGCTGGGACGTCGGCGACATCATCGCAGCCGAGGGCGGCCTGACCCGCACGAAGACCGGCGAGCTGTCGGTGAAGGCGGACCGGCTGCGCCTGCTGACCAAGTCGCTGCGCCCGCTACCCGACAAATGGCACGGCCTCGCGGACGTGGAGCAGCGTTATCGCCAGCGCTATGTCGACCTGATCGTGAATCCGGAAGCGCGCGAGGTCTTCATCAAGCGCTCGCAGGTGATCGCCGCGCTGCGTCGCTGGCTCGACGCGCGCCGCTTCCTGGAGGTAGAAACGCCGATGATGCATTACATCGTCGGCGGCGCGACGGCCAGGCCGTTCCAGACCCATCACAACGCCCTGGGTCTCGACCTGTACCTGCGGGTCGCGCCGGAGCTGTACCTCAAACGTCTGGTGGTGGGCGGCTTCGAGCGCGTCTACGAGATCAACCGCAATTTCCGCAACGAAGGCGTCAGCACCCGGCACAATCCGGAGTTCACCATGCTCGAGCTGTACGAGGCTTACGCCACGTACGAGGAGATCATGGACCTGACCGAATCGATGATCCGGGATGCGGCGCAGACGGTCCTGGGCACCACCGCGCTGCATTGGGAGGGCCAGGCCATCGATCTGGGCCCCAGGTTTCGGCGCTGGAAGCTGGAAGAGGCGGTGCGCGAGCTCAACCCGGAGATCAGCGCTGCGGACTGCCGCGACCGCGAGGCCCTGGCCGCGCACTGCGCCCGCCTGAAGATTCCGGTGAAGCCGGGCTACGGCTGGGGTAAGCTGCTGCTGGAGATATTCGAGAAAACGGTCGAAACGGGGCTGATCCAGCCCACTTTCGTCACCCATTATCCGGTCGAGGTGTCCCCGCTGGCGCGGGAGTCCGATAGCGAACCGGGGATCACCGACCGTTTCGAGCTGTTTGTCGGGGGCAGGGAGCTTGCCAACGGTTTTTCGGAGCTCAACGACCCTGAAGACCAGGCGGCGCGGTTCCACGCCCAGGTCGAAGCAATGGAAGGCGGCGACGACGAAGCCATGCACTACGATGCCGATTACATCCGTGCGCTCGAGGTGGGCCTTCCGCCGACCGGCGGTCTCGGCGTGGGGATCGACCGCCTTGTGATGCTGTTCACGGATTCGGCTTCAATCCGCGACGTACTGCTCTTTCCATACATGCGGCCGGAAGGCTGAGCGTGACGGAGTGGGTTCCGTGGCATATAACTTGCTTGAATACCGGGGTGACCGCGTAGGCTCCGGAAGGGCGTTTGCTTCTGGAATAGCGGTAACTGGCACCGGCAGCCGCCGGGTCAAGAAGGCCGTACCGCTATCGCTACAACCGAGTACGCTCGAACGGCAGGAAGCCCGCAGTGGTCCACCGGGGGACACGTGAACATCGTCATCGTCGATGATCAGACATCCGCCAGGACGATGCTCCGCCATATCCTGGAGGACATCGGCCCTGAGCTGGACGTGCGCGATTTCGGCGATCCGCTCGAAGCCTTGGACTGGTGCGGGGCCAACCGTCCGGACCTGCTGTTGCTGGATTACCGCATGCCGGGCCTGGACGGGCTCGAATTCGCCCGCCGCTTCCGCCGTCCGCTGATGCACCGCGACGTGCCGATCGTGCTGGTGACGGTCGTCGGCGACGAACCGATCCGCCAGGCGGCACTGGATGCGGGCGTGATCGACTTCCTGGTCAAGCCCGTGCGGCCGCGCGAACTGCGTGCGCGTTGCCGGAACCTGCTGCAGCTCAGGCAGCAGAGCGAATCGGTGAAACAGCGCGCGCTGTCTCTGGAGCAGCGGTTGCTCTCGAGCATGCACGAGATCGAGGAGCGCGAGCGCGAGACCCTGTCCCGGCTGGCCCGCGCGATCGAGTATCGCGATGCCGGTACCAGCGCCTACCTCGAGCGCATGGCGCGGATCGCGGGCCTGATCGCCGAGGGCCTGGGTCTGCCCGAGGACGAAGTTCGCACCATCGAGCTGGCTGCGCCCCTGCACGACATCGGCAAGATCGCGATTCCCGACGACATCCTGCTCAAGGCCGGTCCATTGGATCCGGAACAGATCGCGCAGATGCGCCGGCATCCGCGCATTGGCTACAAGCTGCTGGCCGACAGCCAGAACCGCTTCGTCCAGACCAGTGCCCTGATCGCGTTGCGCCATCACGAGCGCTACGACGGAAGCGGCTATCCCGATGGGCTCAAGGGAGAAGACATCCCTCTGGCCGCGCGCATCGTCACCGTCGCCGATGTGTTCGACGCGCTGATCTCGCCCCGGCCGTACAAGCGCGCCTGGAGCATCGAGGAAGCGCTCGCATACCTGGTCGAGCAACGCGGCCTGCTGTTCGATCCGAAATGCATCGACGTTCTGCTGGGTGAGGAAGCGCGCCTGCGCGAAATCTGCGCCCAGACCTCGGTGCCAGCCGGCAACCCGTCCCTGCAATAGCCGCCATGGACGCGCTCCTGCAGGTCATCAAATCCAGGCTGTCGAATCGCACCGACAGCGAGCACGGCCAGGCCTTCGTGCGCGTGGCCATGCTGCTGGTGGTGCTCGCCTACCTGCTCGGGGTGGTCGAAGGCAGGCCGGGCTATGAGCGTGCCCTTGTCCTGTCACTGAGTTTCCTCGCCATCGAGTTCGGCGTGGCGCTGGCGATCGTGTCGTGGCTGCTGTGGCGCCCGCGCGCGTCCAACCCGCGCCGGGTCCTGGGCATGGTGGCCGACTACAGCCTGATGGGCGTCGGCCTGTACCTGCTGGGCGCCTACGGGGCGCCGCTGTATGTGATCCTCATGTGGGTGACGGTAGGCAACGGCCTGCGCTACGGGCCGGGGTTCCTGTACCTGGCGATCGGCTTCGCGGTCACGACCTTCCTGACCGTGCTCGTGTCCACCCCGTACTGGGGCACCAATCCCTGGCTGGGCTGGGCGCTGTTGGCCGGACTGGTGGCGATCCCGCTGTACCTGCTGTCGCTGTTGAAGGCGCTGGTACGGGCGACCGAAGCTGCGCGCACCGCCAACGAAGCGAAAAGCCGGTTCCTGGCCAACATGAGCCACGAGTTCCGCACTCCGCTGAACGGCATCGTCGGCATGTCCGACCTGCTGATGACCACCACCATGTCCAGCGACCAGCGCGACAGCGCGAAGGTCATCCAGACCGCGGCCCGGACGCTGCAGCTGCTGGTGGACGACGTACTCGACCTGTCGGCGATTGAGGCTGGCAAGTTCAAGCACGACAGGTCGGATTTCTCGCTGACGGAACTGCTCCGTAACATCCACCTGATGTTGCAGCCGGGCGCACAGGCCAAAGGACTGGCGTTCGAGTTCAAGATCGCGCCCGACGTACCCACCCGGGTTCACGGCGATGCTGGCCACCTGCAGCAGGTGCTAGTCAACCTGCTGTCGAACGCGATCAAGTTCACCGAGACGGGCAAGGTCACCCTGGACGCGTCGCTGATGCCGTCCGGCCCGGACGCCATCTCCGTGCATTTCTCGGTCCGCGATACCGGCATCGGCATCCCCGCCGACCGGCTGGACAAGCTGTTTGATGCGTTCGAGCAGGTCGAGATCGGGCATGGGCGCCGCTTTGGCGGAACCGGGCTGGGCACCACCATCGCCAAGGCCCTGACCGAGCTGATGGGCGGGCGGATCGGGGTGGAAAGCACGCCGGGCGTTGGCTCGGAGTTCTGGGTCGAAATGCCGTTCGCTCCTGCACAGGCGCAGGAAGAGCCCGCCGGCGCAAGCAATGTCATCGCGTTCGCCGACCCGTTCATCCGCCATCGCGCACGGGTCCGGCCGCTGCGGATCCTGGTGGCGGACGACCAGTCGGCCAACCTGATGGTCATGCGCAAGCTGCTGGAGAAGGCCGGGCACCGACCGCAGATCGTCAACGATGGTGAGGACGTGCTCAATGCGATCGAAGCCCAGCAGTTCGATGCGGTGATCATCGACCTGCACATGCCCGGGGTCAGCGGACTGGACGTGATCAAGCAGGCGCGCTTCATGCAGGCGGGCGGGCCGCGCACGCCCTTCATCGTCGTGTCGGCCGACGCTACCACCGAAGCGCGGATCGAATGCGAAAAGGCCGGTGCCTATGCCTTCCTGACCAAGCCGATCGTGATCGACAAGCTGCTCGAGCGGCTGGCGGAAATCGCCGAGGGCCTGCCCGCGGGCGCGGTCGCCAAGGTCGCACAGCCCGAACCGGTGTCGAACAAGGAGGTCATTTCACAGGACCTGCTCGACGAATTGCGCGGCATGGGCATGGGCGAGGAGTTCGTGGCGAAGTTCCTCACCGAATGCGCGCGCGACGCGCGCAAATGCGTGGCCGATCTGGATGTGGCTGGGCGCGGCCGGGACTGGCAGGCTTTCCGCGATGCCTGTCATGCGCTCAAGGGGACCGCCGGCAACATGGGCGCCTCGCGCCTGGCCGAGAGCGCCTCGCAAGGGATGGGCATGACCGCCGAAAGGCTGCTGGACGAATGGCAGCTCGTGGTCGACCGGCTGCGACAGCAGCTCGAGCAGACGCTAACGGCGCTGCGCGCCGGCGGCAACATGATTGCCGCCGACGTGGACCAGGATTCGGCTCGCTGATGCGGGGTCAGACGGCCGAGACGTTCTCCAGCACGGCTTCCGGGCGGCGCAGCTGTGCGCGCACCAGGCGTTCCATCACCCGCAGTTGCTTGTCGGTCAGCTGCAGCGCGGTATCGACCCAGATCTCGGTGATGCGGGCGAGTTCGTCCAGCGAGACCGGATTGACCGCGTCGCGCACGCGATGCAGCGCCAGGCGCGCGGTCGCGATGCGGCGGTTCTGCCGGATCACTTCGTGCACCGCGCGCGCGCCTTCGCCCTTGGGGACCAGCACGTCGACGATGCCCATCCGATGCAGTTGGTCGCTGCTGTACATGACGCCGTTGAGCATCATCTGCTCGGCCAGCTTCGGGCTCACGCGACGGGACAGCAGCGAATACGCGCCCATGCCCGGGAACAGGCCGAACAACACCTCTGGGAATCCCATCTGCACGCCGGATTCGGCCACGATGGTCTGGCATGCGAGCGCGAGTTCGAAGCCGCCGCCCAGCGCATCGCCCTGCACCAGAGCGACGGTGTGAGCGGACGGGTGCAGGCGCGTATGCAGCAGGTGGATGCTGTCGACGCATTCGGTGGCGTAGCGCATCAGGCCTTCGCGATCGCGTTCACGGATCAGGTGCGAGAACAGCTGGAGATCGCCGCCGAGGTTGAAGACATGCGCGTCGGATGCGAGCACGATGTGCGAGATCTGTGCGGGATCCGCCTCGACGTCGGACTTGATCGTATTGATCGTTTCCTGCGCGAACAGACGCAACTCGCGCAGAAGTCGCGGGCTGAAGCACGGGCGGTAGCCAGCTTCCGAGAACGCCTGCTGGGCGTGCATGAAGCACCAGTGAGAGGCATTGCTGGCATCGCCCTGGGTGCGGATGGTGGACAGAGAGGGATCGCGGTGCAGTTGTTCGACGTTGTACATGAGAGGTTCCCCTGGAAGCGGATCGCGGCACCGACCGGGCGCGCCGGCTGCGATCCAAAGGCATAGAAATGCGCCCGTTTGCGCCTCTATGCACCTTCCAAGGTGAAACTGCAAGCGTTTCCAGCAATTGATCGGCAACTAATGCCGCGTACGCGGGGCAAAGTGACGCTGCGTGTCACCTCGCCGGCCGGGACAGGGGTGTTCAGGCGGACGCTGTCGGCTCGCGCAATTCGCGGCGCAGGATCTTGCCGACGTTGGTTTTGGGCAGTTCCTGGCGGAACTCGACGAATCGGGGTTGCTTGTACCCGGTCAGGTTGAGCCGTGCATGCGCCTTCACCTGTTCGGCGGTAAGGGACGGGTCCTTGCGCACGATCACCACCTTCACCGCCTCCCCGGATTTGTCGTCCGGCACGCCTACGGCCGCCACTTCGAGGACCCCCGGCATCATCGCGATGACGTCCTCGACTTCGTTCGGATACACGTTGAAGCCCGACACCAGGATCATGTCCTTCTTGCGGTCGACGATGTAGAAATAGCCGGCCTCGTCCATCCTCGCCATGTCCCCGGTGTGCAGCCAGCCCTCGTCGTCGATCACGGCTGCGGTTTCCTCCGGACGCTGCCAGTAGCCCTTCATGACCTGTGGACCCTTGATGCACAGCTCGCCGACCTCGCCGGTGGGCAGGACGCGGCCGTCCTCGTCCTTGACGCAGGCGTCGGTGGATGGCACCGGCAGGCCGATCGAGCCGTTGTAGTCGACTAGGTCCATCGGGTTGATGCAGGCCGCGGGCGAGGTCTCGGTCAGGCCATAGGCTTCGATCAGCGGTACCCCGGTGACCTGTTTCCAGCGCTCGGCGACGGCACGTTGCACGGCCATTCCGCCTCCCAGCGTCAGGCGCAGGTGCGAAAAGTCGAGTTTGTCGAAGCCGGGCGTGTTGAGCAGGCCGTTGAACAGGGTGTTGACCCCGGTGATCGCGGTGAAGGGGACCTTCGACAATTCCTTGACGAAGCCGGGCATGTCGCGTGGGTTGGTGATCAGGTAGTTCAATGCGCCGATCTTCATGAAGACCAGCCCGTTCGCCGTGAGCGAGAAGATGTGATACAGCGGCAGCGCGGTGATGATGATTTCCTGCCCGTCGCGGACCAGGGTGTCGATCCATGCAGAAGCCTGCTGCATGTTGGCGACCAGGTTGCGGTGCGTGAGCATGGCGCCCTTGGCCACGCCCGTCGTGCCGCCGGTGTACTGCAGGAAAGCGACGTCGCCGGATTCGATCTCGACGTCGGGGAGGGTGTGCCGCTGGCCCAGGCTGAGCGCGTCGGCGAAACGGATCGCGCCCGGGATGTCGTAGTCGGGCACCATTTTCTTCACATAACGCAGCACGAAGTTGACGATCGCGCCTTTGGGAAATCCAAGCAGGTCGCCCAGGCCAGTGGTGATCACCTGCTTCACTTGGGTGCCGGCAAGGGCGTCCTGCACCGTGCGTCCGAAGTTGTCGACCACCAGGATCGCAACCGCACCCGAATCGACGAGCTGATGCTTCAGCTCCCGCGGGGTGTACATGGGGTTCACGTTCACCACCGTGAGCCCCGCGCGCAGGATGCCGAACGTGGAGATCGGATACTGCAGGCAGTTGGGCATCATGATCGCGACACGATCGCCCTTCTTGAGCCCGAGCTCGCCCAGCAGGTAGGCCGCCAGCTGCGCACTGGCGCGGTCGATTTCCCCGTAGGTGAGGGTCTTGCCGAGGTTGCTGAAGGCGGGGTTGTCGCGGTAGCGGTCGATCGCGCTTTGCAGCACCTGCGGGACCGACGAAAACTGGTCGGGGTCGATTTCGGCAGGAACGCCGGCGGGGTAGCTCGCCAGCCAGGGGCGTGCGTCGTTCATGCGAAGGTCTCCCTGTTCCTGTCTGCGGCCACGTGTTTCGGTGGCGTAAGCCTGGCCCGATTGGAGCATAGGCTCTAGGGGCTGGCAAGGCGTCATTCGACCGCCAGCTCCCGGAGGGGTAGTGTCATGTGGTCGGCGCAAAACGGACGGAACGATGGGGAAAACAAGCGCGTGGCGTCTACTCATGGCTCTGGCCATCGTTGGCTGTGCTTGCGCGTGCGCCCGGACGCCGCCCGAGCAGGCATTGCGCGACACCATCGCCCAGCTGCAGCGCGATATCGGGGCGCGGGATGCCGACGCGGTCACCTCGGTACTGGCCGAGGACTTCGTCGGCAACGAGGGCATGGATCGTCGGGGCGCGCGTCAGCTGGCGGCCGGCACGTTCCTGCGCTACCGCGAGGTGGGCGCGAAGCTGGGTCCACTTCAAGTTGAAATGAGGGGCGACCGTCATGCGACGGTGCGCTTCACCGCGGCGATCAGCGGCGGCGCCGGACTCGTGCCTCAGGAGGGGCAGGTTTACCAGGTCGTCACGGGCTGGCGTCTGGTCGACGGCGACTGGATGTTGACCAGCGCCGATTGGACGCCTGCGCTATGAGGCAAGCACCGCGCGGATGCACTGCCAGGCTGATCCGGTCGGATCCGCCGGCAAGGCATCAGGCGGCGATACATCTGCCGAAGTAGTTGCTGCAGCGAAGCTGAGGGCGACCGCTGGACAGGCGATCAGATAGCTCGCGCGGCATTGCCGCGCGGCCTTCGCGAACGCCCGCCGCGCTGCGGCGGGGCGGGGCGGGTTTCCGCCCCATGCGAAGCCGGTTATGCGGCTTTTCTTGCGGCCAGTTGGCGAAGGACGTACTGCAGCAGGCCGCCGTGGCGGAAATACTCCACTTCCTTCGGCGTCAGCAGCAGCACGCTCGCCTGGAACACCATCTTGCTGCCGCCTGCCTTGGTGGCGGTGACTGTGGCTGTCTTGGCTGCACCGTCGTCGAGTCCTGTGATGTCGAAGGTTTCCGAGCCGTCGAGCCCCAACGACTGTGCGTTATCGCCGTCCCTGAACTGCAGCGGCAACACGCCCATGCCGACCAGGTTGGATCGGTGGATGCGCTCGAAGCTCTCGGCGATCACCGCCTTCACGCCCAGCAGGTTGGTGCCCTTGGCCGCCCAGTCGCGCGAGGAGCCGGTGCCGTATTCCTTGCCGGCCAGCACAACCAGCGGAACGCCATCGGCCTTGTACTTCATCGCGGCGTCGTAGATCGGCAGCTTTTCCGGCTTGGCCGAACCCGGTGGGTGGTACAGCGTATTGCCGCCTTCTTCGCCGCCGAACATCAGGTTCTTGATCCGGATGTTGGCGAAGGTGCCGCGCACCATCACGTCGTCGTTGCCGCGGCGCGAGCCGTAGCTGTTGAAGTCGGCCGGTTGCACGCCGCGTTCCTGCAGGAAGCGGCCCGCAGGTGAGTCCTTCTTGATGTTGCCGGCCGGGGAGATGTGGTCGGTGGTGATCGAATCGCCGAACAGTCCGAGCACGCGTGCGCCGTGGATGTCGTCGATGGTGCCGACTTCCATCGTCATGCCGTCGAAGTAGGGCGGGTTCTTGATGTAGGTGGACGCTCCGTCCCAGGCGTAGGACTCGCCCTCTGGCGAGGCGATCTGGTTCCAGCGCGCGTCGCCCTTGAACACGTCGGCGTAGTTCTGCGCGAACAGTTCCGGGCCGACCGTGGCGGCGATGGTGTCGCCGATTTCCTTGTTGGTCGGCCAGATGTCGCGCAGGTAGACGTCGTTGCCGGCCGTGTCCTTCCCCAGCGGCTGGGTGGTCAGGTCGATGTCGACGGTGCCGGCGATCGCGTAGGCCACCACCAGCGGTGGGGAGGCGAGGTAGTTGGCCTTCACTTCCGGATGCACGCGGCCTTCGAAGTTGCGGTTGCCCGACAGAACCGATGCGACCACGAGTTCATTTTCCGCGATGCCCTTGGACACTTCGTCCGGCAGCGGGCCGGAGTTGCCGATGCAGGTCGTGCAGCCGTAGCCGACGACGAAGAAGCCAAGTCCTTCCAGGTCGTCAAGCACGCCGGCCTTCTTCAGATAGTCGGTGACCACCAGCGAGCCCGGGCCGAGCGAGGTCTTCACCCAGGGGGCGGCTTTCAGGCCCTTGGCCACCGCATTGCGCGCCAGCAGTCCGGCACCCAGCATCACGGCGGGATTGGACGTGTTGGTGCAGGAGGTGATCGCGGCGATCACCACCGAGCCGTCGGTGAGTTCCGCATCCACATCCTTGATCCGGATCTTCGATTTTGGCTTGGCAGCCAGGTGTTCGGCCTGCGGCTGTGCGCCGCCTTCTTCCTTGAAGTCCGCCACCGCGCCGTTCTGGGCCTTGCGGTTGGCGACCAGTGGGCCGAGGTTGTCGGCGAAGTTGGTCTTGACGTCCTGCAGCAACACGCGGTCCTGCGGGCGCTTGGGGCCGGCCAGCGATGGCTTGACGTCTGCAAGGTCGAGCTCGAGCGTGGCCGAGTAACTGGCGTGCGGGGTGTCGGCGTCGTGCCACAGCCCCTGCGCCTTGGCATAGGTCTCGACCAGGGCGATCTGTTCCTCGCTGCGGCCGGACAGCCGCAGGTAGGTCAGCGATTCGGCGTCGATCGGGAAGATGCCGCAGGTCGCGCCGTATTCGGGCGCCATGTTGGCGATGGTGGCGCGGTCGGCCAGCGGCAGGTGCTGCAGGCCATCGCCGTAGAACTCGACGAACTTCCCGACCACGCCCAGCTTGCGCAGCATCTGGGTCACGGTCAGCACCAGGTCGGTGGCAGTGGTGCCTTCGGGCAGCCTGCCGGTCAACTTGAAGCCGACGACCTGCGGGATCAGCATCGAGGACGGCTGACCCAGCATCGCGGCCTCGGCCTCGATTCCGCCCACGCCCCAGCCCAGCACGCCGATGCCGTTGATCATGGTGGTGTGCGAATCGGTGCCGAACACCGTGTCCGGGAACGCCCAGGTTTCCCCGTCAATGTCACGCTCCATCACCACACGCGCCAGGTTCTCGAGGTTCACCTGGTGGACGATGCCGGTGTTCGGCGGCACCACCTTGAAGTTCTCGAATGCCTTCTGGCCCCAGCGCAGGAAGCTGTAGCGCTCCTGATTGCGTTCGAATTCGATCTTGCCGTTGAGGTCCAGCGCGTCCGCGCGGCCGAAGACGTCGACCTGCACGGAGTGGTCGATCACCAGTTCGGACGGGATCAGCGGGTTGATCTGGCTCGCCTTGCCGCCCAGCTTGGTGACGGCATCGCGCATCGCCGCCAGGTCGACCACGCAGGGCACGCCGGTGAAGTCCTGCAGCACCACGCGCGCCGGCATGAACGCTATTTCGGTATCGGGTTCGGCCTGCGCGTCCCACTTCGCGACCGCCTCGATGTGGGCGGGCAGCACGCTCACGCCGTCCTCGTGCCGGAGCAGGTTTTCCAGCAGGATCTTCATCGAGTAGGGCAGCCTCGCCAGCAGCTGGCCGGCAGACCCGGGTCCGCCGAGGCGCTCGGCCAGCCTGGGCAGGCTCGAATAGATATAGGAGCGACCATTGACGTCGAGGCGGGCGCGGCTGGCGAAGGAGTCGGACATGGGGGGCTCCAAGGGCTGGGGCCGGGCGGCCCTGGCGGGGGAATCGAAACCGTCACTGCCGACGGTAGGCGCATAGTATGACGGTTTGAGTATGCAAAATAAAGTATGTATGCTCGTTCCATACACGCGACCTCAAGGGAACACGCCATGGAAGTCATCGTGGCCGAACGCGGCCAGATCACCCTGCCCAAGGCGGTGCGCGAGGCGCTGGGCCTGAGCAAGGGCAGCGTGCTTAAGGTGGAGCTGGAGAACGGCCGGATCGTGCTGCGCAAGAGCGTCGACGACGCGATTTCGCGTGCGCGCGGCCGTTTCCGGCTGGATCAGGGGTTCGCCAGCACCGACGAGGCCATGGGTGCGCTGCGCGGTCGATCACCCGGTGAATCGCCAGTACCCGACGAAGGCGGGCAGGGCGCGAAGTGATCGCCATCGATGCTCCGGTGTTGGTGGATCTGCTGACCGGCGGGCCGAAAGCCGATGCCGCCGAAGTCTGCCTGCGCCAATGCCTGGTCGCCGGGCCGGTGGTTGTTTGCGACGTCACCCTGGCCGAGGTATGCAGCGCGCTGCGCGACGGCTCCGAAGCCTTGGCCGTGCTCGAGGACATGAGCATTCGCTACGTTCCGCTGGAAGCCAAGTCGGCGGTGCGCGCCGGCGAGATGCAGCGCCGCTACCGGCAAAGGGTGGGCAGCGGGCGCACGGTGCCCGATTTCCTGATCGGTGCGCATGCGCTGCTCCAGTGCGATGGCCTCATTACCCACGACGCGGCCTTCTATCGCGACTATTTCAAGGGGCTGAAACTGATCGTGCCGGCCACGTAGAGCTGGCCATGCCGTGGTTCGTGGTTCGTAAACGCATGTCCGGCGGCGGAGCAGGGCGACCGCATGCGCGTAACCTGCGGTTGATGGTCACAACGCCTGTTCGATTGCGGCCACCAGTTCCCGGCGCCGGAGCAGAAAGTCCCAGAAGCTGCCCCCGAGTTGCCGCCACAACACCGCCGAGCGCAACGCGGCGAGCAACACCGCACGGATCTCGGCGACCACGTCGGCCTGACCGAGGTAATGCGGATTGCCCTGGACCATGACCCGTGGACGCAGATGGCTGACCGTGTCGGCGTACAGGCGACCGAGTTCGGACAGTACCTGTGGATGGGTGGCGCCCTGGTTGCGGGCCTGCGCCGACAGCACCGTGATGCCCTGGTGGACGCGCTCGGTCATGGCCGGGTCGCGCACGAACCGGCGCTCCAGCTGCAGCACCGCCAGCGCGAGCCGCGGCAGCAGGGGATCCTGCGCATCGTTACGGAAGTAGTCGTGCAGAAGCTGCATGCCCGGTCGCAGCGCCGAAGCATCGCCGTAGACCGCCGCCGGTGATTCCGCGTCGATGCGGAACACGCTTTCCAGCGCGGTCGACAGCACGGCGCTTTCGGCCTGGCCGGTATCGGCGATCCGCCGCACCTGCGCCAGCGCCTGGACCAGCCCGGCCAGGGCGAGCGCCCGCTCCTGCATGGCGCTCATGCCGCCTGCCCGCGCAGGCGCGCTTCGAGCGGTGCGTCGGTGGCGGCGATCACCGCGCCCCCGAGACAGACCTCGCCTTCGTAGAACACCACCGACTGTCCCGGAGTCACTGCCCGCTGCGCGCTGGAGAAGCGCACCTGCACGCTGCCGTCGCGCGGATCGACCGCGACTTCGCAGGCCACGTCCTGCTGCCGATAGCGCGTCTGCGCGGTGCAGGCAAACCGGGCCGCAGGGGGCGCGCCCGCGATCCAGTGCGCCGGCTCCGACCACAGGCTGCGCGACTGCAGCAGCGGGCTGTCGGGTCCCTGGTCGACGACCAGCACGTTGTGCTCCACGTCCTTGCCGACGACGTACCACGGGGCCGGATCGCGCCCGCGCACCCCGCCCAGCTGCAGGCCGCCGCGCTGGCCGAGGGTGAAATAGAACACGCCCGGGTGCTCGCCGAGCACGCGGCCCTGGGGATCGCGGATCTCGCCAGGACGGGCTGGGAGATAGCGCCCCAGGAATTCGCGGAAATCGCGCTCGCCGATGAAGCAGATGCCGGTCGAATCCTTCTTGGTCGCCGTCGGCAACCCTGCCTCCTGCGCGAGCCGGCGCACCTCGGGCTTGCGCAAATCACCCAGCGGGAAGCGGGTGACGGCCAGCTGCTCCTGACCGAGCTGATGCAGGAAATAGCTTTGGTCCTTGTCGCGATCGACGGCGCGCAACAGGCGGGTTGCGCCGCCCCCGCGTTCGACCCGTGCGTAATGGCCGGTGGCGATGCGCTCCGCCCCGAGCGCATGCGCCGCGTCGAGGAAATGCCGGAACTTGATTTCGCGGTTGCACAGCACGTCCGGGTTGGGCGTGCGTCCGGCCGCGTATTCGGCGAGGAAGTGCTGGAACACTCCGTCCCAGTATTCACTGGAAAAGTCGCGGAAATGGATCGGGATGCCCAGGCGCCCGCAGACCGCCACCGCATCGCGACGGTCGTCCTCGGCCCGACAGTCGCCGCTGCCGTCGTCGGCCCAGTTGTGCATGAACAATCCTGCGATCCGCTCGCCGGAGCTTTGCAGAAGCAGGGCCGCGACCGACGAATCCACGCCGCCCGACATGCCGACGATGGTGGAAGCCGGGCTCATGCGATGTGCTGGACCAGGTCGAGCGGATGCCGGCGTCCACCCAGGAAATCGGCGACCGCGCGCCAGACCAGCGGACTGCGGTGGCGTGGCTGCGCCGCCTGCAGTTCGTCGGGCGTCATCCACAGCGCCCGGACGATTCCCTCGTCGAGCGGATGCGCCGGATCGTGGCGCGTGGGTTCGGCCGCGAACGCGAAGCGCAGGTAGTGCCGGCCATCGCTTTCGCCCGCACGCGGCGTCGCCTTCCACTGATAGGCGCCGACGAATCCGGTGAGGTTCACGTCCCAGCCGGTTTCTTCCCGCGTTTCGCGCAGTGCGGCATGTTCCAGGCTTTCGTCGGGCTCCAGATGTCCGGCCGGCTGGTTCAGGACCAGGCCGCCGTTGGCATGCTCTTCCACCATCAGCAGCCGGCCATCGCGCACCACGATCGTGGCCACGGTGACGTCGGGCTGCCAGAAACGGCCTTCGCGGTAGCTCACTGCCGATTCCTGGCTGGGATGTGGAGGGTCCTGCGCATGGTCGCATTTTCACCGCTGCCGCCGATGCCGTCCATGCGGTCCGCGTTCGTATAATCGCGCCATGCCCCGCAAGCCCAATGACGAACATGCCCACGAGCGCGACCACGGCCTCGCCGTGGAAACCGCACGACCGGAAGTGGCACGGCCTCCGCTGTACTCGGTCCTGCTGCTGAACGACGATTACACGCCGATGGATTTCGTCGTCGACGTACTGGTGCGATTCTTCGCCCTGGACGTGGAGCGCGCGACCCAGGTCATGCTCCACGTCCACACCCGCGGCCGCGGCGTCTGCGGCGTCTTCACCCGGGAAGTGGCCGAATCCAAGGTGGCGCAGGTGAATGAATATTCAAGGCTCAACCAGCACCCCCTGCTGTGCACCATGGAGAAGGCGTAGCGTGGGATCCGGCGGCCGGTCCGGGCCACTGGAATTCCCGATCGGCAGGCACCATCTGAAGCGTCAGTAGTTTCGCGGAGGCTTACGCCCCATGTTCAGCAAGGATCTCGAGTACACCATCGGCCAGTGCTACAAGCGCGCCCGCGAGGCGCGCCACGAGTACATGACGGTCGAACACCTGCTGCTGTCGCTGCTCGACAACCCTTCGGCCGAGTCGGTGCTCAAGGCCTGCCATGCCGATTTCCCGCGTCTGCGGTCCGACCTGGAGGCGGCGATCGAGGCCTCGGTCGCGCGTCTGGGCGACGACGACCGCGATACCCAGCCGACGCTGGGTTTCCAGCGCGTGCTCCAGCGCGCCGTGTATCACGTGCAGTCATCGGGCAAGAAGGAGGTCACCGGCGCCAACGTGCTGGTGGCGATCTTCGGCGAGAAGGATTCGCACGCGGTGTACATCCTCGGGCAGCAGGACATCCATCGCCTGGACGTGGTCAATTACATCTCGCACGGCATCGCCAAGCACGGCGGCGAGGACGACCCGCAGCCGTTGACCGGCGAGGGCAAGGCCGAAGCCGGCGAGGGCGAGCACAAGGGTGACGCCCTGGCGGAATACGCCAGCGACCTCAACCAGATGGCGCGCGAGGGCAAGATCGATCCCCTGGTGGGCCGCGCCGACGAGGTCGAGCGCACCATCCAGGTGCTGTGCCGCAGGCGCAAGAACAATCCGCTCTACGTGGGCGAGGCGGGCGTGGGCAAGACCGCGCTGGCCGAGGGCCTGGCCAAGCGTATCGTCGACGGCGAGGTGCCCGAGGTGCTGCAGGACGCCACCATCTACGCCCTCGACCTGGGCGCGCTGGTCGCCGGCACCAAGTACCGTGGCGACTTCGAGAAGCGCCTGAAGGCGGTGCTGGCCGCGCTCAAGAAGATCCCGGGCGCCGTGCTGTTCATCGACGAGATCCACACCATCATCGGCGCCGGCTCGGCCAGCGGCGGCACGATGGACGCTTCCAACCTGATCAAGCCTGCGCTGGCATCGGGCGACCTGCGCTGCATCGGATCGACCACCTTCCAGGAATACCGGGGCGTATTCGAGAAGGACCGTGCGCTGGCGCGGCGTTTCCAGAAAATCGACATCGTCGAACCCACGGTCGGCGAGGCGATCGAGATCCTGCAGGGCCTGAAGCCGAAGTACGAGCAGCACCACGGCGTCAGCTATGCGGACGATGCGATCAAGGCGGCCGTGGACCTGTCGGTCAAGCACATCGGCGACCGACTGCTGCCTGACAAGGCGATCGACGTGATCGATGAGGCCGGCGCGCGTCAGCGCCTGCTCGCGCTGGAGGCGCGCAAGGCGGTCATCGACGTGGAGGAGATCGAAACCATCGTTGCCAAGATGGCGCGGATTCCCGCCAAGCAGGTGAGCGCCTCGGACAAGGACGTGCTGCAGCATCTGGAGCGCAACCTGAAGATGGTGATCTTCGGCCAGGATCCGGCCATCGAGACCCTGACGTCGGCCATCAAGCTGGCCCGTTCGGGCCTGGCCAATCCGGACAAGCCGATCGGCAACTTCCTGTTCGCCGGTCCCACCGGCGTGGGCAAGACCGAGGTCACGCGGCAGCTCGCGCTGCAGCTCGGGATCGAGCTGGTGCGCTTCGACATGAGCGAATACATGGAGCCGCATTCGGTCAGCCGTCTGATCGGTGCGCCTCCAGGTTATGTCGGTTTCGACCAGGGCGGCCTGCTCACCGAGAAGATCGTCAAGACTCCGCATTGCGTATTGCTGCTCGACGAGGTCGAGAA
Organism: Lysobacter sp. M15; assembly: GCF_022662515.1. Lineage (NCBI taxonomy): Bacteria > Pseudomonadati > Pseudomonadota > Gammaproteobacteria > Lysobacterales > Lysobacteraceae > Lysobacter > Lysobacter sp. M15. The sequence goes on along the minus strand of NZ_JAKPBV010000005.1, from coordinate 260,453 downwards.
GGCGCATCCGGACATCTTCAATATCCTGTTGCAGGTCATGGATCGCGGCGTGCTGACCGATACCAACGGGCGCGAGGCGAACTTCAAGAACGTGATCTTGGTGATGACCACCAACGCCGGCGCGGCGCAGGCGGCGCGGCGTACCATCGGCTTCACCAAGCAGGACCACAGCACCGACGCGATGGAAGTGATCCGCAAGGGCTTCACCCCGGAATTCCGCAACCGGCTGGATGCGATCGTGCAGTTCCAGGCGCTTGGCATGGAGCACATCCTGCGCGTGGTCGACAAATTCCTGATCGAGCTGGAAGCCCAGCTGCACGAGAAGAACGTGACCCTTTCGGCGACGCCGGATGCGCGCGACTGGCTGGCCCAGCACGGCTTCGATCCGCTGATGGGCGCGCGCCCGATGGCCCGGATCATCCAGGAGCGGATCAAGCGCCCGCTGGCCGACGAACTGCTGTTCGGCAAGCTGGTCGGCGGTGGCCGGGTGAATGTCGACGTCAAGGACGGCGATCTGGTGGTCGACGTGCAGGCCGAGCCGGAAAAGCTGCTCCCGGTGACGGTGTAGCTGCCGGCAGGCGACAAAAAAGGGCGGCCGCTGGCCGCCCTTCGCTTGCCCGGATGGATCACTTCATCCGGTAGGTGATCCGTCCCTTGGTCAGGTCGTAAGGCGTCATCTCCACCTTGACCTTGTCGCCGGTGAGGATCCGGATGTAGTTCTTGCGCATGCGTCCGGAGATATGCGCGATGATCTCGTGGCCGTTCTCCAGCTTCACCCGGAACATGGTGTTCGGAAGTGTTTCTGAGATCGTGCCTTCGAATTCGATGACGTCGTCTTTCGCCATGTGGTCCTGGTGGTGAAGCTGGCGCAGGGCGCCGGAAAGTCGCGCATTCTGACACGCGCGGGGGACCAGGGGCAAAACCGCGGTTCAGCCGGCGAGATCCCGGAGCGGCAGCCGGCCGAATGCCTCGGTCCAGGCGTCTGGCGGGATGGGCGCGTTGCATAGAGGCGAGATGGCGCCCATGAAGGCGTCTCGTGGCCAGACGTCGGCGCCAAGAGACCGCAAGTGCGCGCTTTCCACCTGCGCATCGATCAATGGCCATCCCCATTCCCGCAGCCGGTAGGCGAGGGCGGCCAAGGCCGCCTTGGACCCGGCAGATCTGGCGCTGAACATGCTCTCGCCGAAGAACATGCGCCCGACGGCGACCCCATAGATCCCACCGACGAGCGCCCGACCGTCGAACACCTCGACCGAATGCGCATGGCCCAGTTGGTGCAACCTGGCGTAGGCGGCGAGCATGGCGTCGGTGATCCAGGTGCCGTTCTGGCCCCGCCTGGGCGATAGCGCGCAGGCCGCGATGACCGCATCGAACGCGGTATCCGCGCGTGCGACCCAGCCCGATCGGCGCAGTTCGCGCCTTACCCGGGAGGTCAGGTGCACAGCATCGGTCCGGAACAGCATCCGTGGGTCGGGGCTCCACCACAGGATCGGCTGTCCAGCCGAGAACCAGGGAAAGATTCCGTGGCGATAGGCGTTGAGCAGACGCGCTGGCGAAAGATCGCCGCCGATCGCCAGCAATCCGTTGGGTTCGGACAGGGCCATCCCCACCGGTGGGAACGGAGCGTCCGGATCGGGGTCGAGCAGGGTAACCGGAGTGCGCACCGCCACATTGTAGGAGCGGCGTCAGCCGCGAGCTTTTATCTTCCGGAGGCGGGAAGGTCGCGGCCGACGTCGCTCCTACGGTGGTGACCGAAACGGCGAATGCGTTTCCAGCAACGCGGCGTAACCACGCACCGATTCGGCTTCCTCCGTGCACCATCGTCCCAGGGCTTCGGCAAACACCGGGTCGGCGATGAAATGCCGGCTGCGTACGAAGGTCGGCAGAAACCCGCGCGCGATCTTGTGCTGGCCCTGCGCTCCGGGCTCGAACCCCCGCAGGCCTTCCCGCAGGCAGTAATCGATGCCCTGGTAGTAGCAGGCTTCGAAATGCAGACCCGGTAGCTGCGTCGCAGCGCCCCAATAGCGGCCGTACAGCGTTTCCCCGCCGCGCAGACACAGCGCGCCGGCGATGGCCGCGCCATCTTGCTCGGCCAGGAAGACGACCAGCGAACGCGGCATCTCGCGCGCGAGGTGGCGGATGAATTCCAGGGTCAGGGCAGGCGAGTTGCCGTATTCGGCGAAGGTCTGCAAGTAGAACCCGAACATCGTCGCCAGGTCGTCCTCGCTGGCTTCGTCGCCGTGTACGATCCGGAACGTCACGCCGGCCCTGGCGACCTTCGTTCGTTCCTGGCGGATGTTCTTGCGATGCTTGTGGTCCATCGCCCCCAGGAATTCCTCGAACGTGGTCCAGCCGGCGTCATTGCGCCAGTGGTACTGCACGTCGAGACGGCGGAGCCATCCGGCCGGAAACGCAGGTTCCTCGCCTTCGGTGTGGAAGTTGACGTGGGCGGAGGACAGGCCGGCGGTGCGGGTCAGGTCCGACATCGCGTTGAGCAGGGCGCGGCTGTGCTCCATGCGACGTGCCAGTAGCCGGGGCCCGGTCACCGGCGAATACGGCACGGCGCAGAGGAATTTCGGAAAGTAGGCCCGCCCGTAGCGTTCGTACGCACGTGCCCAGGCGTGGTCGAAGACGAATTCGCCATGCGAGTTTGTCTTGACATATCCCGGTGCTGCGGCGACCAGCTCCCCGCCTTCCCAAAGGGTCAGGTGCTGCGGGCTCCAACCCCAGTCGTCGCGCAGGCAACCGTGCTCCTCCAAACCTGAGAGGAAGGCGTGTGTCACGAAGGGGTTGCGGCCGTCGTGCAGGGCGTCCCAGGCTTGAGCCGGGACAGAGCAAAGCGATTCGAACAAGCGTACGGACTGCTGCATGGGGACATTCATGGCCGTGCGTTCGTAGTCGCACGGACTGCCATTCAAGCCAGCCCGGCGGCCCGGTTACTCACTCTTGTCCAGGAACTTCTCCGCATCCAGCGCCGCCATGCAGCCGAACCCAGCCGAAGTGATGGCCTGACGGTAATGCTGGTCGGCCACGTCGCCTGCGGCGAAGACGCCGCGCACCGAAGTCTCCGTTGCGTGCCCGGACAGGCCCGAGCGGATCTCGATGTAGCCGTTGTTCATGGCCAGCTGGCCTTCGAACAGGCTGGTGTTCGGAGTGTGGCCGATGGCCACGAAGAAGCCGTGCACGTCGATCTCGCGAGTGCTGTCGTCCTGCACCGACTTAAGGCGTAGCCCGGTGACGCCGGCATCGTTGCCCAGCACCTCGTCGACCACGTGGTGCCAGACCGGCTCGATCTTCCCGGTCTGGATCTTGGCCTGCAGCTTGTCCTGCATGATCTTCTCCGCACGCAGGGTGTCGCGACGATGTACCAAGTACACCTTGCGCGCGATGTTGGACAGGTACAACGCCTCCTCTACCGCGGTATTGCCGCCACCGACCACTGCCACATCCATGTCCTTGAAGAAGAAGCCGTCGCAGGTGGCGCATGCCGACACGCCACGGCCCTTGAACTTCTCCTCCGACTCCAGTCCCAGGTATTTGGCCGTGGCGCCGGTAGCGATGATGACCGCATCGGCGGTGTATTCGCCGTTGTCGCCCTTGAGCCGGAACGGGCGCTGCGACAGGTCGGCGGTATGGATGTGGTCGAAGATCGTCTCGGTCTCGAAGCGCTCGGCATGCGCCTGCATACGCGTCATCAGGTCCGGGCCCTGCAGCCCGTGCGCGTCGCCCGGCCAGTTGTCCACTTCGGTGGTGGTCATCAGCTGGCCACCCATCTGCAGGCCGGTCACGACCACGGGCTTGAGGTTGGCGCGCGCGGCGTAAACGGCGGCGGTCCAGCCCGCGGGGCCGGAACCGAGGATCAGCAGACGGCAATGCTTGGAAGAGGTCATGTGGGATAATCGTGTAGGGATCGGATGCGCGATCGGGCCGCGCCGTCAGGCGCATAGCTTGGCGGCGCTACCCGGTCAGCACAAGGCGCGCAGGCGCAATTCAACAACCCATAGACCAAACAAGCCGGCGCGCGCGAATCGCGTACGACCGGCCGCAAACGGAGAACCGCCAGATGCGGATCGGTGTGCCGAAGGAAACCAAGACCCTCGAGGGGCGCGTTGCGCTCGTTCCCGAGGCCGCTGGCGATCTGGTCAAACGCGGTCATGAGGTCTGGATCGAGAAGGACGCGGGGATCAAATCCGGGTTCAAGGACGAGCAATACAGCCGCCTTGGCGTCCATATCGCGCCGGACGCGGCGGCCCTGTACGAAAAGGGCGAACTGATCGTCAAGGTGAAGGAGCCAATCGCAGGCGATCTTGCGCTGCTGCGCAAGGACCACCTGTTGTTCTGCTATCTGCATCTGGCGCCGGAGCCTGCGCTGACCAAACGCCTGCTCGATATCGGCCTGACCGGCGTGGCTTTCGAAACCGTCGAACTCGAGAATGGTGAGCTGCCGCTGCTGGCGCCGATGTCGGTGATCGCCGGCAAGATTGCCGTGCAGGTCGGCACCCACTACCTGCACCAGCCCATGGGTGGGAAGGGCAAGCTGCTCGGCGGTCTGCCTTCGACAGAGCGCGGCAAGGTGGTGGTGTTCGGCGCCGGCATGGCTGGCGGCGCCTCCGCCGCGCTGGCCGCCGCCGGCGGTTCCAACGTGGTGGTGTTCGAGAAGCGCCAGGACCGCATGGAAGCGATGATGCGGCTGGGCAACAACGTCACCGCGCTGTATCCGTACGACGACCTGGTGGCGAAAGAAGTCGCAGCGGCCGACCTGGTCATCGGCGCGGTGCTGGTGACCGGCGCGGTCGCCCCGCACGTGATCACCCGGCAGATGATGGAAGACATGGAGGACGGCAGCGTGCTGGTGGACATCTCCATCGACCAGGGCGGCTGCTTTGAGACTTCGCGTCCGACCACCTGGAAGGAACCAACCTACGTGGAAGAGGGGGTTACCCACTTCTGCGTCACCAACATGCCTGGCGCCGTGCCGCAGACCAGTTCCCAGGCGATCTGCGCCGCGATCCTGCCCTGGGTGAACAAGCTGGCCAGCGGCAGCTGGCGCGACAACGCCGCGCTGGTGAAGGGGATCAACGTCGAAGCCGGCAAGCTCGTGCACCCGGCGCTGCAGGACATGAAACTTTGAAGTAAGATCAATGCTCTAGGGGATTTTCTTCAGGTAAACGCACACGGTGGCACGCCCGCTCTCAGAAGCCGCACCCCCGCGCAGGCGCGCCGCCGCGAAAAATGCGGCGTCGCCACCGCGGGCGCCAAATCCGCGCCGGCAACGGCTGTTGCGCGACATCGCGATGATCCTGATCGCACCGCTGCTGCTGTACATGCTCGCCAGTCTGCTCACGTACGCGCCCTCCGATCCGGGCTGGTCGCACTCGGGCAGCATCACCGCGCCCCTGCAGAACTGGGGCGGGCGGGTCGGGGCCTGGCTGGCGGACGTGTTGCTCAGCCTGACCGGCTATGTGGCGTATCTGCTGCCGGTGATGCTGGGCGTCGTGGCCTGGATCGCGCTGTTCGGCATGGACAGCGACGGCGACGGGGATGCCGACCTGGGTCCGGCGCTGCGCCTGGTGGGGATCGTCGGCTTCCTGGTGTCCGCGACCGGCCTGCTTTACCTGCGGATCGGCGCTGCGGAGGACCTGTCCTCAGGCGCGGGCGGAATCCTCGGCAGGCTGGTGGGCAAGTCGCTGTATGCCGCCTTCGGCCCGGTCGGGGGCAATCTGTTCCTGCTGGCGCTGCTGCTGGTGTCGGTGACGCTGGCGACAGGGCTGTCCTGGTTCACGGTCATGGACCGGATCGGGCAATGGGTGTGGAAGCTGCCGGCGCTGTTCCGCCGCGGCACCCAGCAGGCGGTGGAACGGATGGAAGCCCGCGAGATGCGGGTGGAACGCGAGGAGTCGCGCAAGGTCGAAACCGAGCTGCGCGCGCGACGTGCCCCGGTCCGGATCGAACCACCCGCGCCTGCTGCGGTCGAAAAAAGCGACCGCGCCAAGCGCGAGCAACAGATCCCGCTGTTCCACGTCGGCGATGGATCCGGCATTCCGCCATTGGCCCTGCTCGACGATCCCAAGCCACAGACCAAGGGTTACGACGAGGACACCCTGGAAACGCTGTCGCGCCAGATCGAGTTCAAGCTCAAGGACTTCCGCATCGACGCCGAGGTGGTCGGTGCCTATCCCGGCCCGGTGATCACCCGCTTCGAGGTACAGCCCGCGCCTGGCATCAAGGTCAGCCAGATTTCCTCGCTGGACAAGGACATCGCGCGCGGTCTGTCGGTGAAATCGGTGCGCGTGGTCGATGTGATCCCGGGCAAGTCGGTGATCGGTCTGGAAACGCCCAATACGCACCGCGAGATGATCTATCTCAGCGAGCTGCTGCGTTCGAAGGAATACGACAAGTCCGGCAGCCCGCTGACCCTGGCCCTGGGCAAGGACATCGCCGGGCGTCCCACCGTCGCCGACCTGGGACGCATGCCGCACCTGCTGGTCGCAGGTACCACCGGTTCGGGCAAGTCGGTCGCGGTCAACGCGATGGTGCTGAGCCTGCTGTACAAGGCCAGCCCGGCCGACGTGCGCATGCTGATGATCGATCCGAAGATGCTGGAACTTTCGGTCTATCAGGGCATTCCGCACCTGCTCGCGCCGGTCGTCACCGACATGAAGGAGGCCGCCAACGGCCTGCGCTGGTGCGTGGCGGAAATGGAGCGTCGCTACAAGCTGATGAGCGCGGTCGGGGTGCGCAACCTGGCCGGCTTCAACAAGAAGGTCAAGGACGCGCAGGACGCCGGCCAGCCGTTGCTGGATCCGCTGTTCAAGCCCAATCCGGAATTGAACGAGGCGCCGCCGCAGCTGCAGACGCTGCCGTACATCGTGGTGTTCATCGACGAATTCGCCGACATGATGATGATCGTCGGCAAGAAGGTCGAAGAACTCATCGCACGTCTGGCGCAGAAGGCGCGTGCGGCCGGCATCCATCTGATCCTGGCCACGCAGCGTCCGTCGGTGGACGTCATCACCGGCCTGATCAAGGCCAACATCCCCACCCGCATCGCGTTCCAGGTCTCCAGCAAGATCGACTCGCGCACGATCCTCGACCAGTCCGGCGCCGAAACCCTGCTTGGGCATGGCGACATGCTCTACCTGCCGCCAGGCACGGCGATGCCCGAACGCATCCACGGCGCCTTCGTCAGCGACGAAGAGGTGCATCGCGTGGTCGAGCACCTCAGACAGAGCAGCAGCGGTCCGGATTACATCGACGGGGTGCTCGAGGAAGTGCAGTCGATGGGCGAGGGGATCGTGGTCGGTGCGACCGGCCTGCCCGAAAGCAGCTCGAGCGGTGGCGACGAATCCGACCCGCTGTACGACGAGGCGGTGCGGATCGTGACCGAAACCCGGCGCGCCTCGATCTCCGGTGTACAGCGCCGCCTGAAGATCGGCTACAACCGGGCGGCGCGGCTGATCGAAGCCATGGAAGCGGCCGGCGTGGTGTCGCCACCCGAACACAACGGCGACCGCAGCGTCCTGGCGCCACCGCCGCCGGCGCACTGAGTCGGGCGGGTCCGCGTTTCGCGCGGTTCAGGCCTGGGGCGGCGCCGTGCGTACGCATTCAGCTTTGAATGGCCACACTTTCCGCCAGTTCGATCATGTTCCGGAGTTCCGCATGAAAACCGCCATCGCCACCCTTGCTGCCGCACTGCTGCTCGCAGGCCCGGTGCACGCAGGCGCCCGCGACGATCTGGCCGCCTTCACCAAGGGCCTGAAGGGCCTGGACGGGGAGTTCAGCCAGCAGGTTTTCGACCAGAACGGCCGCAGGAAGGAAAACTCGAGTGGGCGCGTCGCCCTGTCCGCGCCGCGCCTGTTCCGCTGGGAATACGTGCAGCCGTATCCGCAGCTGATCGTCGCCGATGGCCGTCACGTCTGGGTCTACGAGCCGGATCTGCAGCAGGCGACCAAGCGTGCCCAGGGTGCGGAGGAGCAGAACAGTCCGCTCACCGCGCTGATCGACCCGGCCAAGCTCGAGCGCGACTTCACCGTCACCGAAGCGGGTACCGCCGACGGCCTGGAATGGCTGCAGCTCGCCCCGCGCCAGGGCGAGGACGGCGGGTTTCGCTCCGCCAGGCTCGGATTCGGCAAGGGCGGGCTGCAGAAGATGACCGTGGTCGATGCGCTCGGCCAGCGTACCGAGATCGTCTTCAAGGGCTGGAAGCGCAATCCCGGCTTCGCCAAGGGGACCTTCACCTACGTTCCGGCCAAGGGCGTGGATGTGGTCGGCGAAGGCTGATCGCGTTCCGGGAGGCTGTGTACGCCGTCCTGGATCCTGAATCTCGCGGCGTGGGCTCACGCCTCGTGCACCCGGCAGCCCCAAGGATTGCGCGATGACCGATCGCGCATCCTGCTGCAAGTCCTTCGTTGCCCTCATAGCTGCGCTGCTGCTGGCAACCCATTCGGCGTTCGCCGCTCCTCCAACCCGTGCCATCGAAGGCAGAGCGCTGGATGCAGCGCCCGAATCGCGCGTCGAGGCGGCGCAGACGATCGATGCCGCGGTGGCTGCCGCGTTGATCGGGGCGATTTCGACCCAGTTCGGCGAACGCAAGGTCGAAGTCAAGCTCGACCGGATGCAGGTCGATCCCGCCAACCTGATCGACTCGATCCTGTCGGGCGAAGGGCGGCTGCGCATCGGCGATGACGACGACTGGCTGCCCATGCGTTTCAAGGCGCTGTACGACAGCAGGACCGCGAGCGTCCCCCAACAGGAGCTCGTTCTCGGCGACGACGGAGCGGGCGAGGAGATTCAGGTGGGTTCGGCGCTGGGGCGTGCGCTCCAGGATCAGGCCACACGACGGGTGCAGGCTGAATTCGTCCAGCAACCCGTGCGGCTGCGCCTGGACCGGGTGACGCGGACCCGGGTGGGCAAGCGGTACACGCGGGTGGAAGGCGTCGGCGCAGTCAATTTCGAGGAAGGCAGCGCCCCGTTCAGCGTCGATGCGCTGTACGACGGAAAGTCGGATGCCTGGCTGCGGATGGCCTACGAGCTGTCCACCGGTGCCGAACGCGCAGCGGACGCCGCGACACCCGCTCCCTGAATGGAGGCGTGCAGGTTGCGCGGCCGGAAGCCCACAGGCTCCGCGTTCTGGATGTACAGATGGATTGAAGCAGAGCGCTGATGCACCGTTGCCGATACTCCCGAGTTCACTTGCGGTTGGCTTGCGCCATGCTGCTGTTGCTTCCGTGCGTGGCGATGCCGGCCTTCGCTAACCGGAACGCAGGCGCATCGGGGCAAATGGCCGGTCTGCCGTCGCCCGAGGTCCATCCCACCCCGTCGCCGCCCGGGGTAGCGGCGCAGGGAAGCCTCGAAGATGCGGTGGCTTCGGTCGTGGTTGTCGCGTTGACCGATCAGTTCGACGGCAAGCCGATCTCGGTGAACATCGACAGCTACGACGTGCAGGTGTCGGGTGCGCGCGAACGCATGGTGAGTGGTCAGGGCACGGTCGGCGTGGAGGGCTCGGGGGCCTCGATCACCTTCAACTATCGCACTGTCTACGACGTGCTTTCGTCGAATGCGGGCTATCCGGCCATCACCATCAGCAGGTTCGGTGCCCGCGAACACAGCGTGCCCAACGACGCGACGCTGATCGGCGAGCTCGACGAGCGCATCGCCTCGACCCTGAGCAAGGAACTGGGCGGCAAGCGCGTGTGGCTGCAGTTCGACTCGATCCAGAGCTTCGAGAGCGATGCACGCTACGTCCGTATCCGGGCCAGCGGTCTCGCCGACTTCGGGCCGGACGGCAGCACGCCGACCCGGGTCGAGGCGCTGTACGACCGCGGCCAGGACACCTGGTTGCAGGTGAATTACGAACTGGGCGTCGCCCCGGCTAGCACCAGCCTGGCATCCGCGGGAGGCTAATGGCAGGGCTGCTGCGCGCCGGAACGGCGCGGTGGCTTGCTATCGTGCGGCCTGGAACCCAGATCTCCGGCCGTGCCAAAACCTCGTTCCCAGCCTGCTCCGGACCTGCTTAGCGTGCGCGACGACTCCCTGCGCCCGCTGGCCGAACGCATCCGCCCGCGTACGCTCGACGAAATGGTGGGGCAGCGCCGTCTGCTGGCGCCCGGGTCCGCGCTGCGACGTTCGATCGAAGCCGGCCATGTGCATTCGATGGTGCTATGGGGGCCGCCAGGCTGCGGCAAGACCACGCTCGCGCTGCTGCTGGCGAAGTATGCGGATGCCGAATTCCATGCGATCTCGGCCGTGCTTTCGGGATTGCCTGAGGTGCGCCAGGTCCTGGCCGAGGCCGGGCACCGGTTTGCCGGCGGCCGGCGCACGGTGCTCTTCGTCGACGAGGTGCATCGCTTCAACAAGGCGCAGCAGGATGCGTTCCTGCCGCATATCGAGCGCGGCACGATCATTTTCGTTGGCGCCACCACCGAAAATCCCTCGTTCGAACTGAATTCGGCCCTGCTGTCGCGGTGCCGCGTGCACGTCATGGAAGGCGTCTCGGTCGATGACATCGTCGTGGCGCTGGAACACGCGCTGCAGGACCGGGAACGCGGGCTGGGCGAACGTGGCCTGCGGATCGATCCGGCCTTGCTGGGCCAGATCGCGCAGGCCGCCGATGGCGACGTGCGCCGCGCGCTGACCCTGCTCGAGATCGCCGCGGAACTTGCCGAAGGAAATGCCACCGATGCCGGCGGCGAGATCACCGAGCAGACCCTGCTGCAGGTGCTGGCCGATCGCACCCGCCGTTTCGACAAGGGCGGTGAACAGTTCTACGACCAGATCTCCGCCCTGCACAAATGCATCCGCAGTTCCAACCCGGATGCCGCCCTGTACTGGTTCGCGCGCATGCTGGACGGTGGCTGCGATCCGGTCTACCTGGCGCGCCGGCTTACGCGCATGGCCGTGGAGGATATCGGCCTGGCCGATCCACGTGCGCTGCAGATGGCCATCGAAGCCTGGGACGCCTACGACCGCCTCGGCTCGCCGGAAGGCGACCTGGCGCTGGCCCAGGTCGTCATTTACCTGGCCAGCACCGCCAAATCCAATGCAGCCTATGCCGCCTATGGCGCAGCCTGGCGCGATGTCGCCGAGTTCGGCACCCAGCCGGTGCCGATGCATATCCGCAATGCGCCGACCGGGCTCATGAAGCGCCTCGGCTACGGGCAGGGCTACCAGTACGACCACGACGTGGCAGGCGGCGTTGCCCTCGACCAGACCGGCTTTCCCGAAGCCATGGGCGAACGCATCTATTACGAGCCGGTCGACGCCGGCCTCGAGCAGAGGCTGAAGGAAAAGCTCGATCGCCTGCGCGACGCCAGGAGCCGGGCCATCGCCGGCAAGCGCGGCGTGCGGAGCCGCCCACCTTCCGGAGCGTAGCCGGCGGGCTATTCGCGGTTCCCTGGCCGGTGCGACCTGCACGCCGCGTTCAAATGGGCTGACAACGCCGTGCCATCTGCGGCGCCGACGGCGATCGAACGAACAATCAGGGGGTTGACGTGCCAGTGGGAACCACCGCCGCAGGGGTAGGGGCGTGAAACGTTCACGCTCGAGCCGCAAGGCCCTGGCCATCCGCGCGCTTTGGCTGATCGAGCTGGTGCTCGTCATCCTGTCCGTGGTGGCCGCCGCATGGCTGCGCTTCCACGGCGATGAGCACGATCGCCTGATCTACCTGGAGCAGGCACCGCCGCGCGCGGTGCTGATCGCCCTGTGCCTGACTGGCGCGATGACCGCCTTCGGCCTGTACCAGGTCCATGTGCGCCATCGGCGCATGGATTTCGTGCTGCGCCTGCTGCTGTCCTTCGTCACCGGCGGCGTGATGCTGGTGGTCATCTATTACCTGGTGCCGCAGGCCTACATCGGTCGCGGCGTGCTGGCGATTTCGCTCGGCATCTCGTTGCTGGCGATCGTGCTGCTGCGGATGCTGGCCTTGCACGTGCTGCACATCGACGTGCTCAAGAAGCGGATCCTGGTCTACGGCGCGGGCAAGAACGCGAACCTGATCAATACCCAGCTGCGGCGGGCGTCGGACCGCCGGTCGTTCGTCCTGGTCGGTTTCGTGCCGGCTCCGGGTCAGGCGGTGGCCGTCGACAGCGCATGCCTGATCGTGCCGCCCGAAGAAGGGCTGTTCGCTCTGGCCGACCGGCTCGGCATCGACGAGGTGCTGATGGCGCCCGATGAGCGACGCGGCGGCATGCCGATGGAAGACATGCTGCAGTGCGTGCAGCGGGGCATGGCGGTCACCGACCTGTCCACGTTCTTCGAACGCGAGGCCGGCATGGTGCAGATGAGCATCGTGGACCCGTCATGGCTGGTGTTGTCCGGCGGGTTCGATTACTCGCTGCCGCGCCGTCTGAGCAAGCGCGCATTCGACCTGGTGGCGGCATCGACGATCCTCATCCTGACTTCGCCGCTGATGCTGCTGACCGCGCTGGCGGTCTGGCTCGAGTCGGGCGGCCCGATACTGTACCGGCAGATCCGGGTCGGCGAGCGCGGGCGCCATTTCGAAATCGTCAAGTTCCGCAGCATGCGCGTGGACGCCGAGGTCGACGGGGTCGCACGCTGGGCCAGCCGCGACGACAACCGCAGCACGCGCGTGGGTCGCCTGATCCGCAAGACCCGCCTGGACGAACTGCCGCAGCTGTTCTCGGTGCTGCGCGGCGACATGAGCTTCGTCGGCCCGCGCCCGGAACGCCCGCATTTTGTCGACATGCTCAGCGGGGAGATCCGCTACTACGGCGTAAGGCATTCGGTGAAGCCCGGACTCACCGGCTGGGCGCAGCTGCGCTATCCCTACGGCGCGTCCGTCCGCGATGCGGACGAGAAGCTCAAGTTCGACCTGTTCTACGTCAAGAACCACGGGTTGGTATTCGACCTGATGATCCTGCTGCAGACGGTCGAAGTCGTACTCTTCGGTCGCGGTGCGCGCTGAGGCGCGGCGCCGCTCAGCGGCCCATGGCCGTGGCGGCGGCGCGACGCGCCGCGAATGCGGCCAGCCCCAGCAGCTCGCGCCGAGCTCCCGCGTCCGGCGCCACCGTCCAGGCGCGCCGGGCCAGGCGCCACGCGTCGGCCCAGCGCCTGCCGATGAGCATGCCGCGCGCGTTGCGGGCGTAGGTCGCGGCCAGCGCCCGGTTGCGGACCGCATCGTCGACCACGCCTGCGCAATCGGCTACCGCGCGTTCGACCACGCGCACGTAGTCGTCGTACGTGCCCGGCTCCGCCGACAACCCATCGTGCCCGCGCATCGCCTCGACCAGGGTGGTTTCGACCACGCCGATCTGCCATTGCCGGGCGACGCGCAGATGGAAATCGATATCCTCGGCCGTGCGCAGGGTAGTGTCGAAGCCACCGGTTTGCGCGTAGACCTCGCGCCGGAACATGGCGGAGGCGGGCGCCAGCGCAGGGTTCATCAGCACATCGGCGAGCACCCAGCCGTCGCGCGGAATCGCGTCGCGCCGGCGGAAGACATCGATCGGCGCGCCGTCGGCGTCCACCCGCGCCACGTCGCACAACACCATGCCGATGTGCGGGTGCGCGTCCAGGAAGGCGGCCTGCACCCGGGTCTTGTCGGGCAGCCAGATGTCGTCGCTGTCGAGCAGGGCGAAATAGTCGCCGCGCGCCAACGCCATGCCGCGGTTTCGCGCGGCGGATACGCCTGTATTCGCCTGCCAGTGGTACTGGATCGCGTCGCCGTAACGGCTGCGCAGCACGTCTCCGGTTCCGTCGGTGGAGCCATCATCGACCACGACGATCTCGTCGACCGGACGGGTCTGCGCCAGCGCCGAATCGATCGCGCGCTGGACCAGATCGACGCGGTTGTACGTTGGTATGATCGTTGAAACCAGGAATGTCCGCGCCATGCTGAAGGATCTCACCCGTCGGTTTCTGTACGCGAGTGGAGCACTCCCGCTGTACCACCGTATACGCAATACGGACACTCTAACGGTCGTGATGTTCCACCGCACGCTGAGCGCGGACGATCCGCGCTGGGCCACCTGCGATCCCGACTACACCCTGCCGCGCGAGGTGTTCGCGCAGGTGATCGGCTTCGTGCACCGGCATTACAACGTGGTCAGCGTCGAGCAGGTCCTCGACGCCCGCGCCGGCCACTCCCGGCTGCCGCCGCGCGCCCTGCTGCTGACCTTCGACGATGGCTGGGCCGACAACGTGGACCACGCATTGCCGGAACTGCAGCGGGCAGGCCTGCCGGGGCTGATGTTCGTGGTGGCCGATGCCGTCGGCCGCCGTCAGCCGTTCTGGCAGGAGCAGCTGATCGCGGCGTGGCGTCGCGGGGCGCTGCGGGTGGCGGAGCTTGCATCGGCGCTGGAGTCCATCGATGGCGCTGGTGGCTCCGTGCGGACGCCCGCAGGCAACGAGGACTTGGCAAGTCTGCGCAAGCTGATCGCCCTGATCGAAGACCTGCCCCGGGATGACCGCAGCCGTCTGCTCGCACCCTTCGCAGCTGCGATGGACGACGGATTGCGGCACATGGTCGATGCGCATGAACTCGAGCGCCTGCGCGCGGGCGGCGTGGCGCTGGGACTGCACGGCAAGACCCATGTGCCGATGACCCAGGCCGAAGACCTGGACGTAGAACTGGACGGCGCCCGTGCCTCGCTCGCTGCTTCGCTGCAGGCGGGAACCCCCGGCGACAGCGAAAAGCCCGCGCGCACCATGTCGTTCCCGCATGGCGCCTTCGACATGGACATCGCTGCGCGCGCGCGCCAGGCCGGTTACGAACTGCTCTTCACCAGCGTGCCTGTGCTCAACCCGACCCGGCAGGGGCCGGGCTGGTTGCTGGGGCGTACCGGATTCGAAACCGACACGGTGGTCGACCGGCATCGCCGTTTCCGTCGCGACTGGCTCGCTTGGTATCTGTTCCGCCGCCCGACCCGCAGCCTGGCCTGAGCCAGGTCGGTCGAGAGCTGCGCCGGTCGGGAGCTGCTGCGCGGCTACTCGTCCTCGTCCGCTGCCGTGAAATGCAGTGCAGTGGGGACCTCGCCGCCGGTCTGCGCACTCCAGCACCCGAAGATCGGACGCTTGCCGCGTGCGACAAAGCCGAGCTCCTGCCAGGGAGCGAGGTAGATCGGTGCGGTCGCCAGTTCGATCGACACGGCGGCGTGGCCGGCTTCCCGGGCGGCACGCAGCAGGGCGGCGATGTGGCGGGTGCCTACGGCCGGGCCATGCAGCGACCAGTAATCGTGCACGTGCAGGATGCCGTCCTGCAGACGGGTCGCAAACCATGCCAGCAGCGAACCGTCGGCGCCACTCAGCAGCAGGAAGCGGAATCCCCGCTGCGGCGACCGGTCGAACCTCCAGGTCAGGTGCGCCTGATCGCGCACCGCGACGATGCCGTCAGGCTTGGTCGACCGGACCCAGAGCGCCTGCACCCGGGAATCGGTGCTTTCGCTCCAGTCCGCATGCAACAGGGCCGTGTCCGGATGGCTCAGCGCATCGCGCAGCCGCAGGAACAGGTCGGCCAACATTCCGGCCGGGTATGCCAGCCATTGCGGAAGCCGGCGGGCGAAGTAACGGCCATGGCGCAGCACCCGCACGTAGCGCACCAGATCGCCGAGCGGGCGATAACCGATGCGTTTGAACACCGGCACGGCCTTGGGATTTGGGAAGCCGTAGAGCAGGTCGAGTTCATTGCGCGCGGTGGCGGCCAGACCCTGCTGCAACATCAGGGCCGGCCCCAGCGAGCGGTGTTCGGGCAGGACTGCCAGATCCACCAGCACGCCCGCGCGCAACGGCTTGCCGTCACGCAGCATGCGTCGGCGGCCAGCGGAGCAGGCACCCACTTCGAGGCCATCGGCGGTCAGCAGTTCGAGCAGCGGCGGACCGGCATCGGCCTGCTGGTAGAACCACGCGTACTTGGCCGGCATATGGGCGTCTTCGCCGAGGTTGCCGCGCCAGATCGAGAGCACCGCGTCGCGATCGCGCGCGACGTCGCCCTGGCGCGCCGCATAGGCTGGAGCGGCGAGCTGTGCGTTCATCAGGCGGCGGCCTCGAGTTCGGCGACTTCGTCGACCAGCACCGGCGGCAGGTGCAGGTAGCGGGTGGTGCGGCGCTTGTTGCGGATATCGTCGTAGACCGCCTGTGCCCGCAACTCGTCCACGCCCAGCGCCAACGCCAGCGACGCTGCGGGCACGTCGTGGTTGAGCGCCCACAGCGCGAGATCCATCTGTCGGTAGGGCAGGGCGAAGTAGAACTCGTCCTGGCCCTGGGCCAGGCTGTAGGTGTCGGTCGTCGGCACGGCAGCGCAGACCCGTTCGGGCAACCCCAGGTGCCGCGCCATGGCATAGACCTGCGACTTGTACAGGTGGGCGATCGGCTTGACGTCGGCCGATCCGTCGCCGTTCTTCACGAAGAAGCCCTGGTCGTACTCGAGCCGGTTGGGCGTGCCCACCACCGCGTAGTTCAGCCGGTCGGCATGGAAGTATTCCAGGGTCTTGCGGATGCGCTGCTTGAAGTTGGTCGCGGCGACGATGGTCAGGTAGTCGGCCAATGCCAGGTCGCGTTCGTGCGGCGCGCCGTCGGGCGCTTCGGCCACCAGCCGGAACCGGTTGATGCGGCCTTCGATGCCGCCGTCGATCACGATCTTGAACTTCCAGCCGGGGCCGTATTCGGGCAAGGCGTTGCGGACCGCTGCGTCGCGGGCGCGGTAGCAGCCGATGGCTTCGAGCGCGGGCGCGATGTCCACGGTTTCGGTGCGGATGCCCAGGTGGCTGGCGAGCAGGCCTGCACGCACGGCGCTGTCGTCGGAGGAATCGCGCTCCGGCAGGATCAGACCCAGGACCCGGGCGGGCCCGAGCGCGCGTACCGCCAGTGCGACACAGGTCGAGCTGTCGATGCCGCCGGAAATGGCCACCACCAGGCCGCGCCGGTGCAGGTCGCGGGCGAGCGCTTCGCGCAGGCGTGCGGCGATGTGGTCGGCTTCGCGAGCGTAGTCGAGGTCGAGGACGGTCCAGTCGAGAGTGTTCGATTCAAGTGGGGTCATGCGGCGGTGGCCTGGGGTTGCGAGAGGGCGACGCGACGCACCTTGCCCGACGCGGTGCGCGGCAGGGCGTCGACGAATTCGATGTGGCGCGGGATCTTGTAAGGCGCCAGGCGCGCGCGGCAGTGCGCACGGATGGCCATGTCGGTGCGGCCGAGCGCGTCGTCGCGCGGAGGAGGGTCCATGACCACAAAGGCCTTGACCACCTGGCCGAGGGTGTCGTCGTCGATGCCGACCACGGCGCTGTCGACGACGCCGGCGACTTCGGCGATGACCTCTTCGATATCGGACGGGTGCACCCGGTGCGCGCCGGTCTTGATCATGTCGCTGCGGCGGCCGGCCAGGTACAGGAAGCCGTCGGCGTCCAGACGGCCGAGATCGCCGGTGCGCAGCCAGCCATCGTGCAGGACGGCGGCCGTTGCTTCCGGCGCGTTCCAGTAGCCCTGCATCACGTTGGGACCGCGCACATGCACTTCGCCTTCCGTCCCGATCGGGGCTTCCTCGCCGCCTTCGCGCACGATGCGTAGCGAGACTCCGTCCAGCGGAATGCCCACCGAGCCGGGCTTGTCGTCGAGCCGTTCCGGGGGAAGCCAGGTCAGCCGCGATGTGGCCTCGGTCTGGCCGTACATCACGAACAGTTTGGGCCCGGGCAACGCGGTGCGCAGGCGCCGGGTCAACGCCTGCGACATGGCGCCCCCAGCCTGGGTGAGGTAGCGCAGCGAGGACAGGTCGTAGCCCGACAATTCCACGCGGTCGAGCAGCAGCGCGAAGGTCGAGGGCACGCCGGACAGCCCCGTGATGCGCTCGCTGGCCACCAGTTCCATCAGCAGGTGCGGGAACAGCAGGTTGGGCGCCAGCACCATCCGCGCACCGGCCAGCAGGTGGGTGTGCAGGACCGATGCGCCGTAGGCGTAGTAGAACGGAAGCAGCCCGAGCACGCTGTCGCCGGCTTCGAGCGCCAGGTAATCGACCACGGCTTGCGCATTGGCCAGCAGGTTGCCGTGGCTCAGGGTCACGCCCTTGGGTGCTCCCGTCGTCCCCGAGGTGTACAGGATCAGCGCCGGCATGGCGGGCTGGAGCTTTCCGGTCTCCTCGACTCCGGGGCGCTCATGCGGATCGCCGGCAACCGCGCACGGGATGGGTTGGTGGGGTTGCAGTGCCCACGCCACCGGCGGGGCATCGAGCGCCGCCAGCGCGGCGGCGACATCGGCATTGCCTGCCTCATGCACCAGATGGCTGGCGCCACTGTGCCGTAGCCATGGCTCGAAATCGCGTGCCCGGGCCTGCGCATTGAGCGGCACCGCGATACCACCGGCGAGCCAGCATCCATACACCACCACCGCGGCCTCGATCCGGTTCGGCAGCAGCACCGCGACGCGATCGCCCTGACCCAGGCCGCGTGCGCGCAGCGCCGCGGCAAAGGCGTGGCACTGGCGCCAGAACTCGCCATAGCCGATCCGCCTTTCTCCATCGACGAAGGCGATGCGGTCCGGAGCCGCGCGGGCGGCTGCGGCGACCCGGTCAGGCAGGCAGTGCATTCCGCTGCTCGACCGGCATGCGCTTGCCCGCGACGAAGGCATCCACTGCTGCGATGCTGTCGAAGTTCGCCGGCGTCATTTCCTCCGGTGCGACCACGATCTGGAACTCCTCTTCGATGAAGAGCACCAGTTCATGGATCCCGGTCGAGTCGAGGATGCCGCCGCGGATCAGCGAATCCTGGTCCCCGAGCGCGGAGTCGTCCGTCGAGAACAGGAAGTTCTCGAGCAGATAGCGCTTGATCTTCTGCCGCTGGAGCATGTGTTGCTTTCCCTGTTCTCCCTGGCTTGGGTTAACGGCCAATACGGCCGCCAGCGGCCATGCGGCGCGTTAGCATTCCACGGAACAACCTCGCATTCCGCGTACCTCCGGAGCCTTTGCCGTGCGTACCTCCAACCTATGGACCTTCCTGCTTCTGCTGCCCGCGCTGGCTGCGTGCCAGCGCCACGATGCGCCACCGCCCCAGCGCGAACCGCATGCCGTTGCCGGTGCGGTCCCGACCCGGTACGCGTCGGAGGAGGCCGCGTTCACCGTTACCGAAGTTGTCGCCGGTCTGGAGCATCCGTGGTCGCTGGCTTTCCTGCCGGACGGCGACATGCTGGTCACCGAACGTCCCGGGCGCCTGCGCCGCATCGGTCGCGATGGCCGGGTGTCGGCACCGATCGCCGGCGTGCCAGCGGTGTATGTCGAAGGCCAGGCCGGACTGCTCGACGTGGCCCTGTCGCCCGGCTTCGCGACCGATGGCCTGGTCTATCTGGCCTTCGCCGAGCCCAATCTGCGCGGCAACCTGTGCGGCACCGCGGTCGCGCGCGGACGCCTGCAGGACGATCGGCTGCTGGACGTGGAGGTGATCTACCGCCAGGAGCCCAAGCTTTCCGCCGGCACCCACGTCGGCGCGCGGCTGGTGTTCGACGATAGCGGGCACCTGTTCGTGACCCAGGGCGAAAACCGGGTCGCGGCCGAAGCCGCGCAGCAGCTCGACAAGCTGCAGGGCAAGCTGGTGCGGATCCAGCCGGACGGCGCGGTTCCCAAGGACAATCCCTTCGTCGATCGCAAGGACGCGCGACCGGAAATCTGGTCGTACGGCCATCGCAACATGCAGGGCGCGGCACTGCATCCGGTGACCCGCAGGTTGTGGACCAGCGAACACGGTCCGATGGGCGGCGACGAACTGAACATTCCCGAGCCCGGGCGCAATTACGGCTGGCCGGTCATCACCGACGGAGTGGATTACAGCGGCCAGCCGGTGCCAGGTTCGGTGGGGCGGACCGCCCCCGGCATGGAAGCGCCACATCATGCATGGCCCAAGTCGCCGGGGTTGAGCGGGATGCTCTTCTACGGCGGCAAGGCGTTTCCTGCGTGGCGTGGCGACCTGTTCCTGGGCGCGCTGGCGACCAGCGAGCTGATCCGCCTGCGTCTGGACGGCGACCGCGTGGTGCATGAGGAACGCCTGCTTGGCGATCGTGGCCAGCGCATCCGCGACGTGCGCGAAGGACCCGACGGTGCGATATGGCTGCTGGTCGACGCCGATGACGGAAAGCTGTTGCGACTGGATCCGGTGCCTGCGCCTGCCGGCAAAACGTAGGAGCGACGTCAGTCGCGAGCCTGTGTCCAGCGAATCAGTCGCGAAAAACAAAACACTCGCGACCGACGCCGCTCACGCAGCGGACCCGCGTCCGGCTTCGGCTTGGATACCTAACCCGGCTTGCGGGCGATGAAATCCACCGTGGTGATGCACAGCTGCTCGGCCGGCACCTGCGCGAACTGCGGATGTACGCGCATGTCCCTCAGCTGCTGCAGCCGCTCGGGCCGGGTATTGGAGGTGTCCAGGTCGATCGCGAAGCCGGCCTCGCGCGCCGCATCGACGAAGACATGCGCCCGCAGGCGATTCTGGTAGAGGAAGGTGTTGTTCCAGAAGCGCCAGGCGCGGTCTGAATAGCGCAGGTAGTTGAGCTGGTTCACCTTGCGGTCGACATAGGCGTAATGGTCGCCGCAGTTGACCGAATGGAACATCACCCCGCCCGGGCGCAGCACCCGCATCGATTCGCGGTACATCGCGGTGACCGCATCGGGTGGTACGTGCTCGAGCACGCTGTTGGAGAACACCACGTCCACCTCGCCGTCCGCAAGCGAGGTGGCGGTGGCGTCGGCAGGCGCGGAATAGCGGATCGTGCCACCGCTGGCTTCGCCCAGGTCCGCCCCTGCATCCACTGCCGCGGCCAGCTTCCGGTAACGTGCTTCCACGTCGGCCAGCTGACTGCCGCCGTCCTCGGCGATGGCCTTTAGAAAACCGCCCAGTTCCTGGACCGCGGCCCGAACCAGGTCGTCCTGCAGGTGATGGTTGAGATCGTACGTGGTGATCCGGCGTGCACCGGCCAGGTACAGGGCGAACGGAAACGTCGGGTACCAGCCCGTGCCGATCTCGAAGAAATGGCTGCCGGAGATGGGCATGCGCGCATCGCGCAGGTGCCGGACCATGATCTGCCAGTCCTCCACCTTGGTCGCCAGTTCCTTGCGGAAATTCTGCAGGCCGCCATAGCGCCGTTGCAGCCGGTAGTGCAGCGCTTCGCCACCGGGCACGACACCCAGGGTCTTCTGCACCAGGCCTTTCAGTCTCCAGTGCATGCGATCACCGTCTGCCTGAGTCAGCACGCATGGACGTCGTACCAGCCGCTCAGCTGATCGTTTCGCCGCGCATGGTTCCATTTCGACAGCAGCGTAGCGGCGCTGTACCAGCGGCCATCGCTCGCCCACGGCGCAGGACCGCTGCTGTGCATCAGCCTGAACCAGCGTCCGGCCCGGCGTACGCGCATGGGCTGGTCGAAACCCAGCCAGCGCATGAGTTTGCGCCTGGATCGGTAGCCAAGGCTGCGCTCGTTGCCCAGCTCCAGGAAACTGCATTGCCCGATCAGCTTGAACTGGCGGTAGCCGATGGCTGCCATGTGCGCCATCAGCTCCTCCAGGTCGTGGTCGGCCTCGAACGACAGGTATCGCGGCCGGGTGTCCCGGCCCATCGCCAGGATGCAGTGCCGATCCGCGCCTTCAATGTCCACCTTGACGTAGTCGGGAACGCCGAACCTGTCGACCAGTTGCGAGAAGGTGATCGTCGGCACCGTGCAGGTCCCCGATGGATTGCGATGGGCGATCTTGTCTCCGAAGATGCTGCTGGCGCCAAGGTCGTCGCCACACAGGACCAGTTCGATCTCTCCGGGTTCGTCCGCAAGCGCGAAGTTGAGTACGCTCAACCGGCCGCCGGCGATATCGTCCTGGAACTCTTGCCGTGCTTTCTCGGCAAGTTCCGGGTTGGCTTCCACCGCGACCACCCGGTAGCCCTCGTCCAGGAAGTAGCGGGAGTCCGACCCGTCGAACATTCCGATGTCGAATATCAATGCTTGTGGTTTCACCTTGCCTGCCTCAGTGGATAAGGGCCGGTTCCGTCCGGTCCGCCGTCGAACTACGCTGCCACGTGACCCCTGCATCGCGGCGTGGGCCGTCGTCGAGTCCGCGATGCACCAGCATCGTCGAGAGAATCCCGACGAAGGCCTGGTTATCGGCGAAACCGGTGGCGCGTCCCTGGCGGCACTTCTCCACCAGCCTGCCGACCGACACCGGATCGAAATAACCTGCGGCGCGGATGCTGTCGGCGCCCATCAGCTCGGCCACGTAATCCAGCGGCTGCCCGTCGAAGAAGAAGCTCTGGCTGTCGGGCGCACGATAGGGTTGCTTGGTCCGCTGCAGGATTTCCTGCGGCAGCAGGTCAGACAGCGCGCGGCGCAGGATGTATTTTTCGGTCATGCCGCGGATCTTGAAGCTGGCCGGGAGGCGATTGGCGAACTCGATGACCCGGTGGTCCAGGTAGGGCACGCGCCCTTCGATGGAACTGGCCATGGCGACCCGGTCTCCCTGGGAGGACAGCAGGTAACCCGCCAGCAGCGACTTCGCTTCCACGTACTGGTCGCGCGCCAGGCCGCTCCACGACGAGATTTCAGCGGGCAGCGTCCGCTCGTAGGCATCCAGCGGATTCCAGTCGCCGACGCTGGCGCGCAGTTCCGGTGACAGGAACGCAAGCGCGCGCTGCGACGTGGCCCAGCGCGGGGTGTGCGCGAAGATCGGGCGTTGCAGGTGTTCCATGCCCTGGCCGAAAAAGGACTGGGCGAAGGCCGGATTGCGCACCGGAGAGTTTTCCAGATAGCCGTACAGACGCTGAAGCAGCAGCGGACGCATGCGCGAATCCGGCTGGCGCGCCCAGAAGCGGCGGATCTTGGCTTCCTTGAACAGGTCGTAGCCGCCGAACACCTCATCCGCCCCCTCGCCGGTGAGCACCACCTTGTAGCCCTGTTCGCGCACGCTACCGGCCAGCAGCATCAGCGGCACCGGTGCAGTGCGCAGGACCGGTGTTTCGGTATGCCGGATCAGGCGCGGGAAAGCCTCGCCGATATCGCGGCGGGTACAGCGCAGCGTGGTGTGATCGGTGCCCAGGTACCGCACCATGGCCATCTGGTGTTCGCTTTCGTCGAACTCGCCGTCCTCGAACGCGACCGAGAAGGTACGTACGGGCGTCTGGGTGAACCCGCGGATCATCGCCACGATCCCGGACGAATCCAGGCCGCCGCTGAGATAGGCGCCGACAGGCACGTCCGCGCGCAGCTGCAGGCGCACCGCATCGACCAGCAGCTCCCGCAGTTCGGCCGCCGCCTGATCCACACTGCGCGGTTCGCGTACCGGGGCGCTGTCCGCGGCGTCGGGGAAGGTCCAGTCCCAGTAGCGGCGCAGGGTTTCGCTGCCGTCGCTTTCGATCGCCAGCAGGCAGCCCGGCGGCAGGCTCTGCACGTCCCGGTAGATCGTCTGCGGCTCGAGTGTGGACCAGTAGGTGAAGGTCTGGACCAAGCCTGCGGGATCGATCGAGGCGCATTGCGGCAGCGCCGCAAGCAGGGCCTTCACCTCGGAAGCGAACCAGGTCCGGCCCTGCGCACGCACGTGGAACAAGGGACGGATTCCCGCCCGGTCCCGGGCCAGCACCAACCGCTGCCGGCGCGCATCCCACAGGGCGATGGCGAACTGACCGTTGAGATACTCCACGAAGCGGTCGCCATGGCGGTCGTACAGGTGGACGATGACCTCGGTGTCCGACCGGGTGTAGAACACGTGGCCGGCGGCCTCGAGTTCCGCGCGCAGCTCGATGTAGTTGAAGATCTCGCCGTTGAATACCGTCCACACATCGCGGTGCGGGTTGTGGATCGGCTGATCTCCGGTGGCCAGATCGATGATCGACAACCGGGCATGCGCGAGCCCCACGCCCGGCTCTGCATGGAAGCCATAACCGTCAGGCCCACGGTGCGCGAGGGTGTGGATCATGCGGGCCAGTAACGGCCTGGCCGCATCGGGATAGACATCCGGTCCACTGAAACCTGCGATTCCGCACACAGCCGATGCGCTCCTGCCCGCCCGTACGACGGTCTCGATTATTCAGAAACGCAAAACGGGACCGGATCCCGCCACCCAGGACGCACCCGGATCGTGGGCGGGCTAGGGACGGCGGTCCGACGTGTCGCTGATCGCTTCCTGACAGGCCTGCAGCGTGTCGCGCGCCACCTGTTCCCAGTCGCGCGAGAATCGCGCCGCGAGTGCGGAGCCATCCCAGGTGCGGGCGAGCACCTCGCGCAGTCCCCCGGCGAGCGCAGGCGCGTCGCGCGGCGGCACCAGGATGCCGGTCGCGCCATCGACTACCTCCGGAATCCCGCCGACCGGCGTCGCCACCACGGGACGGCCGCAGGCAGCTGCCTCGACCAGCACGTTGGGATGGCCTTCGGAATAGCTGGGCAGGGTGACCAAATCGGCCGCGGCCATCCAGCGCGCGACGTCGGCTGGTGGCTGTGCGCCGACGAGGCGTGCGCGCCCTGCCGGCATTGCGGCGATGCGCGCTTCCAGTTCGGCGCGCATCGGGCCTTCGCCGATCATCGCCAGCGAGACGGCGGGATCGGTGCCGGCGAGCATGTCCATTGCGTCGAGCAGTTCACGCAGGCCTTTTTCGGGGACCAGCCGGCCGATGTAGACCACCAGCCTTGCCTGCTCGGGGATGCCGAGCGCTGCGCGCGCGGCGCCCCGGTCCTGCGGATGGAAGATGGCGGCATCGCAGCCGTTCGGAATCACCCGGATCCGCCGGGGGTCGGCGCCGTAGCCGTCCACCGCGACGCGCCCCAGGTCCTCGCTCACCACCAGGATCCGTCGTGCGCTGTGCAGGACCGGGTGGGTGAGCGTCCGGCTGATCCGGTCGCGCACGCGCAGGTCCGAGCCGCGCGCACCGACCACCAGCGGCAGCCGCGCGCGCCTCGCGGCGAGCATGGCGCCGTAGGCGTCCGGATAGAGCCAGTAAGCCAGCACCACCTCCGGCGCGAAGTCGCGCAGCGGCGCGTGCAGCGTGCGTCCGCACAGCCAGCCGTTCAGCGGGCGGCTCAAGGCGGGCAGGGCGGGATAGTCCAGATAGCGCACGTCGCAGCCTTCGACCGGATGCGCGGTGTCGCTGGCGCGGTACAGATAGCTGCGCGGCCGCGCCCAGCTTGGATAGGAGGCGACCGGGCTGAGGACCCGTACCTGCGCCATGCGCGAGAGCGCGGTCACCGTCTGGTACACCGGGCGCCCGCGGTTGGGCTCGCCCGCGATCGGGAACTGCGAGGTCACGATCAGGATGCGCATGCGAACCGGCTCATGTAGACGGGAGACGATCTTTGCACCATGCCGTTCGGATGGCCCTTTGGCCTCGACGTTGCGGAAAGACCGTTTTCTGAAAATGCCATCCTGCAGCCGGAGGTCCGGGAGTGGAGCGAGGAGCGCCATCGCGGCGTGTGGTGGAACTCGATGCGCTGCGCGGGCTTGCCGCGCTGGCCGTGGTTGCGTTTCATTTCACGACGTTCTACGGGCAGCAGGTCGGCCATGCGACGCCGCTGCCGTTCGGCTTTCCCGCGGGCAATTACGGCGTGCACCTGTTTTTCCTGATCAGCGGCTTCGTGATCTTCATGACCCTGGAGCGCACCCGGACGGCGATGGACTTCGTGGTATCGCGCTTCTCGCGCCTGTTCCCCGGGTACTGGGCGGCGGTCGGGCTGACCGCTGCCGTGGTCTATGCCATCGGCATGCCCGAGCAGCGCATCCCGCTGCGCGATCTGGCACTCAACTTCACGATGGTGCAGCAGTTCCTGGGCGTCGAGCACCTGGACGGCTCCTATTGGACCTTGCAGGTGGAATTGTTCTTCTATGCGCAAATGCTGCTGTGGTTCGTGCTGGGCGCACTGACGCGCATGCGCTGGATCATCCTGGCCTGGTTGGTGCTGGCGGTGGTCTACGGCGAGAGCATGCAGCACCACCTGCATTTTTCCTACACCGTGCGCGAGCTGCTCATCGTGCGGCATATCCCGTTCTTCGCCATGGGGATCCTGTTCTACCAGTTGTACCGCGGCAGCGAACGGCCGTTGTTCGACGTGGCGCTGATCGCCTTGTGCCTGCTGGCGGTGGCGATCGCGTTGCCGCCGGTGTTCGTCGTTGTGGGCCTGGTGTGTTGCGCGATTTTCGGACTGTTCCTGGCTGGCGCCCTGCGCTGGCTGGCAACGCCGACGTTCGCCTTCCTTGGGACGCTGTCGTATTCGATTTATCTGCTGCACCAGGCGATCGGTTTCGCCCTCATCGACCGGCTGGAGGGGGCAGGGGTGCCCAGCATCGTCGCGGTCTTGCTGGCTGTCGGCGCCGTGATGTCGCTGGCAACGCTGCTGGCGTTTGCGGTCGAACGGCCTGCCATGCGCGCGATACGTCGTGTCTGGCGGCAGCGGCATCCTGCGCAACCCCTGGCAGTCGCCGGACATTGAACCGGCGCCCAGGGCTCAGGCCACCGTGCCCGGTACGTCGGATGCCGTCCCTGCCTGGTCGGATCCGAAGGTGAGGTCGAGGCCGCGTGCCACTCCGATCCGCGGGTTCCACCCCAGCACGTCGCGTGCCGCGCTGCCTTCGAAGTTGGCGAGCGGGCGCAGCGAACGTACCCGGTAGCGGGTCAGCGGCACGTCGCGCCGCAGCAGCTTGCCGAGCTGTTCGACACCCCATCCGAGCAGCATGAAAAGCCAGACTGGTGTGCGCAGGATCCGCAGACGCGGGGTTTTGGCCCGGGCCAGATAAGCCTGCTGCGAGACCACATGCGGGTCGACGATGTTGAACACACGGCCCAGCGCGGCCGGCTCACGGGCGGCCAGCAGCAGGGCATCGACCACGTCGTCGCGATACACCAGCGGCAGGGTTTGCGCGCCGCTGCCGACGGCGACCCAGCGCCCGGCCAGCGCGATAGTCCCGTTGGGCGTGACCGCCTCCGCGCCCGGGCCGAAGATCTGCCCTGGACGCAGCACCACGGCCGGCAATCCTGCGTCGCGGATCGCATCGAGCACCATCCGCTCGGCGGCCAGCTTGGTTTGGGTATAGGCGCCGCGACGTTCCGGGTGCGGTTCGTAGGCAGAGGCTTCGTTCAAGGTGGCAGCCGGATCGCGTCCGGCATGGTCCAGCACGCTGAGCGAACTGACGTAGACCAGCCGGGCGTTCCCGTGGCGCAGACACGCGTCGATGATATTGCGCGTGCCCCAGGTGGTGCCGGCCTCGAACGCGCGCGGACCGCCGCGCATGGCGGCCCCCACGTGATAGACCGTTTCCACGCCGGCGACGGCATGGTCGACGATCGCCGGATCGCCGAGATCACCGACCACGGTCTGCACGCCGTCGTCCGCATCAAATGCCGGCAGCGGACGCCGGACCAGGACGCGCACGGTCTCGCCACGCGCGCGCAGCGCTTTCACCAGGGCGCGACCAAGAAAACCCGCCGCACCGGTGACCAGCACCGGGGCAGGCGGAAGGGGCGCCAGCCGCGACTGCAGCTGCGCGGTGCGCAGCCGGTCGGGTTCGGCGCAGGCAGGTTCGAGCAGGCGCGCGATGCGCAATGCGTCCTCGCCGGTGAAGGGCGGTTGCTCGAGCTGGTGCACGGCGCGCGCGAACTTCTCCGCTCCCAGCTGGATTCCGGGTGAAGGCTTGAGTCGCCGTGTCGCGAAGCGCAGCACGTTCCAGGGAATCTGGACCAGGTCGGCGGCGGCGCCCGCCACGCCGTTGGCGACGATGCCGACGAATTTGGGGCCGGGCAGCACGCGCTGCAGCCGGCAGGTCTGCAGGAAGCGGTCGACTTCAATCATGCCGCGGGTGCCGCGCACGATCAGCCGGTTCTCCATCGGCCGCGCGTTCCATGACAACAGCAGCCGGCCGACACCGCGTTCGGTCACCGCATGCGCCTGCCATTCGTCGAAGTGCAGGTTGGGATCGCCGCCGCGCGCCTGATAGCGCACATCGAGCGCGGTGACCGGGCCGAGGAACGCCTCGATGGTGTAAAGCCCGTGTACGCCCAGGTCGCGAAACGGATACGAACCCTGCGCCACCATTCCCGGCAGGGGGCCGCCAGCATAGGGTGGATACTCCGAATTGCGCACGATCTCCAGCGAAAGCGGCTCGCCAATGCGACCGTCGCGCACCGCCCGCAGCGCCTGCTGCACGACCGGGTCGAGCAGGTCGGAGTGGTTCACACCCAGGAGGCGATGGTGCGTGCGCGCCGCCGCGATCATCGCCTCGCAATCGGCCACGCTGTCGGCCATCGGCTTTTCGACCAGCACGTGGCAGCCCATCTGCAGCGCTTCGATCGCCAGGGTCGGATGCGAGGCCGGCGGCGTAAGGACATGCACCGCATCGGGCGTCGCCGATGCCAGATCTGACAGGCGGGTGCCGACCATTCCGACGCCGAAGCGGGCCGCGAGCATCTCGGCGGCCTGGCGGTTGCTGTCGCAGATGCCGACGATATCGACGAAGTCGAGCCCGCGCAGTGCGGAAAGATGGTGCGTGGCGACGTAGCCGGCACCCACCACGGCGACACGCAGCCGGCGTTGTTGGGTCGAATTCATGGAAGGGTCGGGGACATGGAGGGAAATGCGGGTATGCGGCGCGCATGCGCGTCGGTCACGGCCGCCATTACGCTGTCCACGCGCCGGTCCCAATCCTGGTCGGCGACGGCGGCGATGCGCCGTGCAGCGGCTTCGTGCGAATCGTCCTGCAGTGCGGCTTCGAGCTCGCGCAGGAAGGCGTCGCGGTCGTCGGCCAGGCGCACCCAGTTCGAGAACTTTTCGATTTCCGGGTTGCGCACGCTCACCACCGGCTTGCCGGTGGCCAGGTATTCGCGCAGCTTGAGCGGATTGGCGTTGGCGACCTGGCGATTGAGCCGGTACGGGATGATCGTAACGTCGAAAGCCTTTGCCCATCGCGGCAGGCTGGCATAGGGCTGTGCGCCTGGCAGATGCACGTTGGGCAGGCGGCGCAGGCCGTCGATCGCGACATGCGCCTGGCCCACCAGCAGGAAGGACCAATGCGGCCGCTGCTGCGCGAGCCATTCCAGCATCGGGATGTCGATCCATTCATGGATCGAACCGATGTAGCCGATGACCGGATGCGTGAGCGCCGCGGCAGCCGGGGGCAGTTCGGTGGCCGGATCGGCTGCCTGTCGGAACAGCGCGAGGTCCACGCCATGCGGCGCCGGCACCACGTTCGCGTTCAACGCACGCTTGGGGGCGAGCAGCGCGGGAGGCGCCACGAACAGCACATCGGCGCAGCGACTGAGCGCCTCATCGCGCGCGGCGATGGTTTCGACGTCCACGCCGGGGTGGGCGGCATAGTCGTCGATGCAGTAGTACACGCATAGTTCCTCGTCGAGCTGGCCGGCGAGGAATCCCGGATGCGGGACGACGAACCACGAGATCCTGCGCTGGATGCCGGACAGGCGCAGCGCGCGCCGCACCGCCCAGCGCCCGAAGACCTGATTGAGCAGATCCACGCCGGGCACGCGCCGGAACGGCAGCTGCGGCACCGTGCAATGCCATAGGTTCGGACCGAGCCGCTGCGGCCTCCGCAATGCGGCGGCCAGCTTGCGCAGGCCACGGCGCAGATCGCGGCCGGAGGTGTTGGGCGCACGCATGCCGGGCGAATCGACGTACAGCACCGGCAGTTGCCGGGCCAGGCGCTCGGCCACATGGTGACTGCTGGTGCGGTTCTCGGCGTACCAGTCATTGCCGAAATAGGCCACGCCCACTCCATCGAGCGCATGTAGGCGCTGTCCACGCGGGAGATCAGTCATTGCGCCACCACCCGATCAGCCAGGCGGTACCGCCTTGGTAGATCCAGTCCTTGTGCAGGCCCGGTATGTTGTCCAGATGCGGACCGACGCGGCCGCAGGCGGGCGCGAAGAAGGTCACCAGGCCATTGCGTCCCAGTGCCCGCATGCGGGCGAGGGTGGCGGCGGGGTCGCTGAGGTAGTACAGCACTTCGCAGGCCGTGACCAGATCGAATCGCCCAGGCTCGTCGCCCCACGGCTGGCCGAACACATCGGTCGCCGCGAATTCCGCGCCAGGCACGCGCAGCTTCGCGCGCGCGATCGCCTGCGGGCTCACGTCGACGCCATATTGGCGTTCGCTGATCCGCGCCAGCCACTCGGTCTGATGGCCTTCGCCGCATCCAAGTTCCAGCACGGACCCGACGCGGCCGAACGCGCGTTCGATCACCGCATTGGTCTGCTCGAAACGGGCGCGTTCCAGCTTGGACTCCATGTTCCACGGATCCTCGACCGCATAGGCCAGATCCAGCCGCGCATGGTTGTCGCTGCCGCCGACGCCCCGGAGGGCATATTTCATCCACAACCTGCGCCGCGCCTTGCGCAGCATGGTCGTCGCGCGTTGCAACATGTTCCGCTCCTGCGTCTTCAGCAGCCCGGCGGGCGTGCTGCATCGAACCGGTCCCAGTCCTGGGTTGTCGGATGCGGACTGGCGACCCGCAGGGGGCGCAGCGGTGAGCTGTACCAGTCCGTGACCACGTCGCCGCACTTGAAATCCACCCACGAGGGTCCGTAATCCCAGCGGATGTCGTGACCACCTAGTGGAGCCCCCTGAATCGCTTTCACCTGTGCCTTGCCCATGCCCAATACGATCGTGGAAGAAGTGGAGACGATGTTGCCAGTTGCGTGATCGGCCACCGCTTCGACGCGGTGCCCTTCCACGCTGCGTGGCGCTTCCAGCGCATGCAGCGCAAGCACGGTGATCGCCAGTACCGCCAACACGATGAAATAACGCGAATGCCGCTCGGGACCGGCCTCCGGCGGTCCGGGGGGGTCGCGTTCACTCGCGACAGACGCAACAGCCGCGGTCGCGCGTTCCTCCGGCCTCCGCGCAATTGCCGCGGCGAACGGCGCGGGAGGCGACGATCCCGGCAGCCGGCCGTGGGTACGCAGGAACTCCATCGCCGCGTCGTACATACGGTTGAGTTCCTGCAGGCGCGCCACATCACCCTTCTCGCCGTGCTGATCCGGATGCAGCCGCGCCACGCGCCGCCGGTAGGCTTTGCGGAGCTGCTCGGGCGTGCACGCTGCGGAAATTCCAAGCGCGTGATAGAGCGCGGAGAAATCGGTGTCGTCTGCCATGCGCGCCTCGGCCATCCCCGGCAACAGTGGAACGCGTCGCGAGCCTGCGCGCAAGCGCGGCCGGATCGCGTATCGATTCGCGTTAGGGCATATCAGGGACGGTTCGCAGAAGCTCCGCATCGCAATGACACGTTCGGGATGGTCCAGCGCGGATGTGGCCGCTTCCGGCCGCCGGCCACGGCTTGCGCGCCTGTGCCGGCGCAGCGGACTGCTGCCTCTGGCCGGGCGTCTGCGCGGGCTGTTCCGCGAGGATGTGCGCATCCTCGCCTACCACCGGGTGCTCGATTCGGCGGACCCAGAGGGCTTCAGTTTCGACGTGGACCTGATCAGCGCATCCGCCGATGCCTTTCGGGAGCAGATGAAGCTGGCCAAGCGGCGCTTCCAGCCGATGCGGTTCGATGAACTGGCCGATTGCCTCGACCGTGGCCGCAGGCCGCCACCACGCGCCCTGCTGGTGAGCTTCGATGACGGCTACGACGACAATCATCGCATCGCGTTTCCGATCCTGAGCGAACTGGGCCTGTCGGCGATGTTCTTCGTGTGCACCGACCATATCGGCTCCGGCATGCCGTATGCCTACGACTGGCTGGTGCACATGCTGTGCTCGACAGGGGTCGAACGACTGGAAGTTCCCGAACTCGGCCTGCACATGCCTCTGCCGCAGGACCTGGCAGGGCGACGGGCGATCGCACGCACGGCGCTGGACCGGATCAAGACGCTCGACGCGGTCGCGCAGGAAGCGTTGATTGCCCGGCTCGAGCGCGAATGGCAGCTGCCGCGCACGCAGGGCCACCCCCTCTGCCGGCCGATGTCCTGGGCCGATCTGCGGGAGATGCAACGTGGCGGCATGGAGATCGGCTCCCATGGGATCGGGCACCGCATGCTCGCCAAGCTCCCGCCGGCCGAGATGCGGCGCGAGGTGGCCGGCTCGCGGGAGGCGCTCGAACGCGAGCTGGGGGAGCGGGTCGACGTGATCTCCTACCCCGTGGGCGGTCCGGATGCCTACGACGAGGACGTCATGCGCGCCACCCGCCAGGCGGGGTATCGCCTGGCGTGCAGCTATCGTGCGGGAACCGATGCAGCCACTTCTGCCACGCGCTACGACATGCGCAGGCTGCCGATCGAACGCCAGATGGACGCCTCCTGGTTCGAGGCGATGATGGCGCTGCCGGAAGCGTTCAGCTACCGCTCCCGGTACCGGAACCGCTGAGGCCGAACCATGTTCCTTGCCATGATCGGCTACCTGGCGCTCGTGCTGATCCGCCCGCAGGACTATCCGGCGCTGGTCGACAGCATCGGCGTGCCGCTGTTGCCGATCGCCCTGATCGTGGCGGCGCTGTTCTGGCTGCTGTCCGGACGCAAGCGCTTCGATGCGCCGCAGTACCTGCTGCTGCTGCTGTTCTTCATCGTGCTGATGCTGTCGAACGTCGCCAATGGATGGTTCGGCGGCGCTCTGGACCAGATGAGCAAGTTCGCGCCAACGGTGCTTGCGTTCGTGGTCCTGGCCAACGCAGCGGATTCGCCCCGCAGGGTCCGGATCATCATGGGGATGTTCACCGTGTGCGCGACGGTACTGGCGCTGCATGGCATCGAACAGTCCCAGCTGGGCGTCGGCTGGACCGGCATCGGCATGTCCCAGGAGACCCGCATCCAGTACGTGGGCATCTTCAACGATCCGAACGATCTGGGCCTGCTGTTCGTGATGTGCCTGCCGATGGCGGTCTACCTGGCCATGCGCGGGGGGCTGTTCGGATTCGCCAGGCTGTTCTGGCTGGCGGCGGGTGGAATCCTGCTTTACGGGATCTATCTGACCGATTCGCGCGGCACGCTGCTGGCGACGCTGGTGGTGCTGGGGATCTACGTCTGGTGGCGGCGCGGACTGATCACGGCGGGCGTGCTCGGCGCGATCGCGCTGGCGGGTCTGATGGCACTGCCGTCCTCGCGCATGCAGGAGCTGGACGTTTCGGAAGCTTCCGCGGCCGGGCGGGTCGATTCCTGGTACGAAGGCATGCAGATGTTCCGCCAGAATCCGGTGCTGGGCGTGGGCGCGGACATGTATACCGATATCAATCCGCTCACTGCGCACAATTCCTTCGTGCTTGTGCTCGCCGAAACCGGCATCATCGGTTTTGCGCTCTGGATCGCGTTCATTGGATATTGCTTCCGGATGATGCTGGTCGCGATCCGTGAACCGCCCGAGGAGCTGCTGGCTGGCGCCGACCTGGAATCTGCGGAGGAGAACGCGGACCCCGGCGCGATGGCGGGCCCGGATCCGGCCGTGGTCGAAGCGTGGTACGCGGACCGAGACACCGCGTTGACGCTGCTGCTGTCCCTGTGTGGCTTCTTTACCGCGGCGTTCTTTCTCAGCCGCAGTTATCTGGTGATCCTGTACCTGCTGGCCGCGCTGGTGGTTGCGCATTACACGGGCATGCGCCAGCGCAATCCGGGTTTGCCCGCGTTCAACCTGCAGCACGACCTGATCCGCTGGCCGATCTGGGCGGTGGGCGGCGCGGTCGGTCTGTACATCATGGTCAAGGTCCTGCTGGCGATGGCCCTGTGAGTACTCGCGCCCACACTTTGCGCAACGCGATGTTTTCGTCGATCGGCCTGTACACCGAGTTCGCGCTCGGCATGCTGACCTCGATCGTGATCGCGCGCCATCTGGGGCCGCACCTGTTCGGTGCCTACAGCGGCGTCATCTGGTTGATGGCGATGGGCACCGCGATCTCCAACGCCGGCACCGCCAGCGCGGCGATCAAGTTCATCGCCGAGCAGCGCGGGGCCGGGCGGGACGACCAGATCGCACCGCTCCTGGCCTACCTGCGAGGGGCCCAGCGCAAGTTCCTGCTGGTGGTGCTCGTCGCCTCCGCGTTGCTGCTGGTGTTTGCAGGGCACGAGGTCGCGCCAAGCCTGGATACATGGATGGTGCTCGGCTTCCTGGTGGCGACCATTCCACTGCGCGCCGGCTACATGTTCAATGTCGGCACAGCGAAGGGCTTCGAGAACTTCCGCGCCAACGCCATGGTCGCGCTGGTCGCGGCGCCGACCAACCTGGCGCTGGTACTGCTGGTGTCGTGGCTGGACCTGTCCGTGTACTGGCAGCTGGGCGTGTTCTTCGTCTCGAGCATCGTTTTCTACGCGTTTTCACGTCGGCAGCTGGCTCCACTGCTTCCGGCGGCGGTGCCGGGAGCCGCCATGTCGCCGGAGCTCGCCAAGCGCGTGCGTCACCATATGCTCTATAGCGCGCTGACCGTGGCGGTGGGCTTCATCGTCGGCAGCGAGGCGGAGGTGCTGTTCCTCAATCTGTACGACGACGAGCATGGCGCCGGACAGTTCAAGGTGGCGTACCAGCTGGCGTACGGCGCAGCGACCCTGGTGCCCGGCGTGTTCGGGGCGCTGCTGCTGCCGATGATGGCCAATGCCCTGACCCAGGGCAGGGAGGCGGCCGGGCGCAAGTTCGTGGCGTCCACCACCTACCTGGCGCTGCTGGCGATTCCGCTGCTGGCGTTCGGCGTCGTGTTCTCGACCACCCTGGTGCAGGTGCTGTACGGGCACGAGTATCTGGAAGCAGGCCCGGCGCTCGCGCTGTGTCTGGTGGGAACCGTCATGACCGCGATGACCCATGGGGCGTCCAGCCTGCTGATCAGCGCCGATCGCCAGCGCACCGTGCTGCTCGTGGTGATCGGTTGCGGCGTGCTGAAGCTGGGTCTTGACTGGAGCCTGATCCATCTCGCAGGACTGCGCGGCGCAGTGGCGGCGTTCGTGCTGGTGTGCGCGGTACAGTCGATCGCAATCGGCGTCCTTGCGATCCGCAGCAGCGGCAGATCCCCCGAATGGATCCGGCTGTCGCGCATCGTGCTGGCCGCTTCGCTTGCCGCGGCGGTGGTGTTTCCCCTGCAGTGGCAGCTGGTCCCGATCGCGCGCCTGGCAGTCGGCGGGGTTCTGCTCGGCCTGGCCTACATCGCCTTTACCCTGCTGCTGGGATGCTGGAGCCGGGGCGACATCGAGCACCTGCAACAGATCCACCAGCGCTGGTCCGCCGGCCGGCCGCGCGTGGGGGCGAGGCTCCTGGCCTGGGCGCATCATCGCGCCAGCAGCGAGGTGCTGCCGTGAGCGGCGCCTACGAACTCGCGTTCCGGCACCTGCTGTTTCCGGCGTACGAAAGCGGGCTGAGACGACGGCGGACACTGACCTATCTGCGCGAGTACGAACGCAACCAGTGGCTCGCGCCCGAACAGCTCGAAGCGCTGCAATGGAGCAAGCTGCAGCAGCTGATCGAGTACTGCTGGCACCACGTGCCGTATTACCAGGCCAAGTGGCGACCGCTC
Source organism: Lysobacter sp. M15 (assembly GCF_022662515.1). NCBI lineage: Bacteria > Pseudomonadati > Pseudomonadota > Gammaproteobacteria > Lysobacterales > Lysobacteraceae > Lysobacter > Lysobacter sp. M15. Next base: position 225,076 of record NZ_JAKPBV010000005.1, on the reverse strand, counting down.
GGCGTCGCGGGACCGCAGGATGTGCGCACCCGGGCCGACTACGCGCGGTTGCCGCCGCTGACCAAACCGGAGATCCGGGCGCATTTCGACCAGCTGATCGCTCCTGCCCATCGCGAGCGCATGCTGTACAAAACCACCGGCGGCTCCACCGGCGAGCCGCTGCGCTTCGGCTACACGCGCGAAAGCTACGAACGTCGGGTGGCGGTGATGCACCGCGGCTACGGCTGGGCCGGCGCCAGGATGGGTCAGCGGACGCTCTACCTGTGGGGTTTGCCGGAACGTCCGACCCGCAAGGATCGGCTGTATCACCTGGCCTACAACCGCCGCATGCTCAACGCGTTCGACATGAACGAGCAGACGATGGGGCCGTACGCCGACACGTTCGCGCGCTTCCGGCCGCAGACCGTGGTGGGCTACGTCGCCCCGCTGGTGCGCATGGCCGAGTGGCTGCTGGAACACGGACGCCAGTTGCCAGCGCCGGAGCGCGTGCTGACCGCGGCCGAAGCATTGCATGCGCCCCAGCGCCAGCTGATCGAGCGCGTGTTCGGATGCCCGGTCTTCGACACTTACGGCTGCCGGGAATTCATGCTGATCGCCGCCGAGTGCGAGCACCAAGGCCTGCACACGACCTCCGATCACCTGCTGGTCGAACTGGGCGCCAGCGTCGATGGCAGCGACGACGGGCCGCACGAGCTGATCGTGACCGACCTGCACAACTACGGCATGCCGCTGTTGCGATACCTCAACGGCGATCTCGCGCGAACAGGGCAGGGCCGCTGCGCCTGCGGGCGCGGCCTGCCGCTGTTGGGCGGCATAGAAGGGCGCAAGCTGGATGCGCTGCGCAGTGCCGATGGCCGGTTCGTTCCGGGCGAGCACGTGGTGTACGCATTCCTCGGAGCGAAGGGGGTGCGCCGCTACCAGGCGGTGCAGCGCACGCTCGATCGGGTCGAGGTGAGCATCGTGCGCGACGACGACTTCGACGCGGATTCGGTGGAACACGCGCGCGACGTGCTGCAAAAGGCGCTCGGCCCGGCCACGACGCTGGCCTTCGCCTACACCGACGAGATACCGCTGACCGCAACCGGCAAGCATCGGGTCACCGTCAGCGAACTGGACTCGTCCTTCGCATGAAGATTCACCATGTCGTCGAGACGCTCGGACGCGGCGGGCTGGAGCGCGTCGTCGTCGATCTTGCAATGACGCAGCACCAGGCGGGGCATGCCGTCCGCGTCGCCTGCCTGTTCGAATGCGGCCTGCTCGCCGCTGAGCTCGAATCGAAGGGAATCCCGGTGCAAGCCTGCGGCAAGCGTAGCGGACGCACCATGGCCGCGCTCTCGGACCTGCGCAGGCAACTGCGCGCAGGCGCTCCCGAGGTATTGCACACCCATAATGCGGCCGCGCACTACCACGCCATGGCGGCCGCGATCGGCCTGCCGCTGAAACGCATCGTCAATACCCGCCACGGCATGGGGATGGCGGATCCGCGCAGCCGGCGCGAGTGGTTCTACCGTCGCTCGCTCGGCCGGACCGATGCGGTCGTCGCCGTCTGCGAAGCTGCGCGCCGCGGTTTCCTGGCCCAGGGCGTGCGTCCGCGCGGGGAACTGCTGGTGGTTCCCAACGGCATCCGCGTGGGCAGCTTCGCTGCGGCGTCCGACGCGCGGCGTCACGCGCTTGCGGAAGAGCTCCGCATCGCTCCCGGCACCCGGATCGTGGGCACGGTGGGCCGGCTCACTCCGGTCAAGGACCAGGCGATGTTGCTGCAGGCCTTTGCGCGCACGGTTCGCGAGGTGCCCGACGTAGTGCTGGCGATCGTGGGCGATGGGCCGTTGCGGGCCGATCTTGTGGCTCTGGCCAGCTCATTGGGGATCCCGGAGCGTGTGCGGTTTCTGGGCGACCGGAGCGATGTGGCGGATCTGCTGTCCGGGCTCGATGTGTTCGCGTTGTCCTCGTGGAGCGAGGGGTACTCGATCGCATTGCTCGAGGCCTGCGCGGCTGGAGTGCCGATCGTGGCCACCGATGCCGGCGGCAACGGCGAGATCGTGCGCGACGGCAAGAACGGGCGCCTGGTGCCCGTGCGCGATGCTGGTGCGTTTTCCGCAGCGCTGGTCGAACTGCTGCGCGACACGCGCGCATCGGCAGCGATGGGACGACACGCACGGGCCTGGGTCGAAGCGGAGGGCTCGCTGAAGGTCATGGCGGCACGCTACGGCCGTGTGTACGGCGCGGCGGCCTGATCTGGCGGCGTTTCGCGTTCTCATCGGCATGGCGACGCATCCTGCGGCACACCTAGAATCAGGTCACCGACCGCCAGGCGAAGCGCTCGGAGGCGCCAACCCGCGTCCGCGCAAACTGCGCGTGTTGCGCTGGCTGCCGGAACGATGGGTCCTGACCACAGGCCCGGCGAACCGACAGGTGCTGTACCTGACCTTCGACGACGGCCCGCACCCCGAACATACGCCCAGGCTCCTCGACCTCCTCGCGGAGCACGATGCGCGCGCGACCTTCTTCCTGATCGGTGAGCATGCCGAACGCCATCCGGATATCGCCAGCCGCCTTGTGCGGGAAGGACACGGGCTCGGCAACCATTCCTGGAGCCATCCGCATTTCGACCGGATCACGCAGGCGCGGCAGCTGGAAGAAATCGATCGCACCGACCGCCTGCTGCAGTCCCTCGATGGCCGCGACTGCCACGACTTCCGCCCGCCACGCGGCGCGACGCCTATAGGGCTGATGATCGACTGCCTGCGGCGCGGGCGCCGGGTCGCCTACTGGTCCTACGACAGCCTGGACTATACCCAGCGTGCTCCGGCCGATCTCATCGCCGGCGTGCGCTCCCGGCCGGTACAGGCGGGCGAGGTGGTTCTGATGCACGACGACAGCGCGCATTCGCTTGAGCTGCTGCGGGTGATGATCCCGGAGTGGAAAGCCGCCGGATACGGCTTCGAGCCACTGCCGGTCCGGCGCGGACGTGACGACCGGGCCGGCGGCGCCTCACCGGACGCATCGGCCAGACGGGGCAGGGCGTGAGCGTCGCCGGCTGGCTGTTGGGCGGCCTGTTGCTGCTCGTCGTCGCAGGGGTGACTGCGGTCTGGGCACTGCTGCGCTCGCGCAACATGCATATCTGGATCTTCGACTACCTGCGCCGGCGCAGCCCGGAGAAGGTCGCTGGACCGGTGCATGTGATGTTCTGCTTCGTCGACCATTTCGAGCCGATGTGGAAAGGCGCAGATCTTGCGACGCAGCGCGCCCGGGTCGACCGCTGGTGCCACGACTACCGGGCACTCGCCGCCCGGCACAGCGATGCGGACGGCCGGCCTCCCCAGCACACCTTCTTCTATCCGGAAGAGGAATACGCGGAAGAGCATCTCGACAAACTCGCCGCGCTTTGCGCCGGTGGCTATGGCGAAATCGAAGTGCACCTGCACCACGACAACGACACCGAGGCCAACTTCAGGCAATCGATCACGCGCTTTTGCCGGATCCTGCACGAGCGCCACGGCGCCCTGTCCCGCGCCGCGGGCGACGACCGGCTGCGCTTCGGGTTCATCCATGGCAACTGGTGCCTGGACAACTCGCGTGCCGATGGCCGCTGGTGCGGCATCGACAATGAACTCGTGCTGCTGCGGGAACTCGGTTGCTATGCCGATTTCACCCTCCCATCGGCTCCCAGCGAAACCCAGACCAGCACCATCAATTCAATCTACTACGCCACGGACGACCCTCATGCACCCAAGTCGCACGATCGAGGCGTTCCAGTGCGGGTCGGAGGAGAAGCCAGCGGCGACCTCATGATCGTGCAGGGGCCGCTCGGTCTGAACTGGCGCGAGCGGCGCCGGGGCGTGCTCCCGCGCATCGAGAACGCGGATGTGCGCGCGGGCTGCCCGCCCACGCCCGCGCGGGTGGACGCCTGGGTCCGTACCGCGGTGCATGTGCAGGGGCGTCCGGACTGGATCTTCGTCAAGATCCACACCCACGGCACCCAGGAAGGCGACATGGATACGCTGCTGGGTAGCGCCACCGATGCGATGCACGCACACCTCGAACGCAACTACAACGACGGCGAACGTCATGTGCTGCACTACGTGACGGCGCGCGAGGTCTACAACATCATCAAGGCGGCCGAAGCGGGGGAGCAGGGCAACCCGGACGCCTATCGCGACTACGTCCTGCCGCGTCCGCGCTCCTCGTGGCAGCCACAGGATGTCGTGCTGCGGGAAGCCTCATGAGGCCTTCGCCCTCGAGCCCCGCACTGCCTGGGCAGACCAGCCAACCCGGTACGGCGGGGCGGGTCAGCGTCATCATGCCGGCCTATAACGCCGCCGCCACGATCGTCCGGTCCATGGCTTCTGTGCTGTCCCAATCGCACGGCGACCTCGAACTGGTCGTGGTCGACGACTGTTCGCGCGACGCGACCTGGTCGTTGATCGAGCAGGCGGCCCAGTGCGATCCGCGCGTGTTGCCGGTGCGTCAGCGCAGCAACCAGGGCGTTGCCGCGGCGCGCAATGCGGGCATCGAAGCGGCCAGCGGCGCCTTCATCTCGTTCCTCGACAGCGACGACACCTGGCACCCCTACAAGCTCGCCCGCCAGCTGAGACATCTGCAGTCCACCGGAGCGAAGATCAGCTACGCCGCCTACCGGCGCGTGGACGATTGCGGCCGCACCCTGTCGATCGTGCGGCCGCCGGCCAGGATCGGCTACGCGGACATGCTCAAGAGCAACCGCATCGGCAACCTGACCGGGATGTACGACCGCACCCTGGGTGACGCGCGTTTCGAGCGGATCGGACACGAAGACTATGTCTTCTGGCTGCGGATGGTGCGCAAGGCAGGCGAAGCCCTGCGGCTGCCCGACCCCTCGCCGGTCGCGGATTACCTGGTTCGCGACGGATCGCTGTCCGGCAACAAGCTCAGGGCCGCGCGCTGGCAGTGGCGGATCTACCGCGACGTCGAGCGTCTGGGCGCTGTCGCCTCAGGCTGGTACTTCGCGCACTACGCGGGCAACGCCATTCTCAAACGCCAGTAGGCGCCAGGCAGTTCAGATCTCGGTCAACTCGACCTGGTACACAGACGCGCTGCCGCCGACATCGACGCGCCAGCCGCGGTTGAAATCGCCATCGACCGTGGTCCAGTTCACCAGCCGGATCTGCGGGTTGGCCGGCTGCAGTACGCGGATGCGCAGCCCACCGGCGCGCACCGTCCTGGCGTCGACGATCGTGGGCTGCACCGGCACGTTCACCTGGAAGTATGCGGTCGTGCCGCTTCCGAGCGCGAAGTTGTCGAGCACGGTGAGCTTGCGCCCCGCGAAGTCCACACGCCGCCGCCAACTGACCAAGGCCGGATTCCCGCGATACGCCGGCGTCAGGTTGGCGGTGATGGTCAACGCGCCATTGGCGCCGGGCGTGACGGTCGCGGTCGATGTCGTCGGCTCGCACTGGTGCACGATGCGATCGCCGGAAGGCGCGGCGCACTGTGAGGCGCCGGGATTGCTGCGCTCGAACCGCAGCACGTTATGCGTTTCCGTGCCCTGCTGGATGCCGCTATGGCTCCAGATGTTCTCGGTCACCGCCAGCCAGTCCCCGCGCGAGAACAGGGTGAAGCCTCCCTGCTCCTGGTGGGCATGGCTTTCGTTGTAGGGGCCGGCGACGAAGGACATCCACATCGCATTGGTATCCCAGCCGCTGCGGGCGAACACGTGCCCGGTGCCCTGGGCCGCGTAGTACCGCGCGGTCGGCGGCGCACCGCCGCTGCCAGCCGGCAACAGCAGGTCGTAACGCAGATTGGCGCCCTGGCCCATCTGCGGCACCGAAATGCTGCGGAGCCACCAGCTGGCGATCGAACGGGCCTCCGCATCCATGGTGAGATAACGCGCAGCGAGCACCAGGTGCCGGTGATAGTCGTAGAGTTCCGGCACCGAGTTGCGCGATTGGTCGCCGAGCGGGGCGAACCTGTCCATGCTCGGAACCGTGGCGTGAACCCAGTAATCGATGGTCTTGCGCGCATGCGTATTCGAGGACGAGGCATCCTGCCCCGTGGACTTGCGCCACAGGCCATAGATGTCGAACAGCCGCTTCTGCGCGGTGCCGTATCCGGTGCCTTCCAGACTGCCTCCGCCGGGGATCTTGGCGTAATAGGCCTGCATCGCGGGGAGCTTGTTCCTGGACAGCAAGTCGAACCAAGACGCGCTGCCCGAGGCCAGGGCCCATGACATCGTCGCTTCGATGAAGCTGTAGTGATAGTTGTTGCCCGGGTTGTCGATCGACCAACCGCTCCAGGGAGACGAGCGTCCGCCCCAGACGGCACGGTCGGGATTCCAGACGTTCCACACCGCCTGTTCCGCGTAACTGGCCCAGCGCTGGCGCTGTGCGGACGTCATGTGGGCGCTGCAGGTCTGATACACGGTCGACAGGTCCGCGATCATCGGACCGACCTCGAGGTAGGAATCCCCCGCCACATCGGGCACGCCGCCGCCACCGATATCGGCTTCCGCTGCCGCCACCTGGGCTTCGACCAGATTCACGCCGAGCGTGCAGTAACGCACCTCGCGGGTGAGCAGGAACATGATGGCCGCGTCGGCCGCATGGAAGTCGTAGCCCGGGCTTCCGTTGACGGCGCTGTCGACCCAGGACTTGAAGCGCGTGTAAGCCGTCGACGACCGGTTGACGCCGGACAGGTCCAGGTTCAGCCGCACCAGGCTGCGGCGCGAGGAGGGCTCGGCGGAAATGCCCGCTTCATCGGAACGCGGCGTGACCTCTGGCGGGATCGCATCGGAGGGAGCGGATGCCGGTGTCGCGCGGCTACGGACCCAGGCCAAGGGGGTCAGGTAGCGCTGCGGACGCAGCCGGTCGGCCGTCGCACGCAATCCGCGTGCCAGAAGACGTGCATCGGCAAGAAGATAAGGGTTGGACGCCTTCGACAGCGCAGCGAACGCCTGAAGCGTCGCCACAGCGCGCACCCGATCGCCGTGCGGACGTCGCGCAGGCATGGCGTCGATCATCGCGGCCACCGGCTGGAGTGGCATCGTCCCCTGCGCGGAGTCGGTGCGCACCGGTGCGCCGATGGCCGATGCTGCGACCGGCCCCGGCTGGGCGCGCACGGCTTCTTCGGGATCCGACGGCGCGGCCGGCCGGACCGAAGTGGCCACCAGCCCGAGGGCCAATACGATCGCGATCGGGATGGCAGCGGCCAGCCGCGTTCGCAAACGCTTGATTCGGTGCGGGGAACTGGAAAAGGAAGGGGTCATCCACGGGCGCCTGCAGTCCAAGGGGCGTCCTGCCAGCGGTGGTCCGCGCCCCCTGCGTGTCCACGCCTCCAGGCGCAGCGACACGGCGCATCACGATCCAAAGATCTTGCCCGTCGGCTCGTCGTCTGAGTCGCCGCGGACCGCGCGCAGGATAACTTCAAACCCGCGCGACTGCCAACGGCGCAGGGTGGTTCGGGACTAGTCGACGGATGGTGATGGCGCCCGGATAGCGTTAACAGGCCCTAATCGGTTTCGCTCAGTTCGACCACGTATCCCGTCTGGCCGCCGGCGGCATCGACCCGCCAGCCCCTGCGGAATTCCTGGCCATCGACCGTGCTCCACTCGTGCGCGGTAAGCACCGCGCCGGCAGGCTCGAGCACGCGAATCCGAAGCTTGCCCGCGACGGCCTCGCTGCCCTGGATCCGGGGTTCGACCGGCACATTGACCTGGAAGAATGCCTTGGTATCCGGCCCGAGCAAAAAGCGGTCGGTGACCCGCAGCTTGCGCCCACCGAACTCGAAGCGCCTGCGCCACTCCTTGACCGCAGGATTCCCCGCGTAGGCACCGGTGAGGTCGGCATCGATCGCGAGACCGCCCCCCGACTGCTGCTCCACCGTCATGCGCGCGCGGCTGCCGGGCTGCTCGCACTGGTGCACGATGCGATCGTTCGCCGGGGCCATGCATTGGCCGCTGATCGGCGCGCTGCGTTCGAAGCGCAGCACGTTGTTGGTTTCGGTACCCTGCTGGATGCCGCTGTGGCTCCAGATGTTCTCGCTCACCGCAAGCCAGTCGCGCGCGAACAGGGTGAACCCGCCCTGTTCCTGGTGCGCATGGCTTTCGTTGTAGGGACCGGCGACCACCGCGAGCCACATGGCATCGCGATCCCAGCCGCTGCGGGCGAAGAGATGGCCAACGCCCTCCGCGTGATGGAACAGCGCGGTCGGCGGCTCATCGCCCTTGCCGGCAGGCAGCAGGTCGTAGAGGGAATTGAAGCCGCTCATTTCGCGCAGCGAGATGTTGTTGAGCCACCACGACGCCATCGCCTGGCGCGCGGGATCGCGGGTCAGTTGCCTCGCTTCCAGCACCAGCCTGCGGTGGTAGTCGTAGAGCTCGGGCACAGAGTTGCGCGACTGGTCGCCGATCGGCGCGAACCGGTCCAGCGTTGGCACCGTCGCATGCACCCAGTAGGCGATGCTGTCGCTGACATGGGGGTTGGCATTGGCCAGGTCCTGTCCCGTGGCATCGCGCCAGAGCCGGTACAGCGAGAACAGGCGCATGTGCGCCGCGCCGTAGCCGGTGCCTTCCAGGCTGCCGCCGCCGGACAGCTTCTTGTAATAGGCCTGCAGCGGCGGAAGCTTCTTGTCCCGGAGGAAGGCCATCCACTTGCTGCTGCCGCTGGCCAGCGCCCAGTACATGGTCGCTTCCACGAAGCTGTAGTAGTAATTGTTGCCGGGGTTGTCGACCGACCAGCCGGTCCAGGGATGCGGCTTGTCGCCCCATTTTGCGGATCCGTGGTTCCAGACGTTCCAGACCGCCTGCTCGGCGTAATCCGACCAGCGCTTGCGCTGGCTGGCATCGATCTGTTCCTTGCAGGTGTCCAGCGCCAGGGACAGGTCGGCGACGCGCGGGCCGACCTCCAGATAGGAGTCACCGGAGATCGGCGGCTTGCCGCCGCCCGCGATGGCGGCCTCGGCTTCGGAAACCTGCTGCTCGACCATCCGCACCGCGAGATCGCAGTACGCCTGCTTCTGGGTCAGCCGGTAAAGGATGGCCGCGTCGCCGGCGGCGAACGCGTATCCCGGATTGCCGCCCACCGCCGCGTCGACCCAGCGCTTGAATCTTCCGAATGCAGGCGATTTGCGGTCCACATAGTCCAGGTCGAGCGCGATGCCAGCCGCCACCGGCGCACTATCGGTCGCACCGGCGGGTTCGGGCTGGGTCTGGTCTGCCGCCGGCGCAGGCGGTTGCTCCTGGGGTGCGACGACGGTGGGCTGCGGAGGCTGGCTTGCGCCGCATCCGGAAGCAAGCAGGGCGGACAGGAGCAGGGCACAGGTCGGCATGGGCGTGCATTCCTTGGTCGCGGGGCGACACATGCGCGCCGCTTCAACGGTTCTGGTAGCGGAACGTCAGCAGGATGATGTTCTGCCTGGCATCCTCGCCGGCGACGGAAATGTCGCGTTCATGGCGCAGCACGCTCAACCGCGTGCTCAGATGTCGTGTCCAGTCGTAGCTGGCGTAGGCGCCGATCTCCCGGGTTTCGTCCTCGCGATCCGTGCGCAGGTAGGAGACGCGTCCGATCGCGCCGTACACGCCGGCATCAAGCCTGGGTCGCAGCTGCCAGCTCACGTCGCCGCGTGCGCCGTAGGTGTTCTGGTCGAACTCGTCGGTGTCGACGTAGCGCAGGCGGTTGTAGTAGGGCGCGAAGATCGCCGTCACCCGCGGGCTCGTGAACCGGTACTGCAGGTCCAGGCCGCGCTCCTCGTACGGCGATGCGTTCACCACGGCCTCGCCGATGGGGATGCTGCCGGGAACGACACTGGTCGGATCGATGCCGGCCAGCGCATCGCTCGCGGTATCGGAGAACTGGCTCGATGCCCGCAGGGTGATGTGATGGCGCTCGCCCGAATGCCAGGTGCCCTCGACCCGCAGCAGCGGCTCCGAGCGGCTGCCGCCGCCGTCGCGATACTCGATCCTGGAGATGCCGGCATCGATCGCGAACTCGGTCGACGCCATCCTGCGTGTGTAGCGTGCGAACAGGTCGTTGCGATCGTAGTCGCGGGCGACGAGGTCGCGCTCGAAGTCGACCCGCTGCATCTGCAGGTTGGCCGAGACGTCTGATGTCGGGCTGAGTTCCTTGATCGCACGCAGGGCCAGGTTGACCCGGCTCGAATTGAACTCGTCGGTGATCTCGGCATCGCTGTTGATGTAGCGCAGTTCCGCCGCGCCACGCAGGGTCTGCCCGAGGTCGAACAGCAGCGTGGGTCCGGCTGCGAACACGTTGACTTCCTGACGGTTCCCGGGCGTATCCGGAAGCAGGGTGTCCACCGGTTGTATGCTCAGATCGTCCTCGACGGTGAAGCTCAGCCGTTCGGGCACGATCACCCAGTTGAGCCGGCCGGTAAGCACTCCTTCGAAGGTGTCGTCGAACCGGTCGTCGCGGTAGTCCAGATATTCGCCGCGCCCTGTGAATTCGGCCTGCCAGGTCGAGGACTCCTGGGTCATCGTGAACCCGAAGCCGGGCCGCAGGATCGTGGTCTCGACCTCGTCGTCCGGCGTCAGCAGCAGGTTGTCGTTGCGTTCGATCCCGAAGTCGATGTTGTAGTCGACCCTGAAGGCCTGCGCCGTGCCCGGCAGGCATGCCAGAAGCGCGGAGGAAAGCAGCGTCGCACCGAGAAACCTGGTTGCCATGCGAATTCCCCGGCCCGCTACGGGCGTTCGTTGAACACGACGCCGGCGACCTTGCCGGCGGGGAATACCGCGACGGCCTTGTCGATGGCTTCGGGCGTGACCCGGCCGTAGCCGGCGACGATCACCACCATGTCGGCCAGGTCGGAGAGGATGCGCGCGTCGGGCGCGCCCTCTACCGGCGGCGCGTCCAGGATCAGATAGCGGTCGGGGTGACGCGACCGCAGCGAATCGATCATCGCGCGCATGCGGAACGAGCTGAAGGCCTCGCCGCTGGTTTCGCGCGTATGCCCCACGGGCACGACCTGCAGCCGTGGCAGCCCGGTCGGGTAGATCGCGCTGGCGAGGTCGCTTTCCGGATTTTCCAGATACTCCATCAGCCCGCCCCCGGACATATCGATGCGCAGGGCGGCGCTCTGGGCCGGATGCCGGGCGTCGCAATCGATCAGCAGGGCGGTCTTGGTTTCGTCGAAGGCGAAGGCCGCGGCCAGGTTGCGGGCCACGAAACTGCCGCCGCAGCCGTAGCGCACCGGCGCCACCAGGGTTACGAAGTTGCGATCGCCGCCCAGCGCCAGCAGTCGCGTCCGGAGCTCGCGGAACGCATCGGCCTGCTCGCGCATCGACTCGTCGCGGTGGATCAGGCGCCGATCCTCGAGCTGCCGCGGGGTCAATGCTTGGGAGCCCGCGCCGGCGACGATCGAACGTCCCGCGGGCGAGGTATCGGTCAGATCCGAGCCTGCGGGTGCAGGCGCCTCCGTTCCGCGCGCAGGCACGCCGAAGGCGTCAGGCGTTGAGTTGTCGATAGCCATATGCGAATCCAAACGCCAGCATGACGAAGAGGAAGATCGATGCGCTCAGGGCCATGCGCCCGAGTTCACGCCTGCGATCGCGTGCGGTGAGATAGCGCGGCACGACCGTCAGAACCGGCCATGCGGAATTGCGGCGCTCGAGCTGGCGCGCCGACCGGATCCGCGGATCGAAGCGCACCCGTACGAACAGCAGTGCCAGCGGAATCGCCATGGCGGCCAGCAGCCCGCCGCCCGCGAAGTGCGCCAGGCGCAAGCCGCTGGGGCGCAGCGGCATGCTCGCCGGATCCTGGATCCGCATCGTCAGGCCGCGCTTCTCCTGGTCGAGTTCCATCGAAACGCGGGCGTTCTCGCGCCGGCGCAGCAGATCCTGGTAGATGTCGCGGTTGACCTCGTAGTCCCTGGTCAGCTCGGCCAGCGTGCTTTCGGAAGCGGCGATGCGCCGGCTGCGCCCGAGCTCCTGGTCGAGCAGTTCCTGCGAGGCGCCCATCCGCGAAGCAGTGGCCGCCGCTTCACGCCTGACCTCGGACAGCTGGCTGCGCAGTTCCTGGTAGTGCGGGTTGAGCTGGGTATCGCCCAGTGGGCCGTCGTTTCCGGTCCGGTCGCGGCGCTCGGCATCCTGTTGCATCGCAGTCTGGATGTCGGCCATCTGGTGGCGGATCCGCACCACGTCCGGGTGTTGCTCGGTGAAGCTCAGCAGCAGGGTATCGAGCTGGCTTTGCAGCTCCAGCAGCTGGGTCCGGTACAGGCTCTCGCGGGTCTGCACCGCGGTAATGGCCGACTCGCCGGACATCTGCGAGCCGAGCGCGCTTTCGCGCGAGCGCTGCTCCATCAGTTCCATCCGCGCCTGTTCGACCTGGGTACGCAGGGCCGTGATGCGCGTGTTCACGTCGGTGGCGCTGCCCGGTTGCGCATCCGCGTTTTCCGAGCGATAGCGCTGCAGATTGTCTTCCGCATCGGTGAGCTTCTTGTGGTACGCGCTCACCTGCTTGCTGATGAATTCGTAGGCCTCGCGGCTCTCGCGCTCCTTGTTGGCCAGGCTTTCCTCGATGAACAGGTCGGCCAGGCGCTGGGTGACGCGGAAGGTGCGTTCGGGCTCGGAGTCGCTGTAGGTGATCTGGACGAGGTTCTCGCGCGGGGCCGTGATGCGCGTGTTGCCGCGGATGTCCTCGATCAGCTTGTCCTGCTCGATTGGATCTGGCTTCTGGTCCAGCCATCCTCCGGCTTCGAGGATGCCGTGCATGACCTTGCGCCCGTACACGACCTGGCGGGCGATGCCGGCCCGGTCCACCACTCCGGTCGCGACCGCCCGGCCTTCGAGCAGAGGCTGGATGATGCCGCTGTCCTGCGCCAGGATGGTCGTGGAAGCCGTGTACTTCTGCGGCAGGACGAACATGCCCACCAGCAGCACCGCAAGGGCGATGACGGCGAAGATGGTGACCAGGACCACCTGGTAACGTTTGGCTTCCTGCCACAGGATCGGTACCAGTTCGACCGGCGGAAGCGCGTTGTGAGCGTGCGCGGGCGTCGCGCCGCGCCGCGCGGGCAATGCGATCTGGCTCATCAGAACGCACGCTCCGGGATCGTGATCACGTCGCCCGGCGCGACTGCGTAGTTGGTCGCCAGGTCCCCGTGATTGAGGATGCGGTCCAGCCGGACCTGGTGCATCGTCGTGGATTCGCCTTCGCCGGCCTTGCGATACAGCTCGGAGCGGTCGGGTGCGGCGAATTCGGTCAGCCCGCCCGCGGCCAGCACCGCATCAAGCACCGTCATGCCGGGTCGGAAGGGCACCGATATGGGCTGTCGCACCGCGCCGGTTACGCGCACCCGCGAAAGATATTCGTGGCTGCGCAGGTCGGTCAGGATCACCGCGACCTGCGGCTCGCGCACGAACTGGCTGAGCTTCTCCTGAATGTCCTTGGCCACTTCGTCCGGAGTGCGGCCACCGGCGTCCACGTCGCCTACCAGGGGCACAGAAATCTTTCCGTCGGGACGGACCGGCACCGTGATGCCCAGTTCCGGGTTGCGCCAGACGGACACCTGGACGATGTCGTCGACGCCGATCTTGTAGGCCTCGACCGAGGTGACCGCGACTTCGGCAGGCGGCGGTGCGTTGGTGGTGCCGCCCGTCGCGCATCCTGCGAGCAATCCGATCGACAGGACCGCATGAGTACTCCAGATGAACCGCATGACTGACCCCATGGCGTCGTTGTTCTTCCAGAGAACGCGAAACGCAACGCCATGGGGACATGCGGCCGGTTTGCGGTGACGGCGCGGTGCAGATCACCAGTGGAACGGGAACGCGGCACGCGTTCGAAGGCACCGGGCGGCCGCCTTCAAGATGCACCGGCGCGAACCGTTGTTGCCGGGCAGTTCGCCCGTGCAGGAGTCAGGCGGCGCGACGCTGGCTGCCGTAATAGTCGCGGTACCACTCCACGAACCGCGCGACCCCGACTTCGACCGGCGTGGACGGCGAATAGCCGGTATCGCGCATCAGAGCGCTCACGTCGGCGCAGGTATCGGGCACGTCGCCCGGCTGCAGCGGCAACAGGTGCTTGTGCGCCTTGCGGCCCAGGCACTCTTCAAGGACCTCGATGTAGCGCAGCAGCTCGACCGGCTGGTGGTTGCCGATGTTGTACACCCGGAACGGCGCGCTGGAGGTGGCGGGGGAGGGCGCAAGTGCGTCGTAAGCAGGATCGGCTCCCGGCACCCGGTCCAGCGTGCGGATCACCCCTTCGACGATGTCGTCGATATAGGTGAAATCGCGGGTGTGGCGGCCGTGGTTGAACACGTCGATCGGCTCGCCCGCCAGGATCTTGCGGGTAAACAGGAACAGGGCCATGTCGGGCCGGCCCCATGGGCCGTAGACGGTGAAGAAGCGCAGTCCCGTTGTCGGCAAGCCGAACAGGTGGCTGTAGGTATGCGCCATCAGCTCGTTGGCCTTCTTCGTGGCCGCATACATGCTGACGGGGTGATCGACGCCGTCCTCCACCGCAAACGGCAGCTTGCGGTTGGCGCCGTAGACCGAGCTCGATGACGCGTAGACCAGGTGCTCGACGCCCCGGTGCCGGCAGGCTTCGAGCACGTTGAGGAAGCCGGTGATGTTGCTGTCCACGTACGCCTGCGGATTCTCCAGCGAATAGCGCACGCCGGCCTGGGCGGCCAGGTTGACGACCCGGTCGGGAGAGAAACCCGCGAACGCGGCGTCCAGCGCCGGCCTGTCCTCGAGCCCCGCCCGCACGAACCGGAAGCCGCGCTTCGGCAGCAGCTGGGCGAGGCGCGCTTCCTTCAGGGTGGGATCGTAGTAGGCGTTGACGTTGTCGTAGCCGAGGACCTCGTCGCCCCGCTCCAGCAGGCGCTGGCTGAGCCTGGATCCGATGAAGCCGGCGGCGCCGGTGACAAGTATGCGCATGTAGGCGGGAGGTTCGCTGGCCGGATCACGGCGATGCTGTGGACAACGCAAAGCGCCGGGGCGGCAGGACAGGCCGGCAATGGCCGCCGCCTGCGTTATGGCTAGGGAATCCCTGGCGGAGAGCGGAATCCCGATGCGTGTCCTGGTTTGCGGCGGCGCCGGCTACATAGGCAGTCATGCCTGCGTGGTGCTGGCGGAACGCGGCCATGAGGTCGTGATCGCCGACAGTTTCGTCAACAGCTCGCCCGTCGTGCTCGAGCGGCTGGCACGGCTGTGCGGGCGTCCGTTCGAGTCGCACCGCGTCGACTTGCGCGACCGCGCGCAGATCGGGGGCCTGCTGGCGTCCGGGCGTTTCGATTCGGTGGTCCATTTCGCCGCCCTCAAGGCGGTGGGCGAGTCGTGCGAACGGCCGCTGGACTACTTCGAGAACAACATCAACGGGACCATCAACCTGCTGCAGGCGATGTGCGCGGCCGGGGTCAAGCGGCTGGTCTTCAGCTCCTCGGCGACTGTCTACGGCTCGCCCGAGCGGGTCCCGGTACGGGAGGACGCGCGGCTGTCGGCGAGCAATCCCTACGGCAGGACCAAGCTGGTGATGGAACAGCTCATCGGCGACCTGTGCGCCGCGGACGAGAGTTTCAGCGCGATCAATCTGCGCTATTTCAATCCGGTCGGCGCCCACGGCTCGGGGAGCATCGGCGAGGATCCCAGCGGAATCCCTGCCAACCTCATGCCCTATATCTGCCAGGTCGCATCGGGCAGGCTGCCGAGGCTGCAGGTCTACGGTGGCGACTGGCCGACCAGCGATGGCACGGGCATCCGCGACTACATCCACGTCATGGACCTGGCGCGCGCGCACGTCGACGCGCTGGACTACCTGATGGATACCCGCCGCACCGACACCATCAACCTGGGGACCGGGCAGGGCGTCAGCGTGCTCCAGCTGGTCCGGGCGTTCGAGCAGGCCAGCGGTCGCGAAATACCGTACGAGATCAGCGACAGGCGCCAGGGCGACGTTGCCGAGGTGTATGCGGACCCATCCCTGGCGCAAAGGTTGCTGGGATGGGCGGCCGAGCACGACGTGCAAGCCATGTGCCGCGACGCGTGGCGCTGGCAATCGCTGAATCCGCTGGGATATCGCTAGGTCGGGATCGGGGCTGCGCTCAGTCCGCAGCGACTAGGAATGTGCGTCAACACGTTCCACTGCATCAGGCGACTTCCGCGAAAACACCTTCAGCAGCGCCAACCCGGCTAGCGGCAACGCCGCTGCCGCGGCCAGCCAGGTCGCGGTGACGGGCACGAAGCCGAACCAGTGAGCAGGCGCCGGCAGCAGGGCGATCGCGGCGATCGCCGCCAGCGCGGCTGCGGCAACGATCCGGAACGCGGCGTTGCGCGCGTGCAGGAGGCGGCCGGGCAAGGGCCGGGCGCGATGCAGCATCACCAGGCCGAGGTTGCCGCATACCAGCGATGCGAACGCGAGTGCCGCTGCTTCGGCATGCACCCTGCCAGCTGCGATCGTAACGAGGTATACCGCCGCCACCACGCCCAGCACCACCAGTCCGTGCACCAGGCTGGCGGCGAAAGTGCGCAGGTCGATCAGGCGCGCCGTGGCCAGGCGCGGTGGGCGGCGCATAAGGTCCGGCGCAGGGGGTTCCCGTTCGAGCACGATCGAACTGGCCGGGTCGATGATCATTTCCAGGAACACCACATGCAGTGGCAGCAGCACCAACGGAGTACCCAGCAGCAGCGGCAGCAGGGCGAGGCCGGTGATCGGCACGTGCACGGCGATGATGTAGCGCGCCGCGCGGCGGATGTTGGCGTAGATGGTGCGGCCCATCCGGATCGCACGCACCACCGACACGAAATCGTCGTCGAGCAGCACGATCGCCGCCGACTCGCGGGCGACGTCTGTGCCGCGTTTGCCCATCGCCACACCGACGTGCGCGGCCGCGAGCGCGGGAGCGTCGTTGACGCCGTCGCCGGTCATCGCCACCACCTCGCCGTTACGCTGCAGCGCCTGCACCAGGCGCAGCTTGTGTTCAGGGCGCACGCGCGCGAATACATCGGTGCGTGCCAGCAGGTCGTGCAGAGCGTCGTCGTGAAGGCGCTCGATCTCGCTGCCCAGGGCCACATCCGGCCGGTCCGAGATCCCGGCCGCGGCCGCGATCGCGCGTGCCGTTTCGATGTGGTCGCCGGTAAGCATCACCACCCGTACGCCGGCCGAACGCGCTTCGGCGACGGCGGCCGGCACCTCGTCGCGCAGCGGATCGGCCAGGCCGAGCAACCCGTGCCATGCGAACGGCGTGCCCTGCAATGTCTCGGGCGGCCGCACCGTTGTCGCATCGCCAGCGCCGATCCTGGCCTCGGCCACGGCCAGCACCCGAAGGCCTTCCGCGGCCATGGAGGCGGCCGCGGCCAGGACATCGCGGAGTTCCTCGGGCGGGAGCGCGCACAGCGCGGCCACGCTCTCCGGCGCTCCCTTGCATGCGAGCAGCGCGCCGTCGCGATCGGGCATGCGCCAGGCGATCGCGTAGACCGGGAGCGACGGGGTCACCGGGTAACGTTTCAGGCATATCCCCGAAACGCGTGCTGCGAGCCGTGCGGTCGCCTGCGCATGAATGGCGCGGTCCATCGGGTCATGTCCGTCGGCATCGCTGGCCAGCGCAGCGCTGTGCAACAACGCCTGTGCTCCGGCGTCGAGTGCCTCGTTTCCCATGGCGATGGCGCGATCCGCCACCACCAGGCGCGCCAGCGTCATCCGGTTCTCGGTGAGCGTCCCGGTCTTGTCGGTGCAGAGCACGGTCACCGCACCCAGGGCCTCGATCGCCGGAGGGCGCCTCACCAGGACGCGGTGCCGCGCCATCCGCCATGCGCCCAGCGCCAGGAAGACGGTCAGTACGACCGGAAATTCCTCCGGGATCGTCGCCATCGCCAGCGTGATGCCGGCGAGCAGTGCGTCGAGCCAGCCGCCGCGCAGCGAGACATAGAGCGCGACCACCGCCAGGCACACGGCGAAGCTGATCGCCGCGAACCATGCCACCAAGCGGCGGATTTCACGCTGCAGCGGCGTCGGCTGATCGCGCAATGTGGCGATACTGGCGCCGATGCGGCCGATCTCCGTGCGCCCACCGGTCGCAGTCACCTCCGCGTTCGCCTGTCCGCGGACCACCAGGGTACCGGCATGGATCGCTGCGTCGCTGACCTCTCCATCGACCGAGTGTGCGACCGGCGCCGACTCGCCGGTCAACAGCGATTCGTCGACATGCAGGTCGCTGCTCTCCAGCAACCGGGCATCGGCCGGGACGCGATCGCCTTCGGCGACCCGCACCACGTCTCCGACCACCAGCGATGTCGCGGGCACCCGTTGCAAGGCGCCGTCGCGGCGCACGACCGCGCTCGGACTGGCGAGCTCACGCAACGCCTGCAGCGCACGCTCCGAGCGCCACTCCTGGTACAGCGTCAGCGCCACCACCATCAGCACCGACGCCGCCAGCATCATCGCATCGCGCAGTTCGCCGACGATCAGATAGATCGCCGACGCGGCAATCAGCAGTACCAGCATCGGTTCGCGCAGCACCCCGATCAACAGTTGGGGCCAGCGGCGACGGTCGCGCTGCGGCAGGGCATTGGGGCCGTCGCGCGACAGGCGCCGCGCCGCCTCCGCGGCCGATAGTCCTGTCGTGGCAGGGGGGTGCGGATCGATGCTCGCCATCGCTAGAGGCCCGAGGGCCAGGTCTCGGGGACTTCTTCGTGATGCTGCCAGTGGGCGGTGACGTCGAACGGCTCGACGGCGGTCGTCTCGTCGAGATGGAACACCGCATCGAACTGCGCGCCCAGCGACGCCTCGAAGTAATGGCTGGCCAGTTCGGTTTCGGGACGGTAGACGACGCCGATCGCGCGCTCCAGCATCGGAATCGACAACGCCTCGCGCAGGGCGCCTCGCAGCGGCAGGAAAAACCGGTCGCGGCCGCTGCGCCGGAACAGGTGCTCGACGCTGTCGGGGTGCGCCGGCCGTACCCAGCGTCGCTCGGCCGGCGCGTCCCAATCGCGTGCGGCGGTGACGTGGCCGGTGTAAGTGGTGAATCCGACCAGCAGGGCCTGCGCATCGCCTGCCTGTTCGCGTACCAGCTGGCCGACGTTCCATTCGCCGTGTCGCCCCATCTCGGTGGCGCGCGCATCGCCCAGATGCGAGTTGTGCGCCCAGACGACGATGCGCCCGCGACGCCCCTCGCGGCGCAGGTGCGCACGGAGTGCCAGCAGGGTCTCGACCATGTGCGTGTCGCGCAGGTTCCAGGTATGCACGCGACCGCCGAACGTCTCGCGGTAGTAACGCTCGGCGTTGCGCACGACGTGTGCGTTGCGCTCGGCGAAGAATTGCGCATCGCGCGCGCCACGACCGTCGTCGGTCACGTACGCGGGACCTGAGCGTAGCAAGTCGGTCAGCAGCCGGGTGGCTCCGTCGCGACAGCTCGGCCGCAGGCCGTGCGCGGCCTCGTAGGCGTACTCCTGCGGCTCGCGCACGTGATCCAGGCACGCGTAGACGCGGCGCGCCACCGCCGCCTGGTCCGGATCGACGTCCTCCAGATAGGCGATCACCGCCTCGGCCGAGCGATAGAGGCTGTACAGGTCCAGGCCGTAGAAGCCCACGCGCGCGGTCAGTGGCCTGGATGCGTTATGCGCCCGCAACCACGCGACGAACGCGCGCACATCATGGTTGCGCCACATCCAGGTCGGAAACCGCTGGAAGTCGGCAAACGCCTCATCGAGGGCGTCATCGTCGCTGCCGTGGACGTAATGATCCAGGCGCAGCGCATCGGGCCAGTCTGCCTCCACCGCGACCGCATCGAAACCCTGCTCGGCGATCAGCCGGCGGGTGATGGCGGCGCGCATCGCGTAGAACTCGTGGGTGCCGTGGCTGGCCTCGCCCAGCAGCACGAAAGCGCGATCGCCGACCATCGACAACAGCGCGTCATAGTCGCGGTCGCCGTCGCCCAGCACCTGCGAGCCGGCGCGGAGCAGGTCCATCGGTGGCGGGGAACGCGTCGTCATGCGGACAGTTCTTGCATGCCGGGGATGCCGGTGCGAACAGGATCGCGCCGCACCCGCGACCGGAGGTTGACGAAGATCAATACCGGCCGTCATGACGGTGGAACGATGTCCGTACGCACCCGGGCGAATCCCGCCGGAGGGCCCATGGACGCATTGCTGCCGTTCCGCGACCGCGCCGAGGCCGGCAGACGCCTGGCCGCGGCCTTGTCCCGTTTCCAGGGCACTCATCCGCTGATCCTGGCAATCCCTCGCGGCGCCGTGCCGATGGCGCGGATCATCGCCGATGCGCTGGACGGCGAACTCGACGTGATCCTGGTGCGCAAGCTCGGCGCCCCGGACAACCCGGAATTCGCCATCGGCGCCATCGACGAGCGCGGCGAACTCATGCTGGACGCGGCCGCCGTGGAATGGTCGGGCGCCGACCGCGATTATCTGCAGCGCGAAGCCAGTCGCCAGCTCGCCCTGATCCGCGAGCGGCGCAGCCGCTACTGCGGCGGGCGGCCCGGCCTCGCGCCCGCGGGCCGCACCGTGATCGTGGTGGACGATGGGCTTGCCACCGGGGCCACCATGCTCGCGGCGCTGCGCGCGGTGCGGGCGCAACATCCGGCGCATCTGGTCTGCGCGGTGCCGGTCGCTGCACGCGAGAGCCTGGCGCAGGTCGGCCGGATTGCGGACGAAGTGGTCGCGCTGGCCGTGCCGCCGGCGTTCGGCGCGGTGGGGCGCTACTACCAAGATTTCCACGGCGTTGAGGACGATGAGGTCATGGCCGCGTTGAGCGGCGGGATGGGCGCGCAACCGGTGCCGGAATACACCGTGCATCTGCACGCCGACGGTCACGTTCTCGATGGCGATCTGAGGTCGCCGGGCAGCCCCAAGGGTCTGGTGGTCTTCGCCCACGGCAGCGGCAGCAGCCGCCACAGCGCTCGCAACCGGTTCGTCGCCGAGGCCCTGAACCGGCGCGGCTTCGCAACGCTGCTGTTCGACCTGCTCACGCCGCAGGAGGACCGCGATCGTGCGGCGCGCTTCGACATCGCGCTGCTCGCACGCAGGCTGGAGGCGGCGCTGGACTGGGCGCGGGACGAGTCGGCACAGCGCGATCTGCCGATCGCGCTGTTCGGGGCCAGCACCGGGGCCGCGGCAGCGCTGGTGGTCGCGGCACGACGTCCGGGCGATGTCGACGCCGTGGTTTCGCGGGGTGGTCGCCCCGACCTGGCCGGCAAAGAAGCGCTGTCGCGGGTGCGCGCACCCACGCTGCTGCTGGTGGGCGGTGCCGATCAGGAGGTGCTGGCGCTGAACCGTGCCGCGCTGGCGCTTATCGGCGCCCGTGCCGAGTTGATCGTGGTGCCCGGGGCGACGCATCTGTTCGAAGAACCTGGCGCCCTCGCCCAGGTGGCCACGACGTCGGCGGAGTGGCTGGCACGAGTGTTGTCGCAATCGCGGCACCGGGGCGCCTGATGTCTGGCGCGGATCTGCGCGAATGGACTTGCACGCAATCGCGCAGATGATCGCGCGCACTTCGCAGCCAACTGTGGCGGGCCGCAGTGCGCGTTACCCGCTGTTGCTGCTCGCAGCGTACGCCGGCTGGTGGGGGATGCTGGCGCTCGCGCCCTGGTACCGGCAGGACTGGCTGCTGGAGAACCTGCTGGTGTTCGTTGCGGTGCCGCTGCTGGTTTGGTCGTACCCGCGTTTGCGACTGTCGGATACTGCGTATACGTGCCTGTTCGCGTTCCTGTCGCTGCACGCAGTCGGCGCGCATTACACCTATTCCGATGTGCCCTACGACGGCTGGGCGCAGGCGCTGACCGGCCATACCGTGAGCGAGGCGCTAGGACTGCAGCGAAATCATTTTGACCGGCTGGTGCACTTCCTTTATGGCCTGCTGGTCACACCCGCAGCGATCGAACTGCTCGACGCGCGCGCTCCTCAACGCGGCGTGTGGCGCTGGCTGGTGCCATTGCTGTTCATGGTGTCGCATTCCACGATCTACGAGCTTGTGGAGTGGGGCGCCGCCGCGGTCTTCGGCGGCGATCTCGGCCAGGCGTATCTCGGCACCCAGGGCGATATCTGGGACGCGCAGAGGGACGCGGCGCTGGCGGCGGCGGGAGCCGGGATCGGGGTCGTTGCAGTTCGATGGCCGCGTGCGCGATGGGCGAGGCGCGCCTGATCACGCCTGCAGGATTCCAGAATTTTCTCCCGCCATACCTGCCTTGCAGGTCGTGAAGACGGTCGGCATGCCGGCTAATTCAACGGGTGACGAGCACGGCCACCGTGCTGACGGCCAGGACCTTGGTGACCACCGATCCGAGCACCAGTCCGGCCAGTGCGCCGTGACCGTGCGAGCCGATCACGACGAGGTCGTAGCCCTCGTCGGTCGCATAACGGGCGATACGCGGACCCGCTTCGCCGACCTTCATGACCGTTTCATGCGGGATCTCCGCATTTTCGAGCAATTGGGTGGCTTGAAGGAAAGCCATCCGGGCGTTGGCCTCGTGCGCCTGTTGCACGCCCAGCGTGCCCAGCACGGTCTGGGCGCGCTCGACGAGCGGGGTATCCACGTAGACCAGGGTCAACGTGGGGTCGGCACCGAACATGCCGCGGTGCTTGATGAGGTAGTGCACCCCGCTGAGGCTGCACTCGCTTCCGTCTATGGCCAGTAGGATCTTCATGGGATGTCCTGGGCGATGCATCGTGGCGCCGGCTCGGGCGGGTGCACGGAAGTCTGCGACAGGCGCTGATGAGCCCGGTTGATCTGGGTCAACGCGAGCGCCGGACAACTGCGACAGCGCCATTGAGTTCGGCCCGCCTGTCGCGCAAACGCGGGCCACCGCTGGTGCTTACTGCCGGGTTCAAATCGTCGGCGAACCGCAATGTACCGATGGAGGTCAGGCACAGCGCAATGACCGGCATGTCGGCGCGTTGGCGCCGGGCATATCGAGACCTCATTCGCCGCGCACGCGCCGCCGATCGCGCACCGTGTCTCCCGGGTACACGATCACCTGGTCCCCTTCGCGCAGCCCTGCTTTCAGTTCCGCCGCGTCGTCGCCCATGCGGCCGATCGTGACGTGCCGCAGGCGCGCACGTCCTTCTTCGACGGCGTAAACGGCCCACCGTGCGCCATCGCGGAACAGCGCTGCGGTCGGAACCGATAGCGCATCGGGCGACTGCCAGACGATGAACTCCGCTTCCAGGCGAAAGCCGTCACCGAGTCGGACGCGCGCGGAAGCGGGATCTTGCAGCGTCATCACGACCAGCACGCGCTGCTCCTCGACGCCGAGCGCGGATACCTTGGTGAATCCGCCGGGCTCGACCGTCTGTACCCGGCCGCGCAGGGGCGCATCGCCGCCCCAGCGGGTCAACTGCACCGGGGTTCCAGGCGAAAGCCGGACCGCATCGGTGGTGAGCACCTCCGCGATCACCTCGATCGCCTGGGGATCGCCGATCTCGAGCAGCGGCTGGCCTGCCTGCACGGGGGTGGCGCTCTCCACCAGGCGTCGCACGATGCGGCCGGCCACCGGCGCCGGCAGCTCGACTCGCGCGTCGCCGCCGGGAGCGCCCTGCAACGCCAGCACCGCACGCGCGGCATCGCGTTCGATCCGAGCGCTCTCGCGCTGTGCCCGCGCGCTGCGCAGGGCGGCTTCGGCGGATGCCGCGCCCGCGCGGATCGCATCCAGGTCGGCGCGCGCGATCAGGCGGTCGGCCGCCAGCGCTGAGGCGCGGCGAAGCTCGGCGCGGCTGCGGGTCCGTTCGGCTTCGGCCGCGACGATCGCCGCTGAAGCCGCGGCTTCGGCCTGCATGGCCGAACTGACGCGCGCTTGCGCGTCGGCACGGCGCATGGGGTCGAACAGGGATGCGCGGGCCGGCACCAGCACCGCGACCGTTTGCCCGGCCGCGACGGCGTCGCCGGGTCGCAGCACGATCCGTTCGACCACGCCCGGGAGCGGCGCGCTCACCATCCAGCGATCGTGCAGCCGGGTGCGCGCCTCTTCGTTGAAGCTCACCGTCAGCGGACCACGCGCGATCCGCGCCGTTTCCACTGGCAGTGCGCGCGGCCAGAACCCCCATGCGGCGATGCCGACGACGACGGCCAGCAGCAGCCAGAACAGCTGCCGACGAGGTACGTGATTGGCGGATGCGGTCATCTCATCACCTCAGTCGCGCGCCTTGAGCACGCCGATCAGATCCAGGCGCCGGACGCGATGACGCACCAACAGTGCCGACAGCGCCGCTGCCAGCACGGTTGCGAGCCCGGCAATGGCATACGTGGGCGGGCTCACATAGTGCGGCACACGGAACAGGTCGGAGTCGAAACCGAGCACCATCAGCCCGATCAGTGCATGACCCAGGGCGAATCCCAGCGGCAGCGCAAACGCAGTCAACAGCGCCAGCTCGCCGAGCAGCAGATACACCACTTCCGGGCGGGTGAAGCCGAGCACGCGCAGGCTGGCGAGGTCGCGGGCGCGTTCGGACAGGGCAACGCGCGCGCTGCTGTAGACCACGCCGGAGGTGATCACCACACCGAATGCAGTCGCCACCAGGGTGAAGACCAGGATCATCGACGCCATGTTGTCGTAGAAATTGCGGATCGCGACCATGCGCTGCTCGATGGCCGCGACCTGGGGGCGCCGCTGCAATTGCGCGAGCAGCGATGGCAGGTCGTCGGCGTCCACCGCCATCGCGACGCCGGACATCCGGTCGCCGTCGCCGAGCAGGCGGTTGAGCGCATCCAGCGGCAGATAGGCCTGCACGCCGAACGGCTCGCCGACCAGTCCGGCCAGACGCAACCGCAGGGTGCGACGCCGGCCTTCGAGGGTCTGGAATTCGAGCAGGTCGCCTGGTTCGGCACCGAGCATCTGCGCCAGGCGGTCGGTGACGATCACCCCACGCGGTGGCGGCTGGATCGGACGCTGCCGCTCGTTCAGCGCACGCCGCAGCCTGGCGCCGTCCGGCAGGCCAATCACCGCAGTGCGATGGCTGGCGGCGCGATAGCGCACGATGACCGCTGTGGCGCGCTGTGGCTCTATGGCGACGACGCCCGGCAGCGCGACCAGTTCCGACAGGGCGCGCTGCGATACGGGCTCCACGAACGCCACGTCCAGGTCCTGGCGACTGGCGAGGCGAAACTGCTGGTCCACCATCAGGCCGATCGCATCGCTCTGGAAGCGCCCGAGCATCATCACCGCGGTGCCCAGCGACAGGCCCAGACAGGTCAATGCCGTGCGCATCGGGCGCCGCAGCACGCTGCGCGCGATCAATCGGTGCGGCGCGCGCAGGCGCCGGAACAGCGCGTGGCGATCCAGCCGTCGCGCGTCGCCCTGCGCCGGGGGTGGGGGGGGGGGGGGGCGCCCGGGGGGGGGGGGGGGGGGGGGGCGCCCCCCGCCCCCCCGGGGCGGGGGTTTCGGCGCGCATCGCCTCTGCGGGGGGCAGGTGCGAGGCGCGCCGAACCGGCAGCAGCGCGCCGGCCAGCGCGCTGCCCAGACTGACCGCGAACGCCAGCCACAAGGTCGGGACGGGAATCGTGAAGTCGAGATAGGGCAGGCGGTAGAAGTCGCGGTACACGTCGGCGAGCAGCGATCCGAGCCAGGCGCCGAGCGCGATGCCAAGCAGCGCGCCCAACAGGCCGATCAGCGCGGCGTAGCCGGCGTAATGGCCTGCGATCTCGCGCTGGCTGTAGCCGAATGCCTTGAGCGTGCCGATCTGCTCGCGCTGGCCCGCAATCACACGGGCCAGCACCACGTACAGCACGAACGCGGCGACCCCGAGAAACACCCCCGGGAACAGTTGCGCCATCACCGTGAGCTGGCGGAATTCTTCCTCCAGATAGCGGTGCGAAAGCTGGTCCTTCCGCAGGATCGCGCCGGTACCGCCGTAGCGTGCCAGGATGCGATCGACGGCGACCAGGACCGCCGCGCCGCTCGCACCCGGCTGCAGCCGCAGGGCGACGTTGTTGAAGGCATCGCGCAGGTCGATCGCGGTTTCCAGCGCCGGACGCGGCACCCACACGATCGCGTAGCGCAGGGGGTCGGGGAACGAAGACTGCGGTGCCAGCTGTGCGACGAACTCGGGCGACCCGGCAATGCCGACGATACGGAACGCCCCCCGGTGCCCATGCAGGGTCAGCACGATCTCATCGCCCGGGCGCAGGCCGTGCGCCTCGGCGAAAGCATCGCTGATCGCAAGGGTGTCGCGCTCGTCGCCCCTGGGGGCACGGCCGTCGATCACATGCAGGCGGTCGAGCCTGGACTGCCCGTATTCCGGAATGCTCACCGCCTGGATCTGGACGGGATCGGCGAAGCCCTCCACCTCGCCACGGCCGAACGCGACCACGCGCGTGTCGACCGCGGCGACGCCTTCGATCCCGCGCAGCCGCGCGGCCATCGCTTCAGGCGCGCGCTTGAGCCCGGCGAAGACGTCGGCAAAGGCCTGCTCACGGTAGTAGCGGTCGCGGCTGCGCTGCAGCGAATGCAGCGTGGCCATGGACATGATCAGCATGGCCACGCCCACGGCATTGACCAGCACGATCGCCAGCACCTGGCCACGCAGGTGCCACAGGTCGCGCAGGCGCTTGCGTCCCAGCGCGCTCACCACGACAGTTCCCCCGCGCTCACGCGTGTTTCGTTGCGCTGCTCGCGCGCGATCCGTCCGTCGGCGAGATGCAGCACGCGATCGGCCATGCGCGCGATGTCGGCGTTGTGGGTGATGACCACGGTGGTGGTTCCGAGCTCGCGATTCACCGTTTCCAGCGCCTGCAGCACGCGCACGCCGGTGATCGAATCCAGGGCCCCGGTGGGCTCGTCGCAGAGCAGCACGTCCGGACGCTTGGCGATGGCGCGCGCGATCGCAACGCGCTGCTGCTCGCCGCCCGACAGCTGGGTCGGGAAGTGATGCAGGCGCTCGCCCAGGCCGACCTGCGCCAGGGCGTCTTCCGGCGCCATCGGCGCGCGCGCGATCTCGGTGACTAGGGCGACGTTCTCCAGCGCGGTCAGACTCGGGATCAGGTTGTAGAACTGGAACACGAAGCCGACGTGCTCGCGCCGGAACAGGGTGAGCGCGTCCTCGTCGGCGCCGTCGAGGCGATGATCGCAGTACCAGACTTCTCCAGAAGTGGGCACGTCCAGCCCGCCTAGGATATTGAGCAGGGTCGACTTGCCGCTGCCGGAGGGACCCAGCATCACCACGAACTCGCCACGGTACAGGTCGAGGTCGACGCCACGCAGCGCCGGCACGTCCACTTCGCCCATGCGGTAGATCTTGGTCAGGCCGCTCGCATGGAATACCGGAGCGGCCGCGCTATCCCGCGGATCCCGCGTATCGCGATCGGGCGTCCGCTGCTCCATCGTCGGCGTCAGGTTTCGGGCAGGCTGCCGCTGGCGGGAGGTTGAACCCTTGCCCGGTCGCGCTCGATCCGGACATGATCTTCGAGCTGCCGGCGCATTGCTTCGAACGCATCGTGCGCCGCCAGGTAAGGATCTTCGTGCCGTCGGTCCGGGAGTGCGACGTCACCGGCCTCGAAAACGCGACCCGGCATGGTCAGGCGGATGCGGACGAGATAGTGATTGCCCTGGCGGTGGCGGTTTTCGTTGCGCCGGACGGTCACGTCGCAAGCCTGGAGCCGCGGTGCGAACCGCGCAAGCCTTGCGGCGTGGCGCTGGATGTCTTCGCGCAATGCGGGCGAGGGCGACATGCCTTGGAAGGCGACCGTGGTTTCGATGGACATGAATACGTCCTCGCTGATCGGGATTCCAGCCTAAAGGCGCCAGCCATCGGGACTTTGATCCAGATCAGGCCTGAGCCGCGGCCCGCGGCGCCGGCGCGTGCGGATCATTTGATCCTGATCAAGGTGCGCGCCGCGGGCGGGGCTAGGTTGGCCATGTTCCGTAGCAATCCGTGCCGGAACTCCTGACCCCCCGCATCCAGAGGAGTTTTGCCATGACCAGTCTGACCCGTTGGAACCCGTTCCGCTCCCAGCAGCGCTTCGATCTGGTGAGCGATGTCGACGATCTGTTCCGCAGCCTGTCGTTCCGGCCGACGCTGCGCGACTTCGAGGCGTCGCCGGAGATCCGCATGAACGTGAGCGAGGACGAGAAAGTCTATCTCGTCTCGGCGGAGATCCCGGGCGTCAAGAAGGAAGACATCGAGATCTCCGTGGAAGGCAACCAGGTCACCATCCAGGCCGAGGTCAAGCGCGACGAAACCCGGGAAAGCGCCAAGGAAATCCACAGCGAGCGCTTCATCGGCAAGTCCTACCGCGCGTTCACGCTACCGCAGGAGATCGACAGCAGCGCGTGCGAGGCGAAATACGACAACGGCGTGCTGACGCTGAAACTGCCCAAGAAGTCGAACGGGCACAGCACCCGCGTGGCGATCAACTGACATCAGGCCGCCCGCCAACGCCGCCTCCGGAGCACCATCGGCAAAATCACGAGGAGCCCGACATGCATGCCATCATGAACCGTTGCGGCGCCTTTGCCGTATTGTTCGCAATTCTCGGCCCTGTCGCAGCGCAGGAGCCGGCGGAGCCGGCGCCGCAGGAAGATGTTTCGTCCACTGCGGGCGGGCGCGAGGAGATGCGCAGGGAAGTCGAGGAGGCGGCACGCGCGATCGAAGCCTATTCGCTCGCGCGTCGCGACGAGGCGCAACAGCGCGCCAGGGCCGCGATCGATGCCATGGATCGGCAGATCCAGCAGCTGCAGGACGATCTGGATCGCGGCACGGAGCGTATGAGCGCCGCCGCGCGCGCCAACCGCGAGCGGGCGATGGCGGATCTGCGCGCCCAGAGTACGGAGCTCTCCGCCCGGTATCGCACGATGCAGGACAGCTCGGCTGACGCCTGGAGCCGGATCAGGGACGAGTTCGTCAGCGCCTATCGGCGCATCGCCGAGGCCGTGCGCCAGGCGGGCGCCGAATCCGACACGCAGGAGCCCGCGGAAGAGAAACCTGCAGAAGAATCCAGCCCTTCCCCTTAGGGCGATGACACTTGAGGAAGCGACGCCATGATGCATAGAGACGCAACGCGACTGAAACGGGATGCGCAGAGGGTGTTCGAGGACTTCGAACGGATCGTCGGCGAGATTTCGCAGAGCGGCGAGGAACGGGCCGATGCGACCGCCAGGCAGCTTCGCAATGGTGCAGACCAGATGCGCGATCGCCTGATCGACATGGGAGAAAGCGCGGTGGTACGGGCGCGACGCGCCGGCAGGCATGCGCGTACCTATGCCCGCAACCATCCGTGGACGACGGGCAATGTCGCTCTGGCGGCCGTCGCCGTCATCGCCATCGGCCTGCTGGTTCGGCGACGTCGGGGCTGACCCCGCTTATCCTCCAGCGCCGGGCAACTGGTCAGGCCACGCTTTCCGATGGAATGAATGCAGCCGACTAGCTCCGATGCCGCCTGCGGGAGGCGAGAAACGGCCTCGGCGGAGCCCGCAGCAACAGCGCGCATGCCGGGCCTATGACGAGGACATGGATCATCAGCAAAGCCACCAGCCATTCACCGCTGGCCTGCTGCTCCGGCGCTGCGCTCAAGGGGATGACGATCCAGTTCAGAAAGGCGAAAGCGAGCACGCCGTAGGGCAGGGCCCAGCGCAGGGGATGGCTTGCGATCGTGCCGAAGTGCCGGCCGAGCCAGCGGTAGGTCGCAATCTCGACAACGGCTGTCGCGTAAAGGACACCTATTCCAAGCAGGACGCCCCAGCCACCAAGCGCGCGCGCGGAGTCGACTCCCACGACCCAGGCCGCCGGAGCGCGTGCGACTGCTTCCAGGGATACCCCCAGAACACTCCAGTAAATGCCGCACGCCCACAGGTCCAGGCAGGCGACCGCGGCGGCAGCCAGGGGCAGGGGCAGGGCCAGTGGAATGGCGGCTCGGGGATGAGAATGCGGGATCGTCGCGCTGCGCATCGTTTTCACCACAAGGGACGGGATTGGCCCCATCCCACCGCCAAAAACTGGACCTGGCAAGGTCCGATGCAGGTGAATCGAATGGAGCCAAATCCGAGCGCCCTTGCGTCGGCCTGGCCATCCACTGCAGGGCAGGCGGACATCCGACGAACCGCCCCGGTATCCGGAAGAACCAGACAAGGACGCCGCCAAGTTGCGTATTTGTCAGTGGCGTTCAGACCAATGCGCGATACGAAAAACGCCGGAGCAGTACGCTTCCACGGTTGGCGGCGTAAATGCCCACCTTGAGGCTGAGAAAGCCACCGAAGACGTTGTGGTGGATTCCCGAGACCTCCATGCGATGGCCATGCTGGACCCAGGTCTTGCCTGCATCGTGCGAGTAGTGACAGGTCACGATATGCCGGTCGTTGGTCAGCCGGATACGCACGTTGCGCGTCGGCAGCGATTGCCGCATCCACGGCTGTTCTTCGGCGAACTGGTAGGTCCTCATTTCGGTGGGCGTGAAGCCCACTCCGACGAATGCCTTGTGGTTATAGAACAGCAGCAGCCCACCTTCGGCCCCGTCGTCGAGTTCGAGCGTCGCCTCGGCGACGTAGGCGCGGTCGCCGACGATGCACGTAAGCGGCGGGCTGTCCACCGGAGAGCGACCCTTGGCGGCGATGCGCAAACCTTTGGACTCGTAGCGAACCCGCTGCCTCTCATCAGGCGCGGGATCATGGAAGCTCCACTGCACCCCGAAGCGGTCGGCGCTGAAATCGTCCGACAGGGCGAAGCCGGAGGCGCCGGCGCGGCCGCCCTTCGGCTTGGGCAGGGGCCGGGAAAGATCGCCACCCAGCGCCCGGAACCAGCCGTCCCCGGTCCATTCGATGGGCTCGAGCAGGGTCTGCCGTCCGAGCGTGCGGAAGCCGTTCTCGTAGCCGTGGTAGATCATCCACCAGTCGCCCGCCGGTCCTTCCACCAGCGACGCATGTCCGCGCGACCACCACGGTTCATCGGCGGACTGCGTGCGGACCAGCGGATTGTGCGGGCAGTGTTCCCAGGGGCCGTGGATCGATCGGGAGCGCGCCGCGATCACCATGTGTCCGGTCGGAGGGCCGGCAGTACCGCCCACGGCAGTCACCAGATAAAACCATTCCCCGTGGCGGAGCAGCTTCGGGCCTTCGGGCGCGAAGTTCTCCACGATCCAATCGTCGGGATACCGCCATGGGCTGTAGGCCGGTTCAAGCGCGCCGTCGGTTGCCAGGCCATCGTCGGTCAGGCGGATCTTGCGGATGCCGTTGACGAACAGATAGCGCTTGCCGTCCTCGCCCACGACATGGCCGGGGTCGATGCAGCCGTGGATCTTCAGGTCGACCGGATCGCTCCACGGCCCGCGGATGTCGTCGGCCCAGATCGCATAGATCGACCAGCCCTTTCCGTCAGGGTCGGCGGGGACGTAGATGAAGTAGCGATCGCCGTGCTTGCACAGGTCGACCGCCCAGACCACGCCGAGCGATTTGGAGAGGGCCGCCGCAATCGGTGCCCAGTTCACCAGATCCGTGGAATGCCAGATCACCAGGCCCGGATACGAGTAAAAGGACGAGAACGTCATGTAGTAATCGCCACCGTCCTTCAGCACGGTGGGATCGGGATGGTCGCCGGCTACGATCGGGTTCAGGAAGGTTCCGTCGCCGCGGTCGGCCTTGCGCTGATCTTCGATGCCGGTTCCCCAATGCGGGGCCGGGTGACTGTCCGCCCCGTTGCGGACGCGGTCCGCTCCCCGGGCGAAGGGCGCGGATACGGCGCCCGCCAACAGCGCCTTGAAGGCAGCGCGACGGGTGGTGGTCGCCATCTTCAGTGCGAATCGCGCGGCACATCGGCGCCGCTGCCACCGACCAGGATGTCCAGGTCCGCGCCGAGGTGCGCCTGTTGCACGTGGTCGATATAGAGCTTGGCCCAGCCGCGCTCGGGCGCTGGAGGCGGCGTCCACTGCGTACGACGCACGGCAAGTTCGTCTTCCGACACCTCCAGGTGGAGGCGGCGCCCCGGTACATCGAGTTCGATGATGTCGCCGTCGCGGACCAGGGCCAGGTTACCGCCGGCGGCCGCCTCGGGCGAGGTGTGCAGCACCACGGTGCCGTAGGCGGTGCCGCTCATGCGCGCATCGGAAATGCGCACCATGTCGGTGATGCCTTTGCGCAGCAGCTTGGGAGGCAGCGGCATGTTGCCGACCTCGGCCATGCCCGGATATCCGCGCGGCCCGCAGTTCTTCAACACCATGATGCTGTTTTCATCGATTTCCAGCGCCTCGTCGTCGATGCGCGCCTTGAAGTCCTCGATGTTCTCGAACACCACCGCTGGGCCACGGTGGCGCAGCAGTGCCGGCGATGCGGCCGAAGGTTTGATCACCGCGCCGTCCGGAGACAGGTTTCCGCGCAATACCGCGATGCCGGCTTCGACCCGGATCGGATCGGCCAAGGGCCGGATCACATCGTGGTCCCAGCACGGCGCATCGGCGATGTTATCGCCCAGGGTCCGGCCGTTGACGGTCAGGCAATCCAGGTGCAGGTGACCGGCGATTTCGCGCAGCAGCGCGGGCAGGCCACCGGCATAGAAGAAATCCTCCATCAGGAACTGGCCCGATGGCTTGAGGTTGAGCAGGCACGGCAGCTTGGACCCGAGTTGGTCCCAGTCGTCGAGGTCGAGGGGTACGCCGATGCGACCGGCCAGGGCGAGCAGGTGGATCACCGCATTGGTCGATCCGCCGATCGCGGCATTGGTCTTGATCGCGTTCTCGAAGGCGCTGCGGGTCAGCACCTTGGACATGCGTAGATCTTCGTGAACCATCTCCACGATGCGGCGGCCGGTGAGCTGGGCCAGGCGCGAGCGGCGCGAATCCACTGCCGGGATAGCGGCGTTCTCGGGCAACGACATGCCCAGCGCCTCCACCATGCTGGCCATGGTCGAAGCCGTACCCATGGTCATGCAGCTGCCTGTGGAGCGCTGCATGCAGGCCTCTGCCTCGATGAACTCCTCCTGGGTCAGGGTGCCGGCGCGGACCATCTCCGACATGTGGATCACCCCGGTGCCCGAGCCGATCGGTTTGCCGCGCCAGTTGCCCGACAGGGAGGGACCACCGGACAAGCCGATGGAGGGCAGATCGACGCTGGCGGCGCCCATCAGCAATGCAGGCGTGGTCTTGTCGCAGCCCATCAGCAGCACGACGCCATCGATCGGGTTGGCGCGGATCGACTCTTCCACGTCCATGCTGACCAGGTTGCGGAACAGCATGGCGGTGGGCCGGACCTGGGTTTCGCCCAGCGACATCACCGGAAATTCCAGCGGAAAACCGCCGGCCTCATACACCCCGCGTTTGACGAACTCGGCGAGTTCGCGGAAATGGCCGTTGCAGGGGGTCAGTTCCGACCAGGTGTTGCAGATGCCGATGACCGGGCGGCCATCGAACATGTCATGCGGGTTGCCGGCGCTCTTGAGCCAGCTGCGGTAGTAGAAACCTTGCTTGCCTTCGCGCCCGAACCAGGACTGGCTACGCAACTGCGGCTTTTTGGGAGAACCCATGCAGGCGGCATTCCTCGAGCTGGACCGTGAATTGACCAGGCCAGCCCTTTGGCCGATCAGGCGGCGCTTTGCGGCTGCGATGCTACCGGGCATATTCATGCTGTAAAAATGCCAAATCAAAGCCAATCGATATCTGTTTACATATATGTCATCCGGATCCAGTACCCCACGACGAGGCGAAACATGAGTACAGAAACAACTCCATCCCTCGCTGCGCAGGGCAGCGGAGTAGGGGAGGGTGCGATCTATCCGGATCTGGCCGGCCGGCCGGTTTTCATCACCGGCGGCGCAACGGGGATCGGGGAATCGTTGGTCGAGGGCTTTGCCCGGCAGAGGGCGCCGGTAGCGTTCGTCGATATCGACGAGGCTGCCAGTCGTGCATTGGCCGAGCGGCTGCAGGCACAGGGCCTGGCGTCGCCCTGGTGGCGTCGCGTCGACGTGACCGATGTCGATGCGTTACGTCATGCAGTGCTGGATGCCGCGACCGCATTGGGCGATTTCCATATCCTGGTCAACAACGTGGGCAGCGATGATCGTCACCGCCTGGAAGAGGTGACGCCCGACTACTGGAACCAGCGGGTGGCGATCAACCAGCGCGCGGCGTTCTTCGCCATCCAGGCCGCCGTGCCGGGCATGCGTCGACGCGGCGGCGGTACGATCATCAATCTCGGCTCGACCGGTTGGCAGAGCAAGACCGGAGGCTATCCGGTGTACGCCACGGCCAAGTCGTCGGTGAATGGGCTCACCCGCGGCCTGGCCCGTGAGCTCGGTGCCGACCGCATCCGCATCAACGTGCTGACTCCCGGCTGGGTCATGACCGAGCGCCAGGTGACCCTGTGGCTGGATGCGGCCGGCGAACGCGACCTGCTGCGCAACCAATGTCTGCCGGACAAGGTCATGCCCGGAGACATCACCGCCATGGCGCTGTTCCTGGCCTCGGATCAGGCCCGCGCCATCACTGCGCAGGAGTTCGTGGTCGACGCGGGCTGGACCTGAGCGCGCAGTCCCGGCGATGCCGTGGCTGCGGCCGCGATCTCATTCCTCGAGCCTGCGCGAGGACAGATCGACGCCGTACACCGGCACAGCCGCGGCCTTGAGCGCCTGCAACATGATCTTGGCTCCGGGCGAGAGCAGCCAGTCGTTACGGGTGATGATGCCGAAGTAGTCCATCCGGCACGAGAGTTCCACCGGTACGGTGGCGACGATGTTGTGCTTGGCGTAGTAGCTGGCGACATCGGTGGGCACCACCGCGATGTAGTCGCTTTCCTCCAGCATGCGCGGCAGGAACGCAAGCGCCGAACTCTCGATGATCCGCTTGGGCGGCTCCAGTCCGGCGCTCTGGAACATCAGCTCGAAGCGATGGCGCAGCACGCTGCCGGCAGGCGGCACGATCCAGCCGGCAGCTGCCAGTTCGGCCAGCGAGGGTTGTTCGATTTCCAGGATCGGATGGCGGGGACGGACGATGGCCGAAACATGTTCCTCGGCCAGCGCTTCGTAGTGCAGGTTGCGTTTGTCGTGGCGGGCGAAAAGACGCGCGACGAGGATGTCGAGCTTGTTCTGCGACAGCATCTCCAGCAGCACATCGCTGCTGTCCACCAGCAGGGTGACGCGCAGCAGCGGATGGTCGCGGGCCATTTGCACCATTGCCGCCGGCAGCAGGTTCATGGCCGGTCCGGTAATCGCGCCGACGCTGACGCTGCCGTAATAGCCGGCCTTGAGCGCCTCGATCTCGGAGCCGGCTTCGCGCAGGCTGGACAGGGCGATGCGCGCGTGGCGGATCATGGTCTCGCCATACCAGGTCGGCTGCATGCCGCGCGGCAATCGCTCGAACAGCGACACGCCCATCGTGTCCTCCAGGTCCTTGAGCAACTTCGACGCCGCCGGCTGGGACATGTTCAGCGCATCCGCTGCGCGCTGGGTGCTGCCTTCTTCGTCGATCGCGATCAGCAGCATCAGCTGCCGGGCCTTGAGGCGGGCGCGCACGAACCAGGGGGCGCTTTGGGCCACGAGGTTTCCCTCACCTATACAAATGTGTATATATATTAATCACAGAAACAGAGTTGTTGTATATGGATAGTGCCGGCAGAGTACGGGCTGGCCGGACTTCCCCGCGAGGAAGTGCGTACCGCACCGTGATCACGACTGCAGGCGGAGCAATGCGACTGATCCAGCTAATTGACGATGCCGGGGAATCCCGGGTCGGTGTGATCGACCAGGACGGAGCCCGCGTGCGCCTGCTCGAGAGCTCCCGGACGACTTACGCGCTGGCCACCGCAGCCATCTTGGCCAATCGCAACCTCGAACAGCAGGCTGCCCAGGAGCAGGGCGACGAATCGCTGGATTATGCGGAGCTGCTGCGCGAGGGTCGGGTGCTGACCCCGCTGGCCCATCCCGATCCGGCCCATGTACGCGTCACCGGCACCGGCCTGACCCACCTGGGCAGCGCCGCCGCCCGCGATGCCATGCACCAGAGCCTGGCGGACCATGCCAACGCCGGCACCCTCACCGATTCGATGAGGATGTTCCAGTGGGGCATGCAGGACGGGATTCCACGCCAGGGCCGCCCGGGCGTGCAGCCGGAATGGTTCTACAAGGGCGATGGCAGCATGGTGGTGGCCCCGGGCCAGGCCCTGCCGTCGCCTGATTTCGCCCTGGATGGCGGCGAGGAGCCGGAGTTGGTCGGGCTGTATCTGATCGGCCCGGACGGCACCCCGCATCGCCTGGGGTTCGCGGTCGGCAACGAGTTCTCCGACCACATCACCGAGCGCCAGAACTATCTGTATCTGGCCCATTCCAAGCTGCGCGCCTGCGCGATCGGTCCCGAGCTGCGTACCGGACCGCTGCCGCGCGACCTGCGCGGCACCAGCCGCATCCGCCGCGGTGACACGGTGGTATGGGAGAAGCCCTTCCTCACCGGCGAGGACAACATGTGCCACTCGCTGGAGAATCTGGAATACCACCATTTCAAGTACGCCGCGCATCGCCGTCCGGGCGACGTGCACCTGCATTTCTTCGGCACCTCGACCCTGAGCTTCGCCGACGGCATCGCCGTACAGCCCGGCGACTGCTTCGAGATCGACTTGCCGGCGCTGGGTGCGCCTCTGGTCAATCCGCTGCGGACCGTAGCGGCCGGTT
Source organism: Lysobacter sp. M15 (assembly GCF_022662515.1). Lineage (NCBI taxonomy): Bacteria > Pseudomonadati > Pseudomonadota > Gammaproteobacteria > Lysobacterales > Lysobacteraceae > Lysobacter > Lysobacter sp. M15. The sequence goes on along the minus strand of NZ_JAKPBV010000005.1, from coordinate 188,574 downwards.
TCATGCTCGGTGGCGTACGGCCCCTCTGAGCATGGGCGCCCGTATGACGCAGCGTTTTCAGTGTTGCGAGTTCGGCATGCGCGCGGGTCCGCACGCGGCGTCCGCTGGCCGCAAGGTCTCAAGTCCCAGGCCGCGAGCGCATGGTCGCTATGCTGTGAGATTGCTAACAAAGTTCAAGACAGCCTGTATTCCGGCCTGGGCCGGGTAGACACACCAGGATGGGTTGGAAACCTTCCTGGCCGATGCGACGGGCAGCGCCCGGAGCGGATGGGTCGAACAACCAGAACGGGAGGAGAGGGATGCAACGAGGATTCATGCTGGCCGCCGCACTGTCATGCGCGGCGATCATCGGCGGGTGTTCGCGCGACGCGGGCAGCGAGCGCGATGCAGCGCCGGTCGTTGGCTTCAGCCAGATCGGTGCCGAGAGCGAGTGGCGCACCGCCAATACCGCGTCGATCAAGTCGTCGCTGGCCGAGGCCGGTATCCAGCTGCGTTTCTCCGATGCGCAGCAGAAGCAGGAAAACCAGATCAAGGCGTTGCGCTCGTTCATCGCCCAGCGCGTGGACGTGATCTCGTTCTCGCCGGTGGTCGAATCGGGTTGGGAAACCGTGCTGCGCGAGGCCAAGGCGGCCAATATCCCGGTGATCCTCACCGACCGCGCGGTCGACGTTTCCGACGACTCGCTCTACGTGACCCTGATCGGCTCGGATTTCGTCGAGGAGGGCCGCAAGGCCGGCCGCTGGCTGCTGCAGGACACGCCCGCAGGAAGCGGAGAAGTGCGCATCGTCGAGCTGCAGGGCACGGTGGGTTCGGCGCCGGCGATCGACCGTATGGAAGGATTCCATGAGGTCATCGACAAGGATCCGCGCTTCAAGGTGGTGCGCTCGCAGAGCGGCGATTTCACCCGGGCCAAGGGCAAGGAAGTGATGGAGGCGTTCCTCAAAGCCGAGGGCTCGAAGATCGACGTGTTGTTCGCGCACAACGACGATATGGCGATCGGTGCGATCCAGGCCATCGAGGAGGCCGGGCTGAAGCCTGGCAAGGACATCAGGATCGTTTCCATCGATGGCGTACGCGGCGCGTTCAAGGCCATGGAAGCGGGCAAGCTCAACGCCACGATCGAATGCAATCCGCTGATCGGCGACCAGCTGGTCGATGCGGTCAAGGCCGTGCTCGAGAAACGCCCGTTGCCCAAACGGATCCTGGTGGAGGAGGGTGTGTTCACCCAGGACCAGGCCGCTGCGGCGCTGCCAGGCCGCAAGTACTGAGCCTATGGCCAGCGGCGACGCCGACATCGTCCTGCAGGCACGCGGCCTGTGCAAAAGCTTCGCCGGCATAGCGGCGCTGGAAGATGTCGATCTGATCCTGCGCGCCGGCGAGGTGCATGCGTTGATGGGTCAGAACGGCGCCGGCAAATCGACCCTGATCAAACTGCTGACCGGAGTGATGCGCCCGGACAGCGGTGAGATGTGGGTGGGCGGGCAGGCGGTGTCGCCGTCCAGTCCGGCCCAGGCGCAGCACCTGGGCATCAGCACGGTCTACCAGGAAGTGAACCTGTGCCCGAACCTGTCGGTCGCCGAGAACATCGTGGGCGGCCGTTATCCGCGTCGACGCTGGACGGGAGCGATCGACTGGAACGCAGTCAATGCCCACGCCCGCGATGTGCTGGCCGGGCTGCATCTGGACATCGACCCGAAACGACCGCTGTCCGACTTCCCTGTGGCGGTACAGCAGATGGTCGCCATCGCACGCGCGTTGAGCGTATCGGCCAAGTTGTTGATCCTGGACGAACCGACCTCGAGCCTGGACGAGCGTGAGGTGCAGGAGCTGTTCGCGGTGATACGCCGTCTGCGCGAGCAAGGCATGGCGATCCTGTTCGTCACTCATTTCCTGGATCAGATGTATGCAGTGTCCGACCGCGTCACCGTCCTGCGCAATGGCCGCCGGGTAGGCGAGTACTCGGCGACGGCGTTACCGCATGGGCCGCTGGTGGCGGCCATGGTCGGCCGCGAGATCGCAGTGGGCGGACGCGACGCTGTGCAGCCTGCCGCGGTGGGGGAGGGGGCAACCGTGCTGGAGGCGCATGCGCTGGAACGCCGTGGCCAGATCGCCCCGACCGACCTGAGCCTGCGCGCCGGTGAAGTGCTGGGCCTGGGTGGGCTGCTCGGTTCGGGCCGCACCGAACTGGTCCGGCTGATGTTCGGTCTGGACCGCGCCGACGCCGGCACGCTGCGGATACGGCAGCGCGACGTGACCCTGAAAAGTCCGGCCGACGCGATTGCCCGGGGCCTGGCCCTGTGCCCGGAGGAGCGCAAGACGGAAGGCATCGTGGCCGACCTGTCGGTGCGCGAGAACATCGCCCTGGCCCTGCAGGCCAAGCTGGGATTGCGCCGTTTTCTTGGCCGCAGCGAGCAGGAAGCACTGGCGCGCCGCTATGTCCAGCTGCTGGAGATCAAGACCGCCAGCATCGAGACTCCCCTGGCGCTGCTTTCGGGCGGCAACCAGCAGAAAGTCGTGCTGGCGCGTTGGCTGGCCACCGAACCGGCCGTGCTGATTCTGGATGAGCCGACCCGCGGCATCGACGTTGCCGCCAAGCAGGAAATCATGGGACAGATCCTGCGCCTGGCGCGCAAGGGCATGGCAGTGCTTTTCATCTCAGCGGAAATGGACGAACTCGTGCGCATCTCGGATCGGATCGCGGTGATGCGCGACCGGCGCAAGGTGGGCGAACTTACCGGAGGCTGCGGCGAAGCCGCGGTGTATGACCTGATTGCAGGCGCCGACGCATGACCGAGATTTATTCTCCGGCCGCAGCGGTGCCCCGATTCCGGCGTTTTGTCGCGCATCCGCTGTTCTGGCCGCTGCTGACCCTGATCCTGCTGGTGTTGGGCAACGGCCTGGTGAACCCCGCCTTCCTTTCCCTGCATTGGCGCGATGGCCACCTGTACGGAAACTTGGTGGATATCGCCAACCGCGCCGCGCCGCTGATCCTGGTTTCGCTGGGCGTGACCCTGGTGATCGCCGTTCGCGGACTGGATATTTCCGTGGGCGCGCTGCTGGCGATCGCGGCCACGGTGGCGGCCTGGATGATCGGCGGCGAGACCGATGCCACGCGCTTTCCCATGGCCGTGGCGATCGCCGCCGCACTGATCGCGGCAGCACTGTGCGGGCTTTGGAACGGTTTGCTGGTGGTCAAGCTGGGCATGCAGCCCATCGTCGCCACCCTGATCCTGATGGTGGCCGGACGCGGCGTCGCCCAGTTGCTGGCCGACGGACAGATCCTGACGGTGTACTACAAGCCGTACGCCTACTTCGGCAACGGCTTCCTGTTCGGCCTCCCGTTTTCGCTGTATGTGATTGCCGCCTTATGCCTGCTTCTGTGGCTGGCCCTTGGCCGCACCGCGCTGGGATTGTTCATCCGCGCCATCGGCGGCAATCCCGTGGCCGCGCGCGTCGCAGGCGTACCGGCACGGTGGATCACGGTTGGGTTGTACGTGTTCTCCGCTTTCTGCGCGGGCATGGCTGGGATCCTGGTCAGTTCCAACGTCAGCAGTGCCGACGCCAACAACGCCGGGCAGCTGCTGGAACTGGACGCGATCCTGGCGGTTACCCTGGGCGGCACCGCACTCAGTGGTGGTCGTTTCAGCCTGGCGGGCAGCGTGATCGGTGCGCTGATCATCCAGACCCTGACCTCGACCATTTATTCGATCGGTGTACCGCCGCAGGTGAATCTGGTGGTCAAGGCCGCACTGGTATTCATCGTGATGCTGCTGCAATCGGGCGAGTTTCGCAGCCATGTGCGCCGGTTGCTGAGGCGGAACGAAGCCGGGGAGGACAGTGCATGACCGGCACGGCTCGCACCGGCAACTCCGCTAGTCCAGCGTCGTCGCGTCGGCTGGATCCGCGTCATCTGCCGTTACTGGTGACCTTGGCGTTGTTCCTGGCCATGGCCGTGACCGGGGGCCTTCTCTACCCCGGTTTTCTGACCCCGCAGGTGTTCCTCAATCTTCTGATCGACAACGCCTTCCTGTGCGTGGCTGCGGTTGGCGCCACCTTCGTCATCCTGACCGGCGGCATCGACCTGTCGGTAGGCGCGGTGATCGCGTTCACCACGGTGCTGCTGGCGATGCTGGTGCAGGGATCCGGGTGGCATCCTCTGGCGGCCATTCCCGTGGTGCTTGCACTGGGCAGCGCTTTCGGCGCGGCGATGGGCTTGTTGATCCAGCGTTACCGGCTACAACCGTTCGTGGTCACCCTCGCTGGCATGTTCCTGGCGCGCGGCGCGGCGACGCTGCTGAGCGTGGATTCGATCGGCATTGACCATCCGTTCTATACCACCATGTCGTATGTGCGCATTCCGCTGAGCTTCGGTGGTCTTTCCATCGGCGCGGTGCTCGCCTTGTTGGTGGTGGCTGCCGGCATCTGGATCGCCCACGCCACCCGCTTCGGCCGTACCGTCTATGCCATCGGCGGCAGTGAAACCTCGGCGCGGCTGATGGGGCTGCCGGTCGATTCGACCCTGGTCGGAGTCTATGCGCTGAGCGGCTTCTGTTCGGCGCTGGCTGGAGTGATCTATACCTTCTACATGCTGTCCGGTTACAGCCAGCACGCGCTGGGTCTGGAACTGGACGCCATCGCCGCGGTAGTGATCGGCGGCACCGTACTCGCCGGTGGCACCGGCTACGTGGCTGGCACCCTGATCGGCGTGCTGATCCTGGGACTGATCCAGACCATGATCGTGTTCGACGGCACGCTCAGCTCGTGGTGGACGCGTATCGCCATTGGCCTGCTGCTGTTCGTGTTCTGCGTGCTGCAGCGCTTGTTCGACCTACGCAGGCGCCGGATTGAGCGTTGAGCGGACGGTGGAGGGTACGTTAAGAGCCGCTTCTTGCAGGGCAAGGTCGTTCTTTAACTTCGCATAAGGTACATTATGTTATGTCATCGTACCTTTGGACTAAGCGCGCTCGCAGCCCCACCTCGTGAGCTTCGTACCCTGCTTTGCCGGAGGCACGGTGTGCGCCAAGCGTGGCGATCACCGTGCCTGTCTCATGTCGGCAAAACGGTTGAAGCGGCTGGCGCGCGGTCGCGCAACTGACGTGATCGCCTCAGCCGGTGCCGCTGCAGCAGCCGATACGCCGCTGGAATGACCACCATCGACAGCAACGGCGCGCTGAGCATCCCGCCAACCATCGGGGCCGCAATGCGTTGCATGACTTCCGAGCCGGCGCCGCCCCCGATCAGGATCGGAAACAGGCCAGCCAGGATCACGGCGACGGTCATCGCTTTAGGGCGGACCCGTTGTACCGCACCTTCACGGATGGCCACGTCCAGCTCGTATTCGCCGGCTTCCGGATTTATGGCGAGTTGCCGTTCCCAGGCGTGGCGCAGGTACAGCTGCATGATGATGCCGAACTCCGCAGCGACGCCAGCAAGGGCAATAAAACCGATCAGCGTGGCCACCGAGACGGCGTGACCCATCGCCCAGATCAACCACAGGCCGCCGACCAGCGCCAACGGCAAGCTGAGCATGATGATTGCGGCCTCCGAGGCGCGCCGGAATACGAGGTAGATCAATCCAAAGATGATCGCCAGTGTCGCGGGGACAACGATGCGCAGACGTTCGCTGGCACGCTTGAGGTATTCGTACTGTCCTGACCAACCCACGGCATATCCTGCCGGCATCGGTACTTCGCTGGCGACGGCGTGTTGCAGGTCGGCGACCACCGAGCCGAGATCGCGTCTCGCCACATCGACGTGCACGTAGCTGCTCAAACGGGCATTGTCGCTGCGCAGCATGGGCGGGCCTTCGCTGAAGCTGAGATCGGCGACCTGCCCCAAGGTCAGTTGCGCACCACCGGGAGCAACCAACGGCAGTTGCGCCAACGCAGCCGGCGATTCGCGAAGCGCGCGCGGATAACGCACCACCACCGGATACCGCTCGCGGCCTTGAATGGTCTCCACGACTGGTACACCACCGACCACGGTGGCGATCAGACGCTGTACGTCGGCCTGGCTCAAGCCGTATCGCGCCGCAACATCGGGGCGTACCTTTACATCGAGGTAGCGGCCACCGGTGATGCGTTCGGCCAGCGCCGAACTCACCCCGGGCACGGTGCGCGCCACCTGCTCGATGCGGTCGCCCAATTGCGCCAGTACTGCCGCGTCCGGTCCCGACACCTTGATGCCGATCGGGCTCTTGATGCCGGTGGCGAGCATATCGATGCGATTACGGATCGGCGGAACCCACAGATTGGTCAGTCCCGGCACCTGCACAGCTCGATCGAGTTCCTGTCTGAGCTTTTCCGGAGTCATGCCGTCCCGCCACTGGCTGCGCGGTTTGAACGTCACCGTGGTCTCGAACATTTCCAGCGGTGCCGGATCGGTGGCCGTCTCAGCGCGCCCTGCCTTGCCGAACACGTGCGCGACTTCGGGCACCGTCTTGATCATGCGGTCGGTCTGCTGGAGTAGCTGCGAAGCCTTGCCGGCCGAGAGCCCCGGCAACGCGGTGGGCATGTACAGCAACGTGCCCTCCTCCAGCGGCGGCATGAACTCGCTTCCCAGGCGCAGGAACGGAATCAGGCTCAGCAGCAACACCATGCCTGCCAGTGCCAGTGTCGTCTTCGGGAATCGAAGCACCGCCTCCAGCGCCGGTCTATACAGGGCGATCAGGGTGCGATTGAGTGGGTTGTCGTTCTCCGAACGGATAGGACCGCGGATCAGGTACCCCATCAGCACCGGAATCAGGGTGATGGACAGGCCTGCCGCCGCGGCCATGGCATAGGTCTTGGTGTACGCCAGCGGCGAGAACAGCCGCCCTTCCTGCGCCTGCAGCGCGAACACCGGCACGAACGAAAGCGTGATCACCAGTAGGCTGACGAACAGCGCCGGACCGACCTCGCTGGCGGACTCGGCGATCAACCGCCAGCGCTCCGCGCCATCCGAATCGCGGCCGTGCTCCTCGCGGAAGCGCTCGAGGTGCTTGTGCGCGTTCTCGATCATCACCACCGCGGCGTCGACCATGGCGCCGATGGCAATCGCGATGCCGCCCAGCGACAACAGATTCGCGGAAATGCCCTGGTAACGCATCAGAGTGAACGCAGCGAGCACACCTAGCGGCAGGGTGATCACCGCCACCAGCGCGGAGCGTACGTGCCACAGGAACAGCGCACACACCAGCGCGACCACCAGGAACTCCTCGCCGAGTTTGCGCGTGAGGTTGCGCACGGCTTCGAGAATCAGTTCGGAACGGTCGTAGGTCGTAACGATCTCGACGCCGGCCGGCAAGCTCGCCTTCAATACCTGGAGCTTTGCCTTGACGGCTTCGATCGCAGCCAGCGCGTTCCTGCCCGAGCGCAGGATGATGACTCCCCCGGCGACCTCCCCTTCCCCGTCGAGTTCCGCTATGCCGCGGCGCAACGTCGGTCCGCGTTGTACCGTCGCCACGTCCTGCAGCAGCACCGGCACACCATCGGCGCCGGTCGTCACCGGCACGCGCTCGAAATCCTCGCGAGTGCGCAGATAACCTTCGCTGCGCACCATGACTTCAGCTTCGCCCTGCTCGATCACGGAGCCCCCCGTGGCTCCGTTGGCGGCCTGGATGGCATCGGTCAGCCGGGAAGTCGTGATCCCCCGGGCGGCCAGCGCCTGCGGGTCGGGCGTGATCTGCCAGGCCTGCACCATGCCGCCGACGCTGGCCACTTCGGCGACGTCGGGCACGGTCTTGAGGTCGTAGCGCAGGAACCAGTCCTGCAAGGCACGCAGCTGGCCCAGGTCGTGGCGACCGGTGCGATCGACGATCGCGTACTCGTAGATCCAGCCCAAGCCGGTCGCATCGGGTCCGAGCGACGGACTCACCTGCGCCGGCAGGCGATCGCGCACCTGGCTGAGGTACTCGAGCACGCGCGAGCGCGCCCAGTACAGGTCGGTGTCGTCATCGAACAACACGTAGACGAACGAATCACCGAAGAACGAGAAGCCGCGCACCGCCTTCACGCCGGGCACCGACAGCATCGTCGTGGTCAACGGATAAGTGACCTGGTCCTCGACGATGCGAGGGGTCTGCCCGGGCCATTCGGTGCGCACGATGACCTGGGTGTCGGACAGATCGGGCAAGGCGTCGAGTGGGACGCTGGACACCGACCAGATGCCCGCGACCGTCAGCGCGACCGCCGCGACCAGCACGAACAGCCGATTGGCGATGGACGCCCGGATGATGCGGGCGATCATGGCTGCGGTTCCGGCGTGCTGGCTTCGACGTCATCGGCGTACCTGGGCACCAGCTGCATGTCCATGTACGGCGACTTGCCCGGCTTGTCGAAATGCTTTTCCGGTTTCATCGGGTCGTACCAGTACAGCACCTTGCGATCGCCCGGCTTCGGCGGTGCGGCGTGCGATGCGTGGTCCCGGGGCGTTGTGGCTTGCGACTGCTGGCCCATGTCCATGCCCGCCGGCATGCCGTCGCCCGGGTCTGCAGCTTCCTCGTGGGCAGCGCCCGAGAATCCAGCGGCGCCTGCGCCCAGGCGCTCCAGCGCACCCGAGAGATTCGCTTCCGAATCGATCAGGAACTGGCCCGACGCCACGACCCGTTCACCCCCCGTCAGCCCGTCGAGTATTTCGGTCATGCCACCGCTGCTGCGACCGGTCCGCACGACCACGGGGCGGAATCGGTCATCGTCGCCGAGCACGATCACGCGCACCGGCCCAGCACCACCGATCAGCGCATCCGACGGCACCAGCGGATGCTCGATGCCTGCATTGGGCTGAAGCGTGATCTGCGCGAACATTCCCGGGACAAGCATTCCTTCCGGGTTGTCCAGCACGATGCGCGCGCGTTGGGTGCGGCTTTCCGGGTCCACCAGCGGGAGCAAGGTCTCCACGCGGCCATGGAAGACTTCCCCGGGCACCGCATCGACGACGGCTTCCACCCGCGTGCCGGCTGCGATGCCGGTGATGCCCGCCTGCGGGATCGCTGCCTCGAGCCACACGGTACTGATGCCGTTGACGCGGAACATCAGCGTTCCCATCGGCGCGGACTGGCCTTCGCGCACGCCGATCTCGCTGACTACGCCGGAGATCGGAGAAGCCAACGTGATATGTCCGCCGCTTCCCGCACTGGCGTCCGCAGGCAATCCCAATGCGCGCAGTCGCTGGCGGGAAGCGGACTGCAATGCCCGCGCCGAGGACGAGCGTGCCTGACCCAACGCATGCGCTTCTGCGATGGCCGTGCCCCAGGCCGGCGCGATCACGCTCGCCAGGGGTTGTCCGGCTCGCACCTGCTCGAACGGTGCCCGAACGTGCAGGCGTTCGACGATGTAATCGACCCGCGCACTGACGATGCGTTCCTCGCGCAGGTCCCAGCCGATGGTTCCGGTTACGCGCACGGTGGCCCCGAGGCGTCCGCGTTTCACCACGATCGTGCGCATGCCGAGGTTCTGGCGCACTCCAGGAGCGATCGAGATGCCGCTTTCGCTCGCGTCATCCGCATACTTGGGCAGCAGGTGCATGTCCATGTAGGGCGACTTGCCCGGTTTGTCGAAGCGCTGCTCCGGCTTCATCGGGTCGTACCAGTACAGCACTTCACGATCGGTGGCTCGACCGCTCGCTGTGGCCATGGCCGACAGATCGTCTGGCGAATGTCCCCACCAGTACCCCGCAGCGACGGAAACGACGATTGCAATGGATGCGGCAGCAATCGCGACAAGCCGCGTGCGCGCGGTCATGGCTGGTTCTCCGCGGGCAGAAGAAAGGCCAAAGCTGCCCATGCCCGACCGAGTTGGCCGAGATATCCGACATGCGACAGGTGCGCGTCGAGTTCATCGCGCCGTGCGTTGAGCCACGGCTGCAGCTCGCCGCCGGCGCGGTAGGCTGCAAGCGCTGTGGTGCTGCGATCGCTGGCCAATGGCAGCGCCGAACCTTCGTACAGCCCGACTTGACGCTTCAGTCCCTGCCAACGGGCGATGCCAGCACGAATGCGCGCGGTCTCCTGGCGGCGCATATCTTCGCGCCTGGCCAATGCGGCCTGGTAGTCGGCTTCGCGTGCAGCAATGCCGCGATCCTGCCGGTTTCGCGGGAACAGCGGTAGCCCGATGCCGACCTCCAGCATGATCATGTCGCTGCGGCCGCCCGTACGTTGGCCGTAGGAAGCCGCGATGCTCCAGTCCGGACGCTTCTCTGCCCTGGCGGCATCGATTGCGGCCGCGGTCGTTTCCACTTGCGCCGTCAGGGGCAAGAGCGCGCCGGTCCGATCGACCGATGCCAGCAATTGCGTCGCTGCAATGGGCAGGGACGCAAAATCGGGTGGATCAACGGCTTCCACCTCCGCTTCTCCCAACCAACGCGCCAACGCCGCCTGCGCCACCGAGTGAGTGGCGCGGGCGGCTTCGAGGCGGTTGTCGAGCTCCAACATCGCCGCTTCGGTTGCCAAGGAATCGCTGACCGACTCGCCGCCACCGGCAACCCGCGCCTTGGAAACCTTGGCTGCCAGCGCGGCCTGGTCACGCAACCGTTGCAGAGCGTCGAGTTCGCGCTGCGCGGTCCACAGGTCGATCCACGCCTCCGCCGCCGTCCGTCGCACAGCCAGCTGTTCGGCAGAATCCTGGGCTCGTGCCTCGTCGACGCTGCGATCAGCTAGCACGCGCTCGGCCTGACGCTTGGCCCGCGCCGGGAGTTCCTGGCGCAGGCCGATCCTTTTCATCGTCATGTCCTCGGCGCTGAAATCGAACGCGTCCGGGCCGGTCGCAGGCCAGTTATCGATGCCGACGGTCAGCATCGGATCCGGCAAGGCGCCGGCGCTGGCGCTTTCCTCCTGCGCCGAGACGATGCCGGCACGACGCGCTTCGAGCATCGGGGCGCGCTCGATCGCGAGCTGCGTCGCTTCCTGCAAAGTCAAAGGAATGGCTGCCGATGTGAGCGGCGGCGCGGCGATCAAACCAGCTGATACGCATGCCATCGCCAGGCGAGCGACCACGCTCGACCGCGACCGGCTTTGAGAACGGAAACTCATGACGAACTCCGAATGACGTAGCGAACGCGCGCGGCGTATCGCCGGCGCGGTCCTGGAAAATGTCGTTCGGAGGTCTAGATCAACAGGCTGCAGAATCGCAGCCGCGGTGGTGGATCCGAGGGCGCATGGGGCACCTCGGCCTGTACGGTGACATGCGAGATCGGCTGCGCCAGAACAAGCGCGTGCGTCAGCGGCGCCAGCGCCAAGGCCGGCACGACAGGCGAAGCGTGGTCGGCTGGGACCAAAACGTCGGGCGCGCAATGCTTCTGGCACAGCGCCGGATTGTCCTGGGCCTGCGCCATGCCCATTTCCGCGCAATGCTGGGCCATGGCGGAGGTTTCGGCGGGCATCTGCTGCAGCGGGCACAGATACGCAGCCAGCGCCGCCTGCTGGAACAGCAGGCAGAAGACCATCGCCAAGGCGACCTTGAAGCGCTGGCGGGCACGCCGGTTCATGAAGGCGATGCTACTCCTGGTCAGAGCTCAGCGGGGTGCAAGCCAGCGGCGCGCGAACCCATAGACCAGGCCCGCAATGAAGGCATATCCGGAGATCAGCAGCAGTCCCAGCAGGGCCCGGCCGATGTCGAGTGGCGGCGGATTGGTGGTCAGCGGTTCGAGATTGAGGCCGTGTACCCATGTCGAAAAGACCGCGAGCACCACGCCTGGTGCCAGCAGCATCAGCAGGAAGCAGGCGAGATAGAGGACCGCAACGGTCAGCGCGAACGCCGCGCCGGTGCGAAGGGGTGTGAGCTGTGGCATGTCGATCCTCCTGCGCACGAAGCCCGGAGTGCGTCCGTAAACCTAGTACCGCGGCATACTGTGTAACAGCTGATCCACTTACTGCTTTGATCAGGATCAAACAGGCGGCACAAACCGGGGAATTCGTCGCTGGCCCCGCCGGGGCACGCCGTCATGCGTCCACTCCTCCACAAGCCCAGATCGTCCGGAGAACAAGCAACGCCCGACTCCGGAGTTCTTCCCAGGCTTCAGATCTTGAAGTCGTCGAAAGCGATCCGGTCATTCGCAACTCCCAGGGCCGCGAGCATCTTCCGGGTCGCGGCCAGCATGCCCGGTGGTCCGCAGACATAGAACTCGCAGGCCTGCAGATCCGGATGTGAGCGCAGCAGCGTGTCGTGCGCGGCCTCATGCACCAGACCACGCATCAGCGCCCCACCCCGCTCTGCTTCTTCCGACAGGACCAGGTGCCAGCTGAAGTTGGTGTGGCGTTGGGCGAGGTGCTCCATCTCGACCAGGTACGGGGCTTCGCGCAGATTGCGTGCGCCATACCAGTAGTGAATGCGCTCGTGCGCGCCTGTGTCGAGCAATGCGTGGATCATCGCTCGGAGCGGCGCCATGCCAGCGCCGCCGCCGATGAAAACCTTCTCCGCGTCGCCCGGCTTCAATGCGAACTCGCCAAAGGGGCCACTGAAGCGGATCCGATCGCCAGTCTTTCGCGAGTACAGGTAGGACGATCCCTTGCCAGGCGGCTGCCGCTTGCTGTGCTGGCGCCCCGGACTGAAACGGGTGAGCAGCGTGATCCGCCCATCCGCCTGCTCCATCGGCATCGCCAGCGAGTACGACCGCCGGACAGCCTCCTTGGAACCGAAACGTTGCGGAAGATCGAGCGCCTGCCAGTCCTTCCGATGATGCTCCGGATGGTCCAGGTCTTGCCGGCTCAGGTCGAAGGACGGGACATGCACCTGGACATAGCAACCCGGCCGGAAACCTTCGACAGGCGCCGCATCCGGCTTGATGACGAACTCGCGCAGAAAGGGAGTGAGCGCGGTCACCCGCTCCACCGTACCCGATTGCTCCGCCCACAGTGCCGCGCCGCCCGGTACATCGATCTGCATGTCCTCGCGGACCTGCAGATTGCAGGCCAGGCGATAGCCCTGTTTGAGTCTCGAGGCATCCACATGGGCGCGATCCGCGCTGGTCGGTGCCGGCGCATGTCCACGGAACCGCACCTGGCACAGCCCACAACTCTGTCCCCCTCCGCAATTGGACGGCAGATGCAATCCGTGGCGCCCCAGCGCAACGAAAACACTGTCGCCCGCCGCAGCCGACACCGAGCGCAAGCGGGTACCGTCGGGTGCATACACGCCGACTTCGCGCATCGGTCGCCAACGGGCGGGCACGAATTCGTTCCAGTGGAAGCTGGCGAACAGCAACCATAATCCGGTCAGCGCCATCCAGACGCCGCCTACTGCCATCGTGATCACCAGCGGATTGTTGAAGTTCTTTCGGCCGGTGTAATCCATGATGTGCAGCATCCAGACCACATCGAACAGCCGCCATGCGTCGTTACGGCGTTCCAGGATGCGACCGTCCTGCGCCGAGATATACAACGTGGTCGCCTGCTCGTCGGCAAACGGCACCCGCCACGCCGGCCCGGCATGTTCCCGGGTTTCCAGATCCGGCTCGGGCATCAGTTCCGGTTGTCCAGGGCGTCCCGGACCGACGTAGTCCCGCGCCGCGATCGCCAGCGACACAGGTGCCGATACCGACACCGGGCGCCCGGTCAGGGCGTCGACCAGCCAGATGGCGGTTTCGCCCTGCAGACGGTAGACCGGTCGTCGGTCCAGCCATGCGCTTTCGATGTTGTGCACGGGCGCCGATGCCGAGGCAAGCACGCTGGCCGTGGACACCGCGTCGGCAGGCCATGCCGGCGGTGGTGCAGCATCGCCGTTCCGGAAGGTATCGCCCTGCACCGTCTCGTGATCGAGCAGGCTCATGACCAGGCCGCTGCCGACCCAGATCACGAACTGCAGGGCGATCAGCAACCCGACCCACTTGTGCAGCTTGCGCAGCCACGGCGTCATGCAGGCCTCCGTTTGCTGAAGCTGTAGAACAGCAACCAGACGCCGCTGAGCGCGAACAGCAAGCCGACCGCGGCCGATACACGCAACAGCGTGTTGTTGACATCGGTGCGTGCTTCGTAATCCATGATGTGGAACATCCACAGGAAGTCGAACCAGCGCCACAGGCTGTGGCGTTTGGCCAACAACTCACCGGTCTCAGGGGAGAGATACAGCGTGGTCTCGCCCCGGTCCGCGAACCGGACCTGCCACAGCGGCACCGGGCGAGTCGCGACCTCCTGCGGCGCCTGCCTGAGCAGCGACATCGATTGCACCGGTGCCTTGCCCTGGTACAGCGCCAGCGCTGCCTGCCGGATGCTGGCTTCCGGTAGTGGGTTGAGCGGTTTTCCGCTCACGGCATCGACCAGGGCAATGCCGCCCCGGTGATGAACCTCATAGACCGGCTGCGAAAGGAATCGCTTGAGACGGAAATGCCGGACCCCGTCAAAGCGCTCCTTGAGTTCGCCGGGCGTGACGCGGATATGGGCTGGTGCGAGCGGCTCCTCTTCGACATGCGCCAGGTGATCGCCATGGATCACGTCGATCGAGATGCTGGTCATGTACAGACCGCTGCACATCCACAGCAGCGCCTGCACGCCAATCACCAGTCCGATCCATTTGTGGGCCTTGCGCGCCCAGAACGCGGGTTTCATTGCCGGATACTCCTGCGAGGGATCACCACTGCCGGAAGACGTCCCGGCACATCGCCGGGACGTTGCTTGCTCATGCCCTACCAGCGATAGGTGAGCTTGACGTTCCAGCGGCGACCCAGCAGGTCGTAGGTCATCGTGTCGGTGTTGGCATCGGTCCAGCTCTGGATGAACGGCGCTTGTTTGTCCCACAGATTGTCGACACCGACCGCGATTTCAGCCTGTTCGCCGAAGGCGTACTTCGCCTGCGCATTGTGATAAGTCAGGCTGGGCGCATGGTCGCCGATGTCGCCCTCGGCCGCATTGATGTCGTCGGCGCGGCCGATGTACTGGACGCTGTAGGTGCCCGACCACGGGCCGCGTTCGGTGGTCAACGACGCGAAAGATCGCCACTGCGCATAGCTGCCCCGCCCGCCGGTGATCTTGCCGGCGTATTGGATCTCGTCGGCGCCGTCGAACGGACGCACGTCGTAGTTGTTGAGATAGGACACATCCCAGGCCAGCGTGTTTCTCCAGTCGGCCAGGCCGAACTCGTACAACACGCCCAGATCCACGCCCGAGACGCGCTCGGTTGCCGCATTGACCGGCTGCGAGGACAGGAAATCGACTTCGCCGGTCAGAGGATTGCGGGTAAACGTCTCGCTGCTGCAGAACTCGTGCGCCAGCCCCGGCGTGTCGTAGCACACCGACAGCTTGGTCGAGCCGTCGATGCGCTGGATGGCGTTGTCGATGTCGATCTTGAAGTAGTCCAGCGTAAGCGTCAGGCCGGACACGAACTCGGGCGTCCAGACCGCACCGATGGTCAGCGTCCTTGCGTCCTCCGGCTCGAGGTCGGGATTGCCGCCGACCGTGGTCAGGATCGTGTTGCCGAGCTGGACATAGCCGACCGGCACCCCGGAGGCCTGGCAGTTCTGGTAAATCACCGAGGTGGAAGGCTGGCTGCTCCAGCCGCTGCACGGGTCGGTCGTCGTCAGGTTGCCCTCGGCGACCCCACCGAAGAGCTCCGGGATGTTCGGGATGCGAAAGGCAGTGGCGTAGTTGGCGCGGATCTTCAACGAAGGCACGACCTGCCAGTCCAGGCCGATCTTGTAGTTGGTGTCGCTGCCGAACAGGTCGTAATCCGAATAGCGCCCCGCGGCGTTCAAAGTGAGCGACTGGGCCAGGAAGGTGTCGGCGAGCAGCGGTACCGCGAACTCGACAAAGGCTTCCTTGGCCAGGTACTCACCCGCGATCGGGTCCTGCTGATTGGTATTGGCAATGCTCGCGACCGTCAGGGGGTCCGGATCGCGCCAGCCCTCCTCCTTGCGCACCTCGATCCCGGTGGCCATGCCCACCGGGCCGGCCGGCAGTTCGAACAGGTCTCCGCTCAGGTTCGCGGTGAAGCTTTCCTGCGAGTTGCCGCCCGTGTCGCGACTGGTGAACATGATGTAGTCCAGGACTGCCTGACTGACATCGCCGTAACCGAGATAGTCGGCGCACGGAATCGCCGCGCCCGACGCGTTGCTGCAGACCGACGTGTCCAACGTCTGTTCGACCCGGTCTAGGTTGGCCACGTTAGTGGAACCGTCGATGCCCGTGTTGCGACCCACGTTGAAGGCGACGTTCCAGTCCCAGTTCATGCCGAGCCGGCCGTTGAGCCCCAGCACCAGACGCGAGGTATCCGTTTCCTGGTAGAACTCGCGCACGCCGCCCTCCAGCAGCCGGCGGCGTTGCAGCAGCAAGTCCTCGCCCGTGGGATTGGTCGGGTGATCGGCCGAGATCAGGATCGGGCGATAGATGCCCAGTGTCCCCGGCGTCGCGATCTGGTCGGATTCGCGGTGCGTGTACATCAGCTCGGCGAACGCCGACACGTTCTCGCTCACGTTGAGGTTGCCGAACGCGTTGAAGCTCACCCGCTTGATCGGATTGACCGCATTGAGGTACGGATTGGAGTTGAAGTTGTGCCTGGCCGATGAGTACGGCTCGTAGAAATCGCCATCCCCATTGGGGTCCTGGTTGAAATTGATGGAGGTGCCATCGGGCAGCACGGCACGTCCGCCGATCGTGGAGGAGCTGCCGAAACAAACCAGCTCGCCCTCGCTCTCACCGAGCCCGCATGCCGCCCGGTCGGCCATGTTGACGGTGCCGGTTTCCGAATAGCTGATGCCGGCCATCAGGGATCCGGCCTCCCCGGTCGTGCCCCAGGTCAGGTCGGCGGACTTCTCCTCGCCATCGCCTTCGAACGTTTGGCCGTAGCGCACCGAAGCTTCGACCCCGTCGAAGTTGCGCTTGGTGATGAGGTTGACCACGCCGGCGACCGCATCGGCGCCGTAGATGGCGGAGGCACCGTCCTTCAGGACCTCGATGCGCTCGACCATGGCGATCGGGATGATGTTGAGGTCGACTGAACTGTTGGCCCCGGTGCCGCCATTGACCACGCGGCGCCCGTTGAGCAGGACCAGGGTGCGGTTGATGCCCAGGCCGCGCAGGTTGACCTGGGTCGTGCCATAACCGTTTTCGGCCCAGTAGGCATTCGTCTGGTTGCCCGCGAAGCCGGCCGAGGCCGGGATCCGCTGCAGCAGCGTCTCGACCGAGGTCGCTCCGGACCGTTCGATGGTTTCCCTGTCGATGACCGTGACCGGGCCGACGCCGGAAATCGCGGCGCGTTTGATATGGCTGCCGGTGACGGTGATCGTCCCCAGTTCGGTTGGTTCGGACGGGGCCGGCGACTCCGGTGTGGTTTGGGCGTTGGCGCCCGAGTTCAGCCCGACCAGCAACAAGGCGCTGATGGCGGACGCAAGCGGATGGCGTGTAGTGGACATGCGAATACCCCGGAGAGCGTGAAATCGATGACGGCGGCCGCCGGGGCGGAGTGAGCCAGGCCCGGGCAGACGGCAAGAAAGGACGCAGTAGCGCGTCCGCGCGTCAGATCACGCGATCGGAGGTCGGAAGACCGAAGTTCGAGGGCCGGGGTCGGCAGATTCCCAGGCGGCCCGGGCGGGGACCGTCGAGAGCAGATGGCGGGCGGCAAACTCCACCCTGACATCGATCAACTTGACCGAGAAGGCGCATGGGCATGTGCAGGCGCCGGTCGACCCGCAATCGCAGCCGTCATGTCCGGAACGACTTTCGCTCCCAGGCGGCTGCGCGTCGGATGCACACCCTGCTTTTCCACCAGACGCCGGGTCATCCCCCGCGGACGTTGCCTGCTGGCTTATGTCCTGAAGCAGCTCGGCAGCCATCGCGGCACCGGCCCAGACGGGCGCCACGGTGTTGACCAATACGGCCAACACCAGACACCACCGCCACAGAAACCGGGGTTTGCGCTTCATCATCGCTTGGGGGAGCGGTCCTTCAGGGGACCAGCCGAGTTAACACGCGCGTGAAGATGGTGTCAACTCGCGATGACGCCGTTGATCGCCGGCGATGTCGGTTGTTCTCATCATTTGCGGCGAGGAGCCGCGACGAGCCGCCAGGATCTCGCGTGCCTCTCCTCCGCTTGGGAAGCGTCATGCGCCCTGCCAGAGCCAGCAAGTTCTAGCGGAGCTTGGCCCTGGCCTCTCAGCTCGGCTAAAGCGGGCCCCGCCAATTGCGATGCAAGCGGCGGCGATGAGTTGGCCATGCGAATTCCAGCATCGCCAGGGATTCGGCAGTAGCTCGGCTCTGCCGCCGTGGGCTACGAGGGTTCGTGGCTCTGATTTCTGACCCCTCCGGCCCCTCCTCTTCGTCCCTCCCTACGAACTTTGGCGCTAAAACATCAGACCTTTGTTCCATTGGAACGATACAAGACGCGTTAAAGAACGCATTGAACGCCATAATATGGCAGTTGCGAAATATGAATGGGCATCAATGGTGATAATTCGGCCCCGTTTACCACAATTATTGGTCAGACCATTGACACGCTAGTTTAGATCGATCCAAACTCGATCCAGGTGGTGCATTTCGGTCGCCACGGCGGATGCGGAGCATGGAAAAAGTGTGTTCGCAATGGTCGGTCCAGCCGCAACGGGTTTGCGGGTGAACGGCACTCCCCTCCCGCGGGGAGTAGGCGGTGTTGCAATGGCCGTCACGGCCATCGCCACCAACCTGCCGCGGGCGGCAATTCCTGAGCCCCGCGACCACTGCGGGTTTGCCGACCCGCGCCTGATCAATGATTTCGAAGCCGTGGCCACAGCGGCTGCCCTCCCCCTCGACAAGGCCCGCTCGAACCGCCGCGACGAACGCGGGTCGGCGGCGACACGCTTGAACGCGCAACCACCCGGAATGTCCCGCGGCTTGCTCAACAGCGTGGCCGGCGACATGACGCCGCCCCATATCCCGCGGAGCGACATCCAGCCGCAGAACCGCGACTTCGTCGCGCTCCACCTCGACACGCAACCGGTGCGTGCGCCGCTGGAGCGCATTCCCGCGCCTCTGCTCGAACACGGATTGCCTAGGGCCGGCGCAGCACACGGGTATCCGGACTAGGGAAAGAGTTTTTGCGACTGCAATACATGGACACGGAGGGGCGCGTCCGGCGCTGGGGGTGGAACTCATGGAGCAACAACGGCTCGGCAACAACACAACCACCGCAGCAACCAACAGATCGATCGGGAGAGTGGCATGAAGTACCGCAAGTCCGCATTATCGGTGGCCATCGTCGCCTGCATCTCGTTCAGCGCCCACGCACAGGATGCCGGCCAGGAGCCCAGCTCAGACGATCAGGCCACCCAGTTGGATACCGTCACCGTTACCGGGTATCGCGTTTCCCTGGAAAAGAGCCAGGCGGTCAAGCGCACGGCCAATGCCATCGTCGACGCGATCAGCGCCGAAGACATCGGCAAGTTCCCTGACACCAATGCTGCCGAATCGCTGTCGCACCTGCCTGGCGTTACGGTCGACCGCCAGTTCGGCGAAGGCGAGAAAGTCAGCATCAACGGTACCGACCCGGCGCTCAACCGGGTGCTGGTCAACGGACAAACCATCGCCTCCGGCGACTGGGGCGGCAATCCCACCGATACCAGCGGCCGTACCTTCAACTACACCCTGCTCTCGCCGGAAATCATCGGCCTGATGGAGGTGTACAAGACGCCCGAAGCCCGCATCGATGAAGGCTCGATCGGTGGCACCGTGATCGTGCACACCCGCAAGCCGCTGGAGCTGCCCAAGAACACCGTCCGCGGTTCGGTCGGCTACAACTACAACGACCGCTCGGAAGACGGCAATCCGCGTGGATCGGTGCTGTGGAGCTGGAAGAACGACGCCGAGGACTTCGGCTTCCTGGTGTCCGCGACCCACGACAAGCAGAGCATTTCTCGCGCCGGCATCGAGTATTGGGGCTACGTCACCGGATTGCCTGCAACCGCCACGATCACCGGCGAAGGCGATCCCGCAGCTGCCAAGCTGCCGGTCGGCATCAGCAGTTCCTACTTCCAGCAGGATCGCGAACGCGACGGCCTGCAGACCGCGTTGCAGTGGAAGCCCAATGATCGCAACGAGTTCAACCTGACCGGCATCTATGTCAAGGGCAAGTACGACAACTTCAGCCAGGCGCGCTACGTCTGCCCGGCCTGCAGCCTGAGCCAGATCACCAGTGCCACCATCGAAGACGGCTACGTGATCGCCGCCGATGTCGACGGCGACGCCTATGCACAGCACGATTTCAACCTGCGCAAGAGCGAAGTCGAGACCAAGAGCCTGAACCTGCGCCACGACTTCTACGGCGACAACTGGGTGTTCACCACCCAGGCGGGCACGACCAGCGCCAAGGGCGGCAAGGATCCCGAGTACCTGATGAAGACGCTGCTGCTCAGCGGCGGATTCGACTTCGAGTACGACGCCAAGCACACCATCGTCAACTACGACAACAACGATGCTTCCAACTGGGGGCTGATCCCGGGTGTAACAAACGAGCAGTACGGCGGCAAGTATTACGAGACCAGCCGCGACAAGGAACGCTACTTCCAGTTCGATGCCGCGAAAGACGTGGCATGGGGTCCCATCAACAAGATCCAGATGGGCTACAAGTACACCAACCACGACAACAGCGTGTCTTCGCGCGGTAACGCGGTGTTTGTGACCTCACCCCTCAACCTCACCGAGATTGCCGGCGGTATGTCGCCGGGCGGGCTCTACGACGGCCTGGGAGCCAGCGGAGACTTGACGGATTGGACGACGGCCGATCTGGCCAAGGCAATCGCCTACTTCAATTCGCTCCCGGAAGGTGCTTTCAACTACAACTACGGCCCTTCGTTCTCGGTCAAGGAAATCACCACCGCGCTGTATGCCCAGGCGAACTTCGAGTCGGGCAAGTGGCGCGGCAACCTGGGCGTACGCTATGTCGACACGTCGGACAAGTCGTTGTACTGGGTCAGTAACGGCTCGGGCGGCTACGATCAGGCGCTGGCCAATCGCAGCTACTACAAGCCGCTGCCCAGCTTCAATCTGGCTTACGAGCTGAACGACGACATGGTGGCGCGCTTCTCCGCCGCCAAGGTGATGGCCCGCCCGCGCTACGGCCAATTGGCCGGGACTCTGGACCTCAACGACCAGAACTTCACCGGCGGCGGCGGCAACGTCGACCTGAAACCCTACGAGGCCACCAACTACGACCTGGCGTTCGAGTGGTACTTCGCCCCGAGCAGCATGCTCGCCGCGGAGGTGTTCCGTCGCGACATCACCAACTACGTCGTGACCAACACCACGGAACAGCAGTTGACCAATCCGATCTCCGGCGTGTCGGGCGTCTATTCCATCAGCCGTCCGATCAACGTCGCCGATGCCACTGCCACCGGCGTTGCGCTGATCTACCAACAAGCGTTCGACAACGGTTTTGGCATCAATGCCAACTACACGTATACCGATACCAGCACCAGCACCGATCTGTTCCTGCCTTACGTCTCGAAGAACGCCTATACGCTGACGCCGTACTTCGAAAAAGGTCCATTCAACGTGCGGCTTAACTACAGCTATCGTTCGGAGTACTTCAACCAGATCGGACGCCAGCAATCCACCGTGTTCGCTGATGCATACAAGCAGCTCGACCTGATCGCCGGCTACCAGATCAACGATCTGCTTGGGGTTACCTTCAGCGCCACCAACCTGCTCGACGAAACCTACTACTGGTACGACACCCAGAAGCGCACCCCGCTCGGCCTGTACAAGAGCGGACGCAACTACCAGGTGGCGCTCACCTTCAAGTTCTGATGTGGTATTGGCGGGCCATCGCTCCCTCCCCGATGGCCCGCCTCTTTTTTCAACGCAACAGCGCATTGGATCGACGACGGCCGGCACGGTCCAGCCGATGATCCGGACCTGGGCATGGCCATTCGCAACGCCGCCGGCCTGGCGATTTGCAACGGCGGCGCGCTCAGCGAACGCAGTCGCCAGGATCGCTGGTTTGCATCACACAGGACGCCAGTGCGCCATGCAGCGAACACACGGCACGAACTTGCAGGCCCGTCGGGTTTGTCGCACGATATCAAGGTTTTATCGATCTAAGTCGGATTGGTGACGCCTTGGAAAAACAGCGCAGGGTCACCCTGACCGACATCGCACGGGCTTGTGGAGTCTCGCGCGCGACCGTGTCGCTGGTGCTGCGCCGTAGTCCGCTGGTGCATGCGGAAACGCGCCGCCGGGTCGAGGCGGAAATGCGGCGTCAGAGCTACGTCTACAACCGCGCTGCCGCCAACCTGCGCCAGCGTGTGTCCACCACGGTGGCACTGGTCATCAACGATCTGTCGAATCCGTTCTTCGCGGAGTTTGCCGCCGGCGTCGATGAGGCGCTCGGCGCGAAGGGCTATGTCACCCTGCTTGGGAGCAGCAACGAGTCGCCCGAGCGGCAGCGCCAGGTGCTTGCTTCGATGATGGAGCACCATCCGGCCGGGATCATCCTGTCGCCGGCCGAGAACAGCGATGTCGCCGACGTGGAACTGGCGATCGGCCGCCATGCGCCGCTGCTGGTCTTCAACCGCGAGCTGACCGGGCCGCCGGTTCCGGGTTTCGAGTACGACTTCCTTGGCCTCGACAATCGCGCTGGCGCGCGTGCGGCGACCACGCGGCTGCTGGAACTGGGACACCGTCGTATCGCCTTTTATGGTGGCCACGCCGATTCCAGTTCCTGCCGCGAGCGCCGGCTGGGATACCAGGATGCGCTGAGCGGAGCCGGCATCGCGGTCGATCAGCGCCTGATGATCGAAACCGCGCCGACCCTCCTCGAGGCCAACGCGCACGCCGATGCATTGTTCGCCATGGATCCGGCACCGACCGCGGCCGTCTGCTACAACGACGCGGTGGCGTTGGGTCTGATGCTGGGACTAACCCGCCTAGGTCGCCGCCCGGGCGTCGACTTCGCCGTCACCGGTTTCGACAACATTCCCGAAGCCGCGGTCGGCATGCCCCCACTGACCACGTTGGATGCCGACCCGCGTGCGCGCGGGCGTCAGGTGGCCGAGCTCATTTTGCAGCGTGCAGCCGCGCCGTCGATGCCGCGGCGATCGGTGATCGTGCCCGTGCTGCTGACCGAACGGGATAGCACCCCGCATGCGTGATCTGGCTTGACCGGGTACTGCAGTCAGTCTTCCTCGCGGGAGGAATCCTTCTTCGCTTCTTCCTCGGCCTCTGGTTCGTCCGAGGCTTCGCGCAGTGCATCTGCCAACGCGCGATATGCGTTTACGAACCGGTCCCGGGCGCGCTCCCAGGCCTGCGCGTTGGCCTTCTGCAGTTCCCGGTAGCGCTCTTCGAGCGCTGCGCGACGTTCGGTCACCCTTGCCATCGAGCGATCACGCTCGATCTGCCTTTTTGTTTTCACGGCTTCGGCTTCCGCCAGCCATTCCGCGCGGTAGCGGCGAATGCGCTGGTCCATGCGATCGGTTGCCGAGCGTGCGCGCCGCACCGCCTGGTCGCGCCGGGCCGTGGAATAGGCTTCGATGGCGCGTACGGCTTCGTCGACTTCCCGGCGCATCTCGGCGCGCTGTTCGGCTTCGGAGGCGGGTTCGGGTTCCGCGGTGACCGCGGGCTGCTGCTGATGTGCAGCCGCCGCCAGGCTCGCGGCAAGCATTGCCGCGGCCACGATGATATGGACGCTGGACATGCGAGGCTCCTCTTCGAGGGAAGGCCGGCACAGCCTATGCATCGAGTCGGCTGGGCATATTGACCAGGATCAAGGGCATGGCATCGCGCCGGCGCCCACGGTCCGGGAGTGTCGGGTCGACCAGTCCTGTGGAAGGCGCGTTCGTTAACGTCCACCGCCGCTGCGGAATATCGACCACAGCAGCCAGAGCCCGAGTAATGAAGCCCCGACGAAGCCCAGCAGCCCGAAGAACGGCAAGCCCAGCAGGGTCGGTCCACCCGACACCGTGATCACGATCGACGAGCCCACGATCAGCGCCGCGATCACCATGCTGCCCGCCAGCCGGTTCGCGGAGTGGCTGACCTGGCGGCTGAAATCGTCCAGTTCCTCCACCTGCACGTGCAGGCGCGCTCCTCCACCCCGCACCGCCCGCAGCAACCGCCGCAGTTCGCCCGGCAACGCCGCCATCAGGCGCACGGTATCGGTCATGGCGCGCGCACTCCGCATGGCCACCGCGCGCGGACTGTACTGGGCCGCGATGGCGCGGCGCAGGAATGGCCGGGCCTGCCGCGCCATGTCGAAGCCCGGATCGAGGCTGCGGCCCAGGCCATCGAGCGTGAGGCAGGTCTTGATCAGCAACGCAAGGTCGGCCGGAAGGGCAAGCCGATGGGAGCGCAGCAGTGTCGTGACCTCCAGCAGCATCCCAGCCAGATCCAGTTCGCCGAGCGGTATCCCGTGGTAGCGGTCGACGAACGCATCGATATCGACTGCCAGCTGGGTTTCGTCGACATCCGGTCGCTCGGTCCAGTCGAGCAGGATCTCGGTGACGCGGCCCGGGTCGCGTTCGACCAGTCCGAACATCAGATTCACCACTTCGGCGCGGCGCGTCGGCGACAGCCGGCCGATCATTCCGTAGTCGATCAGGGCGATGCGCCCGTCGCCAAGCACGAACACGTTGCCGGGATGCGGATCGGCATGAAAGAAGCCATCCGAAAGCACCATCTTCAGGACCAGCTGCGCCCCTGAGCGCGCGACCTGCACCCGGTCGATGCCGGCGGCCGCCAGCGCCTGGAGATCGGCGACGGGAATGCCGTCGACGAAGTCCTGCACGTTCATGCGTTCGCTCGTGTACGGCCAGTAGACGGCCGGAACGACGAGGCGGGGCTCGCCGACGAAGCTGGCGGCGATTCGCTCGGCGTGACGGCATTCGGCGGCGAGGTCCAGCTCGCGCATCAGCGAGGTCCTGAACTGGCTCACGATGCCGACCGGATGGAACCGGCGCAGATCGGGAAGGCGGGACTCGATCTTCCTGGCCACGTACTGCAGCAGGCGCAGGTCGGCTTCGATGACCGGGCGGATGCCAGGACGGCGCACCTTGGCTACGACTTCACGCCCATCGTGCAGGCGGGCGCGGTGCACCTGTGCGATCGACGCGGCCGCCAGGGGGACCGGGTCGATGGAACCGAATGCGGCTTCGGGAGCGACGCCCAGTGCTGCGCACATTTCGGAGCAGATGGCATCGAACGGCACCGGCGGAACCGCATTCTGGAGGCGGCTGAACTCGGCGATCCAGTCCGGCGGGAACAGGTCGACCCGCGTGGCCAGCACCTGGCCCAGTTTGACGAAGCACGGACCCATTTCCTCCAGCGCACGGCGCACGCGCACGCGGCTCGGCAGGGCGGCCAGCTCCTCGATGCGCTCCAGCGGCAGAAAGGTGCCCGCCCGCGCCAGCGCGCGGGTCAGGCCGAGCCGCTGTACCAGGTCGCCAAAGCCATGACGCACGAGGATGGCCGCGATGGCCTGGACCCGGCCTGCATCATGAGTCGCGATCAGCGTGTCCCACATGACGATCAGCCCTCACAGCGCAAGGTGGATCGGGCGTCGCGCACCCCGACACCCGCAGCGCTCGATCTGCGCAGCATGCGCATCGGCCCGGTCAGCGGCATTGATCGAGATCAAGGGCATCTCCGCCCATCCGGATGATGCTGGAGCCTGAGGTGCGGGCATCCGTGGCGATCTGTCGGGTCGTGATTCCATGCTCGAACGCGGCCGCCCTCCCCGAGCGCAGCGACGCCATCGCCAGGCGCTTCGTCCCAGACAATCCGCATGGAGCAGTTCGATGGCCGCAGCCAAGCGCAACGACTTCCGCCTGAGTTTCCTCGGCGCCACCGGAACGGTGACCGGCTCCCGGTATCTGGTGGAGGCCGATGGCAAGCAGGTGCTGGTGGACTGCGGGCTGTTCCAGGGCTACAAGCAGCTGCGCCTGCGCAATTGGGCACCGTTTCCTGTGGCCCCTGCCAGCCTCGATGCCGTCCTTCTCACCCATGCGCACCTGGACCATGCCGGCTACCTGCCATTGCTTGCACGCAACGGCTATCGCGGCCCGGTGCACTGCACGCCCGCAACCGCCGCGCTGAGCCGGATCCTGCTGCCCGACAGCGGCCATCTGCTGGAGGAGGAGGCGCGTTACGCCAACAAGAAGGGCTCGTCCAAGCATCACCCTGCCCTGCCGCTGTACACCCAGGAGGACGCGCAGGCCTGCTTGCGGCAGTTCGCCCCGCACCCGTTCGACGCGCCGTTCGCGCTGGGGGGAACGTCGGTCACCGCCGCCTTCCGCCATGCCGGCCACATCCTCGGTGCGGCGTCGGTGACGCTGGAATGCGACGGTACCCGCATCACCTTCAGCGGCGATGTGGGTCGGCCCCACGATCCGGTGATGCGCGCGCCTGCTCCGCTGGCGGCAACCGATATCCTGGTGATCGAATCGACCTATGGCGATCGCCTGCACCCGACAACGGACCCGCAGGAAGAATTCGGGCCGATCCTCAGCCGCGTGGCCGCGCGCGGTGGCGTGGTGGTGATCCCGGCTTTTGCCGTGGGCCGCGCGCAGGCCCTGATCCACCTGGTTGCCCAGCTCAAAGCCAACGGCGCGATCCCCAAGGCGCTTCCCGTCTATCTCAACAGTCCGATGGCGACCGATGCAACGGCGCTCTATCACCAGTTTCGCGGCGATCATCGCCTGAGCACGGCCGAGTGCGATGCGCTGCATACATCCACCACCGTGATCAACACGGCTGAAGAATCGAAGGCGCTCAATCGCCGCGGGGGACCGATGGTGATCATTTCCGCCAGCGGCATGGCCACCGGCGGGCGGGTGGTCCATCACCTCAAGGCATTCGCCCCGGACTCGCGCAATGCGATCGTGCTGGCCGGATACCAGGCCGGCGGTACCCGCGGTGCATCCCTGGCGGCCGGTGCCTCGAGCATCCGGATCTTCGGCGAGAACATACCGGTCCGTGCCGAAGTCGTGCAGTTGTCCGGCGCTTCGGCGCATGCCGATGCCGATGAACTCCTCGCCTGGATGGGCGCAATCCCGGTGCCGCCCAAACGCGTGTTCATCACCCATGGCGAACCCGCGGCGGCCGATGCGCTGCGCCAGCGCATCGAGCGGCAGCTGGGGTGGGAGGTTACCGTGCCCGATTTCCGCGACACGGTGGACCTGCACGCGATTCGAGACGGTCTGCGGGCGCGGACGTGAACGGTCGGCCCAATCCGGTCAGCCTGCGGGTCGTCCGTGCGGGCATCGACACCTATCAGCAGCCCGTGGTCTACATGCACAAGGACTGCGAGGTGTGTCGTTCCGAAGGATTTGCGGCGCTCACCCGGGTGCAGATGAGCGTGGGCGACAAGGAGTTGATCGCCACGTTGAACGTGGTGGTGGACGACCATCTCGGCGCCGATGTGGTGGCGTTGTCGGAGGCGGCGTGGATGGCGATCCAGCCCGAGCCGGGCGCTTATGCGGTGTTCCACCACGCCGAACCGCCCCGCTCCTCCGCGGCCTTGCGGGCCAAGGTGTTCGGGCAGCGACTGGAGGACGCCGACTACCTGGCACTGATGCAGGATACGGTCGCCAGCCGCCTGTCCGACATCGAGCTTGCCGCGTTCGTCACCGCCTGTGCCGGCGAGCGCCTGGACCACGCGGAAACCACCTCGCTCACCCGCGCGATGATCGCAGTGGGCCAGACCCTCGATTGGGGCGAAGGCCCGACCCTGGACAAGCATTGCGTGGGCGGCCTGCCCGGCAATCGCACCACGCCGATCGTGGTCGCGATCGTGGCGGCATTGGGCCATCGCATTCCCAAGACCTCGTCGCGCGCGATCACCTCGCCCGCCGGCACCGCAGACACGATGGAAGTGATGACTCCAGTGGAGCTGAACCTGGCCGCGATGCGCCGGGTCGTGGCGCGCGAGGGCGGTTGCGTGGTCTGGGGCGGCAACGTGCGGCTCAGCCCGGCGGACGACGTGCTGATCCGGGTGGAGCGACCGCTGGACTTCGACAGCGATGGCCAGCTGGTGGCGAGCGTACTGTCGAAGAAGGCGGCGGCAGGTTCCAGCCATGTACTGATCGACATGCCCGTCGGCCCCACCGCCAAGGTGCGCTCGAACGCCGCGGCCGAAGCACTGACCGGCCGGCTCGGAAGCACCGCGGCGGCACTGGGGCTGCGCCTGGCGGTGCATCGGTCCGATGGCCGTCAGCCGGTGGGCTTCGGAATCGGTCCGGCGCTGGAAGCGCGGGATGTATTGCAGGTGTTGCGCGGCGATGCGGATGCACCGGCGGACCTGCGCGAGCGTGCCCTCGACCTGACCGGCGAACTGCTCGACCTGGTGCCTGGAAGCGTGCTCGGGCAGGGCCGCGAACGGGCCCGCGAGACGCTCGCCTCGGGACGGGCGCTGGCCAAGTTCTATGCGATCTGCGAGGCGCAGGGTGGATTCACCGAGCCGACGCTGGCCGGCCATCGCGCCGAGATCCTGGCGCTGCACACAGGCCGGGTCGCCACCATCGACAACCGGCATCTTGCCAAAGTGGCGAAGCTGGCCGGCGCACCTGCCGCCGCCGCCGCCGGTCTCATCACCGCGATAAGGATCGGTGACGCGGTCCGGCGCGGCGACCTGCTCTACACGGTGCATGCGCAGACGCGTGGCGAGCTCAAGTACGCCCTGGCCTATGCCCGCGCGCATCCGCAGATCATCAGCGTGGCACGGGAGGCGCCATGACGGTCGTGATCCTGCCTTTCCCTGCACAGGAAGCACTGGCCGCGGACCTCGGGGTTCTCCTCGAGGCTCACGGATTCGACGCCCATGTCGGACGGCTCGACTGGCGCCGCTTTCCGGACGGCGAATCCCTGGTCGCGATCGATGAGGCCATCGACGGCGCCGACGTCATCGTCGTGGCGAGCCTGCGCGACCCCGACGCCATGGCATTGGCGCTCCGCTACGCGGCTGCCACGGCACGCGAGTTCGGCGCGCGCTCGATGGGCCTGGTAGCGCCCTATCTCGCCTATATGCGCCAGGATGCGCGCTTCCACCCCGGCGAAGCCATCACGGCTCCGCTGTTCGCAGGCTTCCTGGAAGACAGCTTCGACTGGCTGGCCACGGTCGATCCGCATCTGCATCGCATTCCGACGCTGGACGCGGTGTTCCGCATGCCTACGCGCTGCGTCGCCGCAGCGCCGGCCGTGGCCGAATGGATCCGCACAACGGTGCCAGATGCGGTCCTGATCGGCCCGGACGGGGAAAGCGAACAGTGGGTCGCCGACATCGCCAGGCGTGCGGCGCTGTCGTACCAGATCCTGAGCAAGCGGCGCAGGGGCGATCGTGACGTCATCGTGAGTTTGCCGGATCCCGGCCTGCTGCGGGATCGGACACCTGTGATCGTCGATGACATCATTTCGACCGGGCAGACGATAGTCGAGGCGCTGCGGCATCTGATCGCGGCAGGGCTGCGACCGGCGACCTGCGTGACGATCCACGCCGTCTTCGCCGCTGGCGCGTACGAACATCTGCTCGCCGCAGGTGCCGGGCGCATTGTCAGCACGGACACCATTCCGCATCCATCCAATGCCATCGGGCTCGCGCCCCTGCTCGCCCAGGCGGCGGCGGAGCTGTTGCGCGGCGCGCCCGGGAAACCTGCTCAACCGGCGAGCGAAGGCCGCAGCCCGGTCATCTAGGCCGGCCGCGAACCCGCTTCGGCCGTGTCCTGGTTGGCTGCGCCGGCATGCAGCGACTTCATGCAATACGTGTTGCGACCCGCCTCCTTGGCGGCGTACAGCGCCGCGTCCGCGCACGACATCAATGTCCTGGCGTCGACCGGCGCGTGGGTGTATGCGATCCCGATGCTGGTCGTCACCTTCAATTCTCTGCCCTCCACGCGCATCGGCTGGGTCATCGTCTCGATGAGCTTGCGCGCAATCGTTTCCGCCGCGTCCGGCAGCGCGGCGTCGTCGACGATCACGACGAATTCATCGCCGCCCAGGCGGGCGACGAGATCCGTGGCGCGCACGTTGTCCAGCAGGCGCTGCGCGAATGCGCACAGGATGCCGTCACCGATCGCGTGGCCATGCTTGTCGTTGATGGTCTTGAAATGATCGATATCCAGGTAGAGCAGCGCGATCGGGAATTCATGCCGGCGCAGGCGCAATATCGCCAGCGACAGGCGTTCGTCGAACTGCCGCCGGTTGGCCAGGCCGGTCAGGGTGTCGGTGCGGGCCAGCCGCTCGAGTTCGCGCCTGCTCTCTTCCAGGGCGTGCTCGGTGGCGATGCGCCGGGTGACGTTGCGGCCGGCGTAGATGATGTCCCACTCGCCCTCCCTATCCGCGCTGGGAATCGGTCGCGTCACCGCCTCGACCCAGACGTAATGGCCGTCCTTGTGGCGGACCCGGTAGACCTCCGTCTTCGGTTCGCCCGAGGCAATCACCTGCGCCATGGAGTCGGCTTGCCGGTCGCGGTCCTCGGGGTGCACCAGGCTCCAGCGCGTGCCCAGCATTTCATCGGCCTCCCAGCCCAGCATGTCCTTGGCCGAAGGCGAAACGTAGAGGCGCTCGCCATTCGCGCGCATCCGCACCACGACATCATGCGAATAGTCGGCGAGCATCTTGTACCGCTGCTGGCTGTCGCGCAGGCGCTGTGTCAAACGTTTGTGCTCGGCCATGGCCAGCGCCACCGGTATGGTCATCAGGCAACCGGCCGCGATATAGAGCTGCAGCAGCGCGATGCGGCTCGAGGGTGCGATGTTCGCGATCGACGCCAGCGGCCCCTGCCCCATTGCCGTGGCGATGCTGCCGATCAGGGCCAGCAGGACTACGCCGACGGTCACGCCTGCGAAACCATGCCGGAACGCGCCGAAGAGCAAGGGCAGATAGGGCAGGAACAGGACTG
The DNA here is from genome assembly GCF_022662515.1 of Lysobacter sp. M15. NCBI lineage: Bacteria > Pseudomonadati > Pseudomonadota > Gammaproteobacteria > Lysobacterales > Lysobacteraceae > Lysobacter > Lysobacter sp. M15. The sequence continues at coordinate 157,822 of NZ_JAKPBV010000005.1, read as the reverse complement.
GATAGGGGGAAGAGAACGCCGCCAGGGCCACCAGCACCAGCAACAGCATCGTGCCAACGAAGCTCCCGCGCTTGCCCGAGGCGATCACCAGGCCAAGCCCTTCGCGCAGGGCAACCAGGGTAAAGGTTCCGACGATCACCATGCCGACGACGTGCGCGGCGTACCAGGTCAGCAGGTGAGTCAGGAACGAACCACCTGATGTGACAGTGATGGCCATTGCGGCAAGGACGCCGGACACCGCGCAGGCGATCAACGTGCTGCCTGTCGCGACGACGCCCAGGGTGATCCATCGCTTGGGATCGCCGACATCGCCGACGATGCGCCGGATACCGCCAGCAACGATCAGGACCTCGACGATATTGCTGGCGGCGAGCGCCAACCCGTACCCCACCGAATAGCCCGTCAGCAGGTGCGCCAGGAAATCCGCGGCAAGTCCACCTGCGATGTAGCCGGGCCACAAGGACGTAGGCCTGGACAACAGCCAGCCACCCAGGATCCCATTGCCGATCCAGACCGCTGTCAACTCCCCCGGCCCGAGCGCCAGCATCAGCGAGAGCCAGTCGGTCGCACCGATCAGCAGAATCAGGACCGCGAGATCCTTCCACTGGCGATGCGACATCGTTGAAGGTCTGTCCATGGCGGCAACCGATCCTGGATGACTTGGCCCGATAGTAGCCCACAAATATTGTTGCGCCCGCGCCCTGCATTTGCTTCACCGCAGCATCCGCGACACAGCCGCCAGCCGTCCTGCGCGCTCCGCATGGGCATTGCCTACGTCATCGCGAGCGCAAGTCAATCACTATCGGCATTGAATCAAGCCATCGCTCCGCGTCCTGCGCCGGACAAGTGGCCGCGCCCGCATTACCATGGACAGGAATTCCCTGGAACCGGCGGCATGCGCGCCCCATCTCCAACTTCGCCAGAATCCAGAGCGCAGGCACCGCGCGTGCTGGTGGTGGACGACGAACCCGAGATTGGCGCCCTGCTGACGCGCTACCTGGGGGGCCAGGGCCTGCAAGTGACCGTGGTGATGGACGGTGCCCGGTTTCGTGCCGCAATGCGCTCGCCCGAGTTCGACGTGGTGTTGCTGGATCTGGGTCTGCCGGATGAGGAAGGGTTGGGCCTGATCCGCGAACTCCGCACGCACTGGCAGGGCCCGGTGATCATCGTCAGCGGACGCGGGGATTCCGTCGAACGGGTGGTCGGCCTGGAACTGGGCGCGGACGACTACGTCACCAAGCCGTTCGACCTGCGCGAACTGCTGGCGCGCATCCGCTCGGTCTTGCGCCGCACGCAACCGTCGCCCCCGGCGGTCGATCGCGGGCGGGCGCTCTGCTTCGAAGGGATGCGGCTCGAGCTCGATGCGCGTCGCCTGATCGGGCGCGATGGCGAACCCGTCAGCCTGACCAGCGGCGAGTTCGAGCTGTTGCGGACCCTGCTCGAACGGCCGAACGTGGTGCTTAGCCGGGACCAGCTCATGAGCGCCATGCACGGACGGACGGCTGGCCCATTCGATCGGGCCATCGATATGCAGGTCGGCCGGTTGCGCCGCAAGATCGAAGCCGACCCGGCCAACCCGCAGCTGATCAAGGCGGTTCGCGGCGCAGGCTACCTGTTCGCTGTCGCGGTGGTGCGCAACTGACATGACCCCGGTGTTTTCCCAGCTGTTCGAATCGGTCCCGGATGCCCTGCTCGTGGTCGGCCGCGACGGCCGGATCGAGCTGGCCAACGAGAACGCCGAGCGCCTGTTCGGCTACGCGTCCGGCCAGCTCAGTGGGTTGAGCGTCGAAGAGCTGGTTCCGGCCGGCGCGCGCGAGCGGCATCGTGGGCACCGGGAACGCTACATGCACCAGCCACGCGTGCGGCCGATGGGCGGGGCCAACATGACGCTGGTGGGACAGCGGCGCGACGGCCAGCACTTCCCGGTCGAAATCGCGCTCAGCCCGCTGGATGCCAGCGATGAGGCCCCGCGTTATCTGGCCTCGATCCGCGATATCTCCGAAACCCAGCGTGCCCGCCAGGCGCTTGCGCGAGCGCGTTACGACACGGTGCTCGCCAGGATCGGCCAGTTGGCGCTCGCGTCCACCGACGAAGAAAGCGTCATCGGGCGCCTGCCCGGCCTGCTGGCGGAGGTAATGGACCTGCCGGTCGTCGCGGTCGTGGTCGTGCGCGGCGAAGAGGCCATGATCAGCGCGCAGACTGGCCTGGAGGCCGCGGACCTGGTCGACCCGCAATGGCTGTCGCTCGAACAGGGGCCTCTGCAGCGCGTGTTGCATAGCGGACAGCCCGTGCTGGTCCAGTCCCCAGAGCTGCCTGGGCCGCCTCCTCCATGGCCAGTCGAGACGGCCAGTGCGGCGCTGATTCCGCTGCTGGATCGCTCGCGTCCGATGGGCGCCCTCGTCGCGCTGTCGCCCCAGCCGGCCCGCTTCGATCACGACGCGCTCCAGCTCCTGCAGCAGACCGGCAACCTGGTGTCCGCGCTCATGCAGCGCCGGCGCACCGAAGAGCAGCTTGCCCACGCCCAACGACTGGAAGCCGTCGGCCAGCTCACCGGCGGCGTCGCCCATGATTTCAACAATCTGTTGACCGTATTGTCGGGGAGCCTGCAGCTGCTGGAAATCGAATGCGAGGGCCAACGCGATGCATCCGAGATCATCAGCAGCGCGTTGCGTTCGGTCGAGCGCGGAACCGAGCTGACTTCGAAGCTGCTCGCCTTCGCGCGGCGGCAACACCTGTCTCCCCGCGTCATCGACGCCGGGGCGCTGCTGGCCGATCTGGAACGGATGCTGCGCCGAACGCTGGGCGAAACGGTCGTATTGCGGATCGACTGCGAACCCGGCCTCTCGCCGCTCTACGCCGATGCTTCGCAGTTGGACAGCGCGCTGCTCAACCTGGCGCTCAACGCCCGCGACGCCATGCCCGGAGGGGGAGAAATCACGATCACGGCGCGGGAGCGCTGGGTGACCGCGGAGCCCTCGACGCCCGGGCAGCGCCCCGGGCATTACATCGCCTTCACGGTGGCCGATACCGGTCACGGCATGTCACCGGCGGTCGTGGCGCGAGCGTTCGAGCCGTTCTTCACCACCAAGGCCATCGGCCGCGGCAGCGGGCTGGGACTGAGCATGGTGTACGGCTTCGTTTCGCAGAGCGGCGGCTACATGCATATCCACAGCGAACCACGTCAGGGCACGCGGGTCGAATTGTTCCTCCCGGTGGCCTCCGCCGATGCAGCGATGCGTGAAGCGCCCGCGCCGGACGTGAACGTACGTGGATCGGAAGCGATCCTGCTGGTGGAGGACGAAGCGGATGTGCGCGCCATCGGTGGAGCCTTCCTGCGGTCGCTGGGCTACGACGTCGTGGAAGTGGGCAGTGCGGCCGACGCGCTCGAACGACTGGCTTCGCGCGATGATTTCGCGTTGATCTTCAGCGACGTCATGCTCGGCGGAGGCATGAACGGCATGGAGCTGGCGCAGGCCGCGCAGGCGTTGCGGCCGCACATCGGGGTGCTGCTCACATCCGGATACGACGATCCATCGATCCAGATCGAGTCGCCCCAACGCTTCGAACTGCTGCGCAAGCCGTATCGCCGTGAGGCGTTGGCCACGGCGATACGCCGCAATATTCAGGCGCCACCGCAGCCCTGACTCAATGCGTGCCGAGCATGGCCCGCAGCGCGGGTGCATTCTCGATGCGGATTTCGCGCCCTTCCACCTGGATCATGCCCGCCGCCGCCAGGCGCGACAGCGCCCGGGTAACCGTTTCCAGCTGCAGCGACAGGAAGTTGCCCAGCTCGGCCCGGGTCATGCGTAGGAACAGCTGCCGGGCACTGAACCCCAGCGCCTCGAGCCGCGTCGCCAGATCCAGCAGAAATGCCACGACGCGCTGCTCGGCGTTGAGCGTGCCGACCGTCAGCATCCAGCGCCAGTCGCGCCGCAGCTCGTTCGCGAGCATCGCGGTCACCAGGGGCAGCGCCTCGGGCAACTGGGATTTCAGCAGGTCCAGGGGCAATTCCCAGACCTCGGAGGTGTCCAGGGCCACCGCCGAGCAGGCGTGCGTGGGCGTGTCGTAGGAATCGATCGCCAGCAGATCCCCGCGCAGATGGAAGCCGGTGATCTTCTCGCGTCCATCCTCGCTGAGGACGCAGGTCTTGAAGCAGCCGGCATGGACCAGGTACAGCGCCTTGCAGGGCTGGCCTTCGCGAAACAGCGTTTGCTTGGGCTGCAGGCGGCGACGCAGCAAGGGCATGCCCCGTAGCAGCGCCTCAAGGCCAGGTCGCGTCGTCTCCTGGTCGGCAGACGTCACAGGGGTCGGCTCGCAGGACATCACATGGCTCTCGATCAACATGGCGGAGCTCTCCTGAAGGACAGCCGGCACGTTAGGCCGGCTCGGTCATCGGACGATGTCGCTTCTGTAACGGACGGTAACGGCCGGTCACGCGGGGCGTCCGGGTTGATCGCGATCAAGCCCCTGGCCGGCTCCCTGGGGTCAACTTGGCTCGAGCCCGCTTCGCGAGTCCCCGCCATGAATCGCGTCAAAGGCAAGACCTGCATCGTCACCGGGGCTGCGCTGGGCATCGGCCGCGCCTGCGCGCAAAGACTGGCGGAGGAAGGGGCAAACCTGGCGCTGTTCGACGTGATCGACGATGAAGGACGCGGTCTGGCCGACGCCCTGCAGGACCAGGGCATGCCCGCACGCTACTGGCATGTCGACGTCGCCAGCGAGCGATCCGTGCAGGCGGCGATCGACGGGGTCGCGAATCACTATGGATCGATCAACGTCCTGGTCAACAACGCCGGTATCGCGGGCGTCGACAAGCCCACCCACGAGGTTACCGAGGATGAGTGGGATCGCGTGCAGGCGGTGAACGTCAAGGGCGTGTTCTTCTGCACCAAGCATGCGATTGCGCACCTGCGGCGTGCAGGCGGCGGCAGTATCGTCAACCTGTCGTCGATCTACGGGCTGGTCGGGGCTCCGGACGTGCCGCCCTATCATGCGTCCAAGGGGGCGGTGTCGCTGATGACCAGGACCGATGCCATGTTCTATGCGCCCGACCGCATCCGTGTGAACTCGGTCCACCCGGGATACATCTGGACGCCGATGGTCATCGGCCACGTGAGCTCGGGTGGCGCGACCGACCTGGCCGCGGCGCGTGAGGAACTGGGCCAGCTGCACCCGCTCGGCCATGTCGGGGAGCCGGACGATATCGCCTGGGGCGTGGTGTACCTGGCCTCGGACGAATCGAAGTTCATGACCGGCGCCGCACTGGTGATCGACGGCGGCTATACCGCACGATGAGAGCGCAGCCCCGATCCGCTACGGGTCTGGCGTCGCGACTTCTTCTGACCACTCAGTGCGAGAACAGCACCGGCAACCGTGCGTGCTCGAACAATGTCCGGGTCACGCCGCCGAACACCTGTTCCATCGCGCGCGAGCGGCTGTAGCCGCCCGCGACGATCAGCTGGGCACTGGATTCCGCCGCATAGTCCAGGATCCGCTGCCCACTCGAACGGTCTCCGGATTCGTGCAGCTGCAGACGGATGGCGACCTCGTGTCGCCGCAGGTGACGCAGCAAGGCCTGCCCTATCGCTTCGTCCTTCGGCCAGCGAGCGTGGTCGTCGTCGACCATCAGCATGTCGATGGCCCGCCCTGCCCGCAGCAGCGGCATGGCATCGTGCACCGCCCGCGTCGCCTCACGGGTCGGCTTCCAGGCGATCAGGATGCGCTCGAACGCATCGGCCACCGGCGCAGCGTCCGGCACCAGCAGCAGTGGCCGCCCACTGCCGGTGAGCAGGCCTGCGAAGAGTTGCCGGTCGGCATCGACGATCCTGTCGCCGCGTCCCATCACGACCAGGTCGGAATAGCGCGCCGCGACCAGGGCCATTTCCGTCGCCGTCAGCCAGGGGCTGGCGCAGCGGCGGATCTCGTACGGAGCGGTACCGCCGACCAGACGCGCTTCCAGCTTCGCGGTCAGGGCGGAAATCGCGGCGTCCGCGGATTCCTTGAGGGTCGTGAACACGCCTTCCGGGTAATAGTCCCAACCGGCGTTCGGCGTGATCATGCTGACGCCAACAAGGGCGACTACGTGCCCGCGATTCGCCTCGGCGAGCTTGCTGGCCGTCAGCAGCGCCGCATCGCTGATGTCGCCCTGTACCACTGGAACCAGGATGTCCTTGAACACGACGGCGACTCCGTGACGATCACGGACAAATCATCTTCTAGTCGGGGGCGCCGGCATTGATCCATGTCAAGTCCGGCAAGCCGGGCGAACCGTTGATCTGCATCAAGGTCCATCCACCTTTCACCGGCTAGCCTGGTGCGGCACCTCTACCGGGAGTCCGCCCCGTGACCAGCACGCCGCTCGTCCAGCGCCCTTCCATCGGCCCGGAATACCCGCGCTGGTCGCAATCGCTCCGCGATCGCAGTCACGTCCTGATCCGCCCGATCACCACCAAAGACGAAGCTGCCGAGCGTGCGTTCATGCAGGGCCTGTCGGATCGGGCGCGGCGTTTCGGATTCCTCGGCGAGGCAGAAGGGCCGGGGGAGCCGACGGGCGAAACATGTGTCGAAGAAGGCCGTGGGCACGATGTCGCCTTCGCAGCCTTCACCATGGATGACAGCCGCGAGCGCATGGTCGGGGTTGCCCGCTACAGCACGGACGATTCCAGCCAGCACTGCGAGTGCACCGTTACGGTCGACGAGGAGTGGCAGGGCAAGGGATTGGGAACCGTGTTGATGAGGCACCTGATCGAGGTGGCCCGCATCCGTGGCATCCGCAGGATGACATCCACTGCTTCGGCCGAGAACGTCCAGATGCATGATCTGGCGGAGCACCTGGGATTCCAGGCGCGGGTCGATCCGCAGGATCCCAGCCGGGTGATTTATGCATTGAGCTTGTAGAGGCGGCTGCGAGCGCGAGTGTTATACGTCGCGGAAGGCCGCCTCTTGGGCGAACTGAACTTGGTTGCGGGTCGACCGGAATTTGAGCAGCGGCACTCCTGCAATCTCGGGTTCGGTGATGCGGAAGGTTGGCGGGCAGATCTCACCCTTCATTCGAACCCACGCTCTCCGTTGGCAGCTCGGCGCCGATCGATGCGGCGGCTTGCCCGTGCTGGCGATCTTCCCGGGCCAGTCCGGTTCTGGCCAGACGCGCAGCCTCCAGATATTGGTCGTAGCACACGTAGAAGCGCCGCCACAGGACCGGCAGCTCCTCCCTCGGCGCCAGGACCATGTCGCTGTAGCAGCCCGTCAGCACGGCGTGCAATCTGTCCAGTTCGGCAACGGTTTCTTCCACCATGATGCGATGCGCGCGGCCCGTGCCGGTCGCGCTCCTCTTCAACATCAACGACAACTCGGACAGGACGCTCGCCGAGCGTTCCAACGCGGTTCTCGCGTGCTTCAGTAGATCGACGGTGACCTGCATCTGCCGCTCAATGTGAGTAGAGAACCGGGATGTGTGCGGCCTGCAACAACTCGCGCGTGGTGCCGCCGAGCATCCATGCCCGCAACCGGTTGTGCCCATAGCCGCCGGCGACGAGCAGTTGTGCGCCTGACTCGGTCGCGTGGCGCAGCAACGCCTGGGCGACGCCCTCGCCGCGGCGTGGGATAGCGACCACGTTGACCTCGAGCCCATGACGGGCGAGATGGGTGCCGATGTCGACGCCAGGATCCTGCCCATGCCCGGATTCGCTCACGACCGGATCGACCGTCACCACGTCGACCGACGACGCGAGCAGCAGGAACGGAAGCGCGTCATGCAGGGCGCGGGTGGCTTCACGCGTGGGTTGCCACGCCACGACCACGTGCGTCGCCGGCAGGCGTGCCTGATGGCCGGACGGAATGACCAGCAGCGGCCGCCCCGATTCCAGCAGCAGATCGCCGAACAGTTCGCGGACGACCGCATCATCGGGTGCCGAAGAGGGGCCGGCCATGATGACCAGGTCCGAATAGCGCGCATGCAGGGACAGCATTCGCCCAGGGTCGCCCAGTCGCGATTCGGCGATGCGCACCTCCCACGGGATCGTCTCGCCCTTCATGCGGTCCCGGAGCCGTGCGGCCCGGGTCTCGCCGGCCTTACGCAGATCACGATCGGCGTCCGCGATCAGCACGTCGGGCTGCATCCCCCACGGACTGGGAAGCGGCAATGGCAGGTTGATGGTCTGGACGAGGGAAAGGTGCGCGTCCAGTTGCGAGGCAAGTTCAATCGCAGCCGCCAAGGCGTTCTCGTCCCCGGCGGTGCCGCTGGCAGGAAACATCAGATCCCGGAACATGGTTGCTCACTCGTCTGGAATGGGCGTACGGTTGCATCCCGCGCGGACGCGGCCGTTGATCTGGGTCAACTCTCCTGCACGCCGTGGCGGCGACGTCATCGGGCGGTGTGGATCCTCGTGCGCCTGTCGCCTCGATGTCAGGCCAAGTTGATCCCGATCAATGAGCCGGAGCCCGGGCTGCGGGAAGGTGTACCCGCCACGGTTCCCCGGATTCAATGTCGACTCGATGCTGGAGTGCGACTTCGAAATCCCACGCCTGTCGCGGTCGTCCCATATCGAGGTGCGTACTTTGTCCGCTGCGCGCACAAGCAAATGGATGCTCATCGCGTGCCTGATGCTGGTTGCGCTGCCGTCCCGGCCACAGACGTTGCCAACTACCACATCGGGGACGCTTCCAGACTCCGGCTTCCTCTGGCTGCCACAACTGGCGCCCGCAGGGCCGATGACGATCGTCGTCAGCCTGCCGTTGCAACGGGCCTATGTGTTCCGCAACGGGATCCGAATCGGCGTGTCCAGGGTCAGCACGGGAAAAACCGGCTACGAAACGCCAACGGGCGTATTCACCATCCTCCAGAAGCATCGCGAGCACTATTCCAACCTCTACGATGACGCGCCGATGCCGCTGATGCAGCGCCTGACCTGGGACGGCGTCGCGCTGCATGCCGGACAGGTGCCGGACTATCCGGCATCGCACGGCTGCATCCGCCTGCCCTATGCCTTTGCCGAACACCTGTTCGACGCGACAACGACCGGAATGACGGTGATCGTCAGCGCTTCGCGCGATGTCGCCGCGATCGTTCAGTCGGAACCGCTAGCGGCGCGCATGGACACCCCTGCGCCGCGCACCGCACAGGAAAGTGGCTACCAATGGGAACCGCAACGTTCGGAAACCGGGCCGGTCACGGTGGTCGTGGGCGCGGTCGAGCAGGAAATCGTGGTGTTGCGCAACGCCGTCGAGATCGGCCGCGCGCCGGTCAATATTGCCGCCGGCACCTGGCACGGCACGCGTGCCTATCTGCTGTTGCAAGGCTCAGGCCCGGGAACCAGCCGCGTCGTGCCCGGGCGACCCGCGCTTCGCTGGTTGGAGATCCCGCTCGGGCCGGTGTCCGAGACTGCATCCGATCCGGCCCAGGCGATCGACGCGGGTCTGATGCGGTTCGATCCGGGCTTCGCTGCCCGGATCTACGACGTGCTCGTTCCCGGCGCCACCGTGCTGGTGACCGACGAGCCGGTCGGGACCCGCCCGGTCTCTGCCGAAGCCTTACTGGACGCGGAGCGGCCAGCCGAATGAGCGCGTTTGCCTGGGCAAGCACGCAGTGGCAACGCACGACGTTCGTTTGACCTGCATCAATACCTGCCGCGGCGCTTCTGCAATTCTGGCTGCATCGTCCGTACGTCAGGAGCGCGTGATGAATGAGCCCACATCCGGTCCGGCCTATGTCGGCCCCGATTATCCGAGGTGGACCCAGACTCTGGCCGATGGCCGCCAGATAGTGATCCGGCCGCTCAGCCGGCGCGACGCCGCTGCAGAGCGCAGCTTCATCGAAGGCCTCTCGGACCAATCCCGGCGCTACCGCTTCCTCGGCCAGGTTCCGCATCCCAGCGACGAATTCATCGAGCAACTGACCGACATCGACTACGCCAACGACGTCGCCCTGGCTGCCGTCGTCCAGGACGATGGCGGCGAAAGGATCGTGGGCATCAGCCGCTATGCGGCCGATAGCACGCGCGAACGCGGCGAATGCGCGGTGGTGGTCGCGGACGAATGGCAACACAAGGGGCTGGGCACTGCGCTGATGCGTCACCTGATCGGGATCGCGCAGGACCGCGGGCTGCGCCTGCTCGAATCCACCGACATGAGCGAGAACAGCGAGATGCGCGAACTCGCACGCGACCTCGGCTTCCATTGCCGGGTCGATCCCGAGGACGCACACCAGGTGATCTACGGATTGCCTTTGCCGGGCCCGTCTCGCGTGTCCTGAGCCGTCCGCCCGGTCATCCGGACCTGATGGCTGGGTGAACGCCGGCAGTTGCTTGAAACGTGCGATACCGTCGTCGCAACGCGTCCGTCCCACGCACTGACGAAGCACAGCGCGCTCGCCGATGTACCGATGCGGCTACGGAGACGGCACTCCCGTCACTGATTCTTGGCGGGACTGGATCGCCGCGCGTTCGTCTGTATGCGGGCGTCGCCCCAGACGCAGCGCATTGGTGACGACCGAGACCGAACTCAGGCTCATCGCCAGGGCCGCGATCATCGGGCTGAGCAGCAGGCCGAACACCGGATACAGCACCCCGGCCGCGATCGGCACGCCGAGGGCGTTGTAGAGGAAGGCGAAGCCCAGGTTCTGCTTCATATTCGCCACGGTCTGGTTCGATATCGCGCGCGCCTCCACGATTCGCCGGAGATCGCCCTTCACCAGCGTCACCTGCGCGCTGGACATGGCTACGTCGGTTCCGGTGCCCATCGCGATGCCGACGTCGGCCGCGGCCAGCGCGGGCGCATCGTTGATGCCGTCGCCGGCCATCGCCACGCTGCGGCCTTCGGCCTTCAGCTGCTGGATGAGCAGCACCTTGTCCGCGGGCCGGACCTCGCCGCGCACTTCCGTGATCCCCAGCGAGCTGCCAACTGCGGCTGCCGTCGCCTGGGCGTCGCCGGAGGCCATCACGATGCGCAGCCCGGCGGCGCGCAATGCGTCGAGCGCGGCGCGGGTCGTTGGCTTGATCGGATCGGCCACGGCCACCGCGCCCGCGAGCTGGCCATCCACGGCCAGGAACATCACCGTCGCGCCTTCCGCCCGCAGGGCGTCGGCTGCGGCGCCGACGGCATCGATCCGCGCACCGACCTCTTCCATCAACGCAAGGTTGCCCAGGACCACGGCGCGTCCGTCCAGTACGCCGCGAACGCCGCGCCCGGTCAGGGAATCGAAGTCCTGCACCTGCGCGATCGCCAGGGAGCGATGCTTGGCCTCGGCCAGGATCGCCTCGGCCAGTGGATGTTCGCTGCCCTGCTCCAGGCTTGCCGCGAGGCGCAACACTTCGCTTTCGGAAAACGCCTCGACTGCAATCACGTCGCGGAACGCAGGACGCCCCTGCGTGAGGGTGCCCGTCTTGTCGACCACCAGCGTGTCGATGGCACGCAGGCGCTCGATCGCCTCGGCATCGCGGAACAGTACGCCGGTCTGCGCGGCGCGGCCGGTGGCGACCATGATCGACATGGGCGTCGCCAGCCCAAGCGCGCACGGACAGGCGATGATCAGGACCGATACCGCATTGAGTACGGCGTAGGTCCAGGACGGATCGGGTCCGAGCAGGCCCCACGCGAAGAAGGTCAGCACGGCGACGCCGAACACGGCCAGCACGAACCAGAACGCGACCTTGTCGGCCATGCGCTGCATGGGCGCGCGCGAACGCTGCGCCTGCGCCACCAATTGCACGATCTGCGACAGCACCGTTCCCGACCCGACCTGGTCCGCGCGGATCACCAGGCTGCCGGTGCCATTGAGGGTCGCGCCGATCACCTTCGCGCCTTCCCCTTTCTCGACCGGGATGGACTCGCCGGTGAGCATCGATTCGTCGATGCTCGAACGGCCGTCCAGTACCGTGCCGTCGACCGGCACCTTTTCGCCCGGTCGCACCCGCAGCCGGTCGCCGACGTGCACGTGCGCGAGCGGAATGTCCTCTTCGATCCCGTTGTCGCCGATCCGCCTCGCCGTCTTCGGCGCAAGACCCAGCAGCGCCTTGATTGCGGCGGAGGTCCTGGACCGCGCCCGGAGCTCGAGCAGCTGGCCCAGCAGGGTCAACGACACGATGACCGCGGCCGCCTCGAAATAGACGCCAACCCGCCCGTGCTCGCGGAACGACGCCGGAAACAGGCCCGGCGCGACCGTGGCGACCACGCTGTACCCAAACGCGGCAGCCACGCCGATTCCGATCAGCGTCCACATGTTCGGGCTGCGGTTGCGGATCGATTGCACGCAACGTTCGAAGAACGGCCAGCCAGCCCACAGCACCACCGGCGCGCTCAGCACCAGCTCCAGCCAGGTGCGCGCACCAGTGCTCACGAACGTCAGGCGGTCGCCCAGCATCGCCAGCAGCAACACCACCGCCGTCAGCGGTAACGTCCACCAGAAGCGATGCGAGAAATCCCGCAGTTCGGGGTTGTCCTCGTCCTCCAGGCTGGGCATCTCCGGCTCGAGCGCCATCCCGCAGATCGGACACGTGCCCGGCCCTTGCTGCCGGATCTGCGGATGCATGGGACAGGTATAGATCGTGCCTGGTGGAGCCGGAGGCGCAGTCTCGGTCTTCGGAGAGAGGTAGTGCGCAGGATCGGCAACGAACTTGTCCAGGCAGCGTGCCGAACAGAAGTGATATTCGTGGCCTGCGTGCGTAGCGTGGTGCGCCGTGCTGGCAGGATCGACCCGCATGCCGCAGACCGGATCGATGGCCGACTTGTCCGTCGCTGCTCCCGCGCCTGCGCCGCCGCCCTGCCCATGCGCACCGTGATTGTGGTGTTCGTGCGTGTTCATGACGCGTCCTCGTCCAGCGCGTGCAGGATCGGGCACGCTTCCAGTGCGCCATGCCCTGGGCAGGCCTCCACAAGGGTCCGCAAGCCGTCGCGGATGCGGGTGAGTTCCGACAGCTTGGCCTCGACATCGGCCAGCTTGTGTTCCGCTGCCGCTTTCAGGCTGCCCATGTCGTCCTCCCTGCGCCCGGACAGTGCAAGCAGTTCCCGTATTTCCTCCAGGGTGAACCCGAGGCTTTTTGCGCGCCGCACGAAACGCAGTCTGGTGACGTCGCCAGCCTCATAGCTGCGGTAGCCCGATGGGCGGCGCGCCGGGGCAGGAAGCAGGCCCTGGCGTTCGTAGTAGCGCACGGTGTCGATGGGGACGCCGGTCTGTTGCGCGAGTTCACCGATCTTCATCGAAACCTCTCGGATGCGGGATGGAGCAAGTCTGCACCCTTGAGTAAGGTCCAGAGTCAAGCCCCTTGTAGGCCTGACCCTGTATCGGCTGCGTTCAATGCGTGGCGAAGACCCCGGTCGAGCCATCCCGGTGCACCAGTTCGACCGTGTACGGCTCCGTGCGCCCATCCGGCAGTTCCATGCCCGGCGAGCCTGCCGGCATGCCCGGCACGACCAGGCCCTTGGCGTCGGGTTTGTGCGCCAGCAACCGCTTCACGTCTTCCGCCGGGACGTGTCCTTCGATGAAATAGCCGCCGATTTCGGCCGTATGGCAGGACCCCTTGCCGAGCGGCACGCCGACACGCTCCTTGATGGGGTGAAGATTGTCGGTCTCGCGTACCTCGACCTAGAAGCCGGCGGCACGCATATGGTCGACCCAGGCACCGCAACAGCCACAGGTCGGACTCTTGTGGACGACCATCTGCTGCACTTTGGCCGGTGCGGCAATAGCCGGTGACGCCGCAGCGGCGGGCGCAGGCGAGTGAGCCGTGATTGCCGCCACGGATCGATTGGACACGGGTTCCGGGCTCTTGGCGCAGGCGGTTGCCAGCGTCAATGGCGCCAGCGTGGCGAGGATCGCGAGCATGCATTTGCTGTTCATTTCGACACCTGCTTCTTCGGCCGCGACGACCAGTGGATGTGCACGATGCGCCAGTCGGCGCCGACTTTCCTGAGGACCATGGTTTCGGTACTGAACAGGGTCAGTGGCTTGTCATCCTTGGTGGTGTGCAGCTCGCTCTCGGTGCTGACCCAGGCCAATGATCCTTCCGCCCTGGCCACGCGCTGCTTCACCTGCACATGTGCCTCACGCAGGAACGCGGCATCTGCGCGGGCATGGTGGCCGAGATACTCCTCGCGCGAGCGTTCGGCGCCGCCGCTTTCCAGCACCAGCACGTCATCGGCAAGCAGCGTGCGTACTCCGTCCAGGTCGCCGGCCTGCAGGGCCTTGGAGAACCGTTCGACCACGGCGACAGCAGGTTGCGCCTGTGGGTCGACTCCGGTCGCAGGAACGGCATGCGCGTGGTCCTTCGGATCGTGCGCCCAGCCAGGAGTGGACAGCAGGAGCGAGCCGGCAAGCGCAAGGGCCTGAATGGCAGGTTTCATGGGGCAGTCCCTAAGGTCAGTGCGGGTGATCATGGTCGTGCTGCATCGCTTCGGCAGGCTCGGGGTCGGCAGCCGGCTTGGTCTCGCTTGCGGACTGAGGCGATGGAGCTGCCAGGGTCGGTGCCGCTTTCGCCGCGGCAGGCTCCGGCGCATGGACATGGCGCTTGCCATCGGCATGGACATGCGTTGTCCCCGGCGAGGCTTCAGGCGCAGCCTTTGCGGCCGTCGATGCGGGCGCGTCGTGGTCGTCGCCCTCGCCTGCCGGATGCGGATGAGCCGCACCAGCAGCCTCATCGTGATCGGTCATGCCCTCCGCATGCGGATGGTCACCGGTTTCGCCACCGCCATGGGAGTGCCCGCCGCTTCGGGCTACCAGCGCCTGGTATTGCGCGGCGTCCAGCTTGGGCAACTCCTGCACGAACGCGACCATGTTCCAGATGTATTCGTCGCCCATGCTCTTGCCCCAGGCCGGCATGCCCGAGGCCTTGATCCCATGCTTGATCACCCAGAAGGCCTCGGCGGCATCCACGGTCTGCCGGGTCAGGTCGGGAGGCACGGGATACAGGCCCCTGCTCAGTTCGGTCCCAGCCGTTCCCGGCTTGAGATGGCATCCGGTGCACATGGCTTCGTAATTGCCCGCACCCTGCGCGATGCGCGCAGGGTCGTTCAGCGCCGGTACCTGCAGCTTGCTCGCCCGGGCTTTGATCGAACGTTTTCGCAAGGCCTCGGTCAGCGCGTAGACCGGCCGGGTGTGAGGGTCATCGGCAGCGACGTTGTAGACCCCGGACCAGACGAAGCCGGCAGCGGCGACCGCGCCGAGACCAGCCAGGGCGCTCAGGGCGAGCAGTGTTTTGCGTGTCACGAAAGGCATGGGCGATTTCCCTGTCAGAACCAGATGCGCACGCCGGCGACGAGGCGTGTGTCGTCGGCGTCTTCGCCCTCGTCGCGGCGGAAATCCGCCGTCCGACCGAAGGCACGTTCATGGACGATGCCGATGTAGGGCGCGAACTGCCGGGTGAACTCGTAGCGCAGGCGAAGCCCGGCTTCTGCCGTGCTCAGTCCCGAGCCGATGCCCCGCCGCAGATCGTCTTTTCCGTAGAGGTTCACCTCGATCTGCGGTTGCAGGATCAACCGGTTCGTCAGCAGGGTTTCGTACTCGACCTCGAAACGCGCCGCAGTCTGGCCGCGTTCACCCAGGTAGGCGGTGGCTTCCACCTCGAACTTGTACGGAGCAAGACCCATCACGCCGATCGCCAGAAAATCCTGGGAATCGCCTGGCTCGAAGTCGTGGCGGACGCCCACGACCAGATCCCACCAGGGAGCGAAGGCGCGGCCGTACAGCACCTCCAGATCCACCGCTTCGGTGTGGCCGCCAGTCCGCTCTCCCTCGCTGCGCAGCCACAGCTTGTTGAGGTCGGTCCCGATCCAGGATTGCGCTTCCCACTCCAGGCCGGTTCCTTCATCCGCGTCGAACGCTTCGAGCCGGTCCAACAGGACGTAATACTGGATGGTGTTGTCGTGCACCGCGTGGTTGCCGGCATGCGCAAACGCTGCCGCCCGGTCGGCGTCCGTGACTTCCGGAATCGGGGTGCGCGGTTCGTCGCTGGGGGTCGGCATCGTATGCCCCATCGCCGCGTGATCGACTGGCTCGCCGGGCTGCTGGGCGGTGGGCATGGCATGCCCCATGGCGGCATGGTCAACCGGTGCTGGCTCCCGGCTTGCCTTTGGCTTTTTCTTGGGCGCAGGCTTGGCCTTCGCAGGTTCCTTCGGTTTGGTCTGGTGCTGCGTATGATCCTGCGCCGCCGGCACCGGCATCTGGTGCTGCGCGTGGCCCTGGGCCACGGCCTGGGCGGCAAGCAGCAGGGCCGGCGCAAGTGTTGCGAAAGCAAGCGTGCGCATGGTCATTCCTCCACCCTCACTTCCCGCATCATTCCCGCCTCCATGTGGTACAGCAGGTGGCAGTGGTAGGCCCACCGGCCCAGCGCGTCCGCGCGCACGCGATAGCCGCGCTTGCTGCCGGGTGGCATGTCGACGGTGTGCTTGCGCACCAGGAAGTTGCCCTGCTCGTCCTCCAGATCGCTCCACATGCCGTGCAGGTGGATCGGATGGGTCATCATCGTGTCGTTGACCAGGACGATGCGCATGCGCTCGCCGTAGTTCAGGCGGATCGGTTCGACATCCGAGAACTTCTGCCCGTTGAAGCCCCAGGCGAATCGTTCCATGTGGCCGGTGAGGTGCAGCTCGATCGTCCGACCTGGATCGCGACCGTCCGGATCCTCGAACGCGCTCCGCAGCATCGCGTAGGTGAGCACCTGGCGCCCGTTGCCACGCAGCCCGATGCCCGGATCGTCCAGCTTGGGCACGGGCGACATGGTCTGCATGTCCACCAGCGGGTTTCCCGATTCGCTGGCCGGGTGGGTCTGCATTGCGCCGCTGCCGTGGTCCATTCCCGCCATGCCTTCGTGCTGCATGGCCGACATGTCGTGCCCGGCATGCGCATCGCCTGCGGCTGGTTGTGCAGGCATCGCTGCGCCCGCGTGGTCCATGCCCGACATGTCGTGGCCCATGCCGCCATGGCCCATGTCGCCCATGGTCAGGATCGGGCGTGGATCCACGGCGGGCACCGGCGCGCGCAGGCCTTCGCGCACCGCCAGCGTGCCGCTGACATAGCCGGTGCGGCCCATGTCCTGCGCGAAGATGGTGAACGCGTCCTGCCCAGCGGGCTCGACGATCACATCGAAGGTTTCGGCCGTGGCGATGCGGAACTCGTCCACCGTCACCGGGTGGACGTACTGGCCGTCGGCCGCGACGACCGTCATCTTCAGGCCGGGAATGCGCACGTCGAAATGGGTCATCGACGAGCCGTTGATGAAGCGCAGGCGGACCTTCTCGCCGGACCGGAACAGCCCGGTCCAGTTGCCGAGCGCGGTCGTGCCGTTCATCAGGTAGGTATAGGTATTAGCGTTGACGTCGGACAGGTCGGTGGGCGTCATGCGCATCTGGCCCCACATCTTCCGGTCGGCCACCGTCGCAGCGAGACCATCGCGCTCGGCGTCGCGGAGGAAATCGCCAACGGTGCGCTTGTAGGTGTTGTCGTGCCCCGGCATTTTTTTCAGGCGGGCGAACAACGCTGCCGGATCCAGGTCGGTCCAGTCACTCAGCATGACCACGTAGTCGCGGTCGAACGCGAAGGGCTCGGGCTCGAGCGGATCGATCACCAGCGGGCCGTAGAGACCGGCCTGCTCCTGGTGAGCCGAATGGCTGTGGTACCAGTAGGTTCCGCCCTGCTTGACCGTAAATCGGTAGTGATAGGTCTCGCCACGGCGGATCCCGGCGAAGCTCAGGCCCGGCACGCCGTCCATGTTCGCCGGCAGCAGGATGCCGTGCCAGTGGATCGAGGTTTCGTGGCCATGGATCGAACCGGCCGGTAGCGCATTGGTCACCCGCAGGTTCACCGTGGTGCCTTCGCGCCAGCGCAGCAGAGGCGCCGGCAGCGAGCCATTGACGGTAATGGCCGGACGGGTGCGTCCGGTGAAATTCACCGGCGTTTCGCCGATGGACAGATCGAACTCCGTCCCGGCCAGGACGCCCTGGCCTGCAGGCGAGTCGAGCGCCCAGCCAGCTTTGGGCCACAGGCCCAGGCTCGCGACCGCGCCGCCTGCGGCGAGACCCTGAACGAAGCGACGTCGCGAGGTGCGGACGCGGCGCCCGGGGGGGATCGGATCGGTAGACATACGAACTCCATGGAAGCGTCTGCGGCGTCCGCAACCTGCGGAGCCACGCGTGCGCCGGTAGCGCACAGGTCAGGGGCGCCGGAAACGGCGCATCGGACGCTTAGCCGATGGGAGGTCGGATCAGGTGCAAAGTCGCGGGCTCTATATGCCCCTTGGCTACCGGCGACATCAGCCTGTCGCTGCGTGGGGTAACCGATCCATCATGAGCGGTAGGTGCACCGGCCTGCGCACCCATGCACGCGCAACTGCAGCTCGACTGGGTGCAGCAGTCGGGTGCCGGATGCTTCGACTGCTGGTCGGGCCCCGTCCGTTGCGGCGCCTCGTCCGCCGCAGGCGTTGCTTCGACGCCTTCATGACAAGCGTGGCCAGCGGAAGGCGCCGAATTCCGCGCGGCTTCCGATTTGGACGCATGGGTGCCACCGATAGTCGCTGCGCCTGCCACCGCCGTGGTCCCGTTGAGGACGAAGGCAACGATCAGGAGCACGCGCGTCAGGAGCGGCCAGAACGACATGCGTCTACTTTAGCGCGCCGCGACGCGGGCAAAGTAGATGATTCGTGAACTCTGAACGGACTCCAGCATTGGCTCACGTCCTGCCGCGTCGAGGCCGGCTCGAGTACCGGGCGGCTTCTCACGTGACTGCGCGCCGCATTCCCGGAAGATGCCAGCAGCACCGCAAGGCGCCTCTGCGGCGCAGACTCGGAACCTACCGCAGTCGCGCACCCGCAAAAGACCCAGCGAAGCCGGGTCTTGAGCTGGCGCCCCCACGGGGATTACGCGCCTGCGGCGCGCCCTTCGGGCCATCGGCACGCTGCGCCGGTGTTCGCAGCCGCTGCGCGGCTGCAGTCGAACCCCGCGGGATTCTCATCCCCGTGGCTGGGAAAGAAGAACGCCCGCTTGCGCGGGCGTTCTGAAGTGGCGTCCCCACGGGGATTCGAACCCCGGTCGCTACCGTGAAAGGGTAATGTCCTAGGCCTCTAGACGATGGGGACGTTGTACAGGGACGGTTCGGACGAGGCAGTCCGAAAGTCCTTTGGTTCTGGAACCGTGGTGGAGCCAGCCGGGATCGAACCGGCGACCTCCTGCATGCCATGCAGGCGCTCTCCCAGCTGAGCTATGGCCCCACGGCTGGAAAGCGCGAAAGTTTAACGATCCGTGGAAGTCAGCGTCAAGGCTTTGACATCCGGCTCGGCGGCGGCTGAGTCGTTTTCGACCCGCACCAGCGTCGCAACCCCATGGCCGCGCTCGGCCAGGTAGTCGAGCCACTTGCCGAGAAAGGTGTTCATCCGCAGCCGGTGCCCGATGACCTCGGCCGGCGGCGGGTACATCCCGATCACATCCTGCCAGCGCCGGCCGATATAGCAGTGCGTGGCTTCGACCTGGCGGGCATCGCGGTACAGGCGCAGGAACGCGGACGGATCGGGTTCGCCGGTGACCGGATCGCGCAGCGCATAGGTCATGCGCAGCTCCACCGTGTAGCGATGCTGTTCGATCACCTGCAGGCACAAGGCCAGGCCATCGGTGCCTTGCGAGACGTAGTTGCCCGCGACCAGATCGGCGGGTTCGAACAGGCGTACGAGCTTGCGATAGTTTTCCGCGTACAGCCCCATCAGCCAGCCGAACCGGCCGATCCGGGGGAGCCGCGCGACGCGGGCGAGAACTTCTGCCATGACCCGATCCTACACGGCGCGGAACGATCCGGGCAGCATTGACGGATCACGCGATGAGGGCTAACGTGAAGTTCCACTCGACCCGCGCCCTTGCGCGGGTTTTTCGTTGCGAGCCGCACCGCGCTGCGAGCGTTCGGCCCCGTTCAGAACATCTCGCGGTTGATCCCCAGTTCCTCGAGCAGGCGACTGCAGATCTCCTCGATCGAGGCGTGGGTCGTGCTCAGCACGGGAATGCGTTCCATCTGGAACATCGACTCGGCGGCGGCCACTTCCCGGCGACAGGTATCGAGCTGCGCGTAGGTCGAATCCGGCCGGCGTTCCTGGCGGATCTGATGCAGGCGTTGCGGGTCGATTGTCAGGCCAAACAACCGGCTGCGATGCGCGCGCAGCTTTGCCGGCAGCCGCTCGCCATCCAGGTCGTCGGGCGTGAGCGGGTAGTTTGCCGCGCGGATGCCGTAATGCAGCGCAAGGTAGACGCAGGTCGGGGTCTTGCCCGCCCGCGACACGCCCACCAGGATCACGTCGGCGTCGGTGTAATCCATGCTGACCCCGTCGTCGTGGGTCAGCGCATAGTTCATCGCGTTGATGCGCCGGTGGTAGGTCTCGAAGTCGACCATGCCATGCGCCTGGCCGACCCGGGACAGCCGTTGGGTTCCCAGCTCGCGTTCCAGCGGCTCGATGAACGGCGCGAACACATCCAGCATCAAGGCATCGCTGCCGGCCAGGATCGCATTGAGGTCCGGGTCGACGCAGGAGTTGATCACGATCGGACGCAGCCCCGCCTGCACCCCGCTCTCCCGGATTTCTTCGGCCGCCGCCTGCGCCTTCTCGATCGTATCCACGAAGGGAATGCGATCGGTCGCGAACTGCAGGCCGGTGAACTGGGTCAGCAGGGTGTGGCCGATGGTTTCGGCGGTGATCCCGGTGCCATCGGAGACATAGAACACGGGACGGGTCGCGCTCATGGAAGCGGTTTCATGTTCCGGGCTGGAAGGCCGGATTCTGGCACCGGCTAAAATAGCCGCTTTCGCCCGTTATCACCGGTGCAACCGCGCCGCCCGCGACCCCGGAGCCCACCTTGACCGCCAACATCCTGTGGCTGCACGACCTGCGCCTGACCGATCTCGCCCAGGTCGGCGGCAAGAACTCCTCGCTCGGCGAGATGATCGGCGAGCTCTCCGGACTCGGTGTGTCGGTGCCCGGCGGTTTCGCCACCACCGCCGACGCGTTCAAGGCCTTCATCGCGCACAACACCCTGCACCAGCGGATTTACGACCGGCTGGCGACGCTGGACGTGGAGGATGTCCGGGCGCTCACTGCTGCCGGTACGGAAATCCGAAGCTGGGTGATCGATGCGCCGCTGCAGCCGGAGCTGGACCGGGACATCCGCACCGCCTATGCCAGGCTGTGCGCCGAACAGGGCGGAGCCGCGTCCAACGGCAACGATGTCGCGGTGGCGGTGCGTTCGTCCGCGACCGCGGAAGACCTGCCCGATGCGTCCTTCGCCGGCCAGCAGGAGACCTTCCTGAATGTCACCGGCGCCGACGATGTAGTCCGCAAGGTCAAGGAAGTCTTCGCCTCGCTGTACAACGACCGTGCCATCGCCTATCGCGTGCACCACGGCTTCAAGCATGAAGACGTGTTCCTGTCGGCCGGCGTGCAGCTGATGGTGCGTTCGGATGTCGGCTCCGCCGGGGTGCTGTTCACCCTGGACACCGAATCCGGATTCCGCGACGTGGTGTTCATCACCGCCAGCTACGGGCTCGGCGAAATGGTCGTGCAAGGCGCGGTGAATCCCGACGAGTTCTACGTCTACAAGCCGACCCTGCGTCAGGGCAAGCCCGCGATCCTGCGCCGCTCGCTGGGCAGCAAGCAGCTGCGCATGGTGTATTCGGACGTGCCAGGCGAACGCGTGCGCACCGAACAGACGCCCGCCGAGCTGCGCTCGAAGTTCTCGATCTCCGACGCCGACGTGCAGGAACTCGCGAAGCAGGCGCTGGTGATCGAACAGCACTACGACCGGCCGATGGACATCGAATGGGGCAAGGACGGCATCACCGGCAAGCTCTACATCCTGCAGGCGCGTCCGGAGACGGTGAAGTCGCGCGCGCACGTCACCCAGATCGAGCGCTACACCCTGTCGCAACGCGGCCAGGTGGTGGCCGACGGCCGCGCCATCGGCAGCAAGATCGGCAGCGGCGTGGCGCGCGTGGTGCGTACCCTCGAGGACATGAACCACGTGCAAGCCGGCGACGTGCTGGTGGCCGACATGACCGATCCCGACTGGGAACCGGTGATGAAGCGCGCCTCGGCGATCGTGACCAATCGTGGCGGCCGCACCTGCCACGCCGCGATCATCGCCCGCGAACTGGGCGTGCCGGCGGTGGTCGGCACCGGCGATGCGCTCGAGCGCGTCGCCGACGGCAGCGAAGTGACCGTGAGCTGCGCCGAAGGCGATACCGGCTTCATCTACGCCGGCGCCCTGCCCTTCGAGCGGATCACCACCGACCTGGGCAACATGCCGCCGGCGCCGCTGAAGATCATGATGAACGTGGCCAACCCGGAGCGCGCGTTCGACTTCGGCCAGCTGCCCAATGCCGGCATCGGCCTGGCGCGTCTGGAAATGATCATCGCCAGCCATATCGGCGTGCATCCCAAGGCCCTGCTCGAATACGCGCAGCAGGACGCGGCGACGCGGAAGAAGATCGACGAACGCATGGCTGGCTACACCGGTCCGGTGGAGTTCTATGTCGATCGCCTGGCCGAGGGCATCGCGACTATCACCGCATCGGTAGCGCCGAACCCGGTCATCGTGCGGCTGTCGGACTTCAAGTCCAACGAATACGCCAACCTCATCGGCGGCGCCCGCTACGAGCCCCACGAAGAAAATCCGATGATCGGCTTCCGTGGCGCCAGCCGCTATGTCGACCCGTCGTTCCGCGACGCGTTTGCCCTCGAATGCCGCGCGGTCAAGCGCGTGCGCGAAGACATGGGCCTGGACAACCTGTGGGTCATGATCCCGTTCGTGCGCACGCTCGACGAGGGCCGCAAGGTGCTCGAGGTGCTGGCGGAGAACGGCCTGAAACAGGGCGAGCGGGGCCTGAAGGTCATCATGATGTGCGAAGTCCCGTCGAATGCGCTGCTGGCCGACGAGTTCCTCGAACTGTTCGACGGATTCTCCATCGGCTCCAACGACCTCACCCAGCTGACTCTGGGCCTGGACCGAGATTCGGCCATCGTCGCCAACCTGTTCGACGAACGCGACCCCGCGGTGAAGAAGCTGCTGTCCATGGCCATCCGCGCCGCACGCGCCAAGGGCAAGTACATCGGTATCTGCGGCCAGGGACCGAGCGACCATCCGGACCTGGCGCAGTGGCTGATGGACCAGGGCATCGAATCGGTCTCGCTCAATCCCGACACCGTGGTCGATACCTGGCTCAGGCTGGCGAAATCGAAGGCCAGCTGAGCCGGGCCATCAGCCGTTCGCCACAGCCCGGGCGGCTTGCAGTCGTTTAACCGGGGCGTTGTTACCATCCCCGCGATCCAACCCGCACGCCCCGAACAGGGGCGTGCTGCATTCCGGAGCGAACGATGTTGCAGCAAACCCCGGCCGCACCCGCCGTGCCTGCGCCCAAGGACACCAGCGCAATCGTGCAGCAGTTCCGCGGCGTCGACTGGATGCAGCTGCTGGAAACCTGGGGCCTGAAGCTGCTGGCCGCAGTCGTCATCTTCCTGGTCGGGCGCTGGCTGGCCCGGCGGCTGATCCTTGCGCTGGAGAGGGTCCTCGGACGGGCCCGCGTCGATGCGACCCTGATCGGCTTCCTGCGCAACGTCGGCTACGCGGCCATGCTGGTGCTGGTCGTGATCACCGCGCTCAGCGCGATCGGCGTGCCGACCACCTCGATGTTCGCGCTCCTCGGCGCCGCGGGCCTGGCGGTCGGCCTGGCGCTGAAGGATTCGCTTTCCAACATCGCTTCCGGCGTGATGCTGATCGTGCTGCGACCGTTTCGCCTCGGCGACCATGTGGTCGTCGCGGGTGAGGAAGGCATCGTCCAGGAAATCCGGGTGTTCCAGACCCGCCTGCATGCCTTCGACCAGCGCGTGATCGTGCTGCCTAACAGCGAGATCACCACCGCGCCGATCATCAATTACACCACTCTGCCCACCCGCCGCATGGAGATCCCCGTGGGTGTGGGCTACGAGGACGACCTGAAGCAGGCACGCGAATTGCTGCTCGACATCGCGCGGCGCGAACCGCTCGTGGTCGACGAGCCCGCACCCTTCGTCCAGGTCAAGAACCTCGCCGAAAACGGGGTCGACCTGATGTTGTATGCGTATGCCAGGAACACGGATTTCGGCGAAGCCTCGAGCCGGGTCACTGAAGCCATCCGCAACGACCTCATTGGCCACGGTATCAACATCCCCTATCCGCAGCGCGATCTGCACGTCTACCACCGCGACGCCGATGGGCGTCCGATCGCGGAGATCCTGATGCGTGCGGTCGCCGACGACGGCGACCGTCCGAAGAAGCCACCTGCGCCCTAAGGCGCTGGAGCGACGGCCAGTGCCGCCATGTGCTTGCGGTAGTGGCGCAGTTCGGCAATCGAATCGCGCACGTCGCTGAGCGCGGTGTGCGCGCTTTCCTTGGACACGCCCGCCAGTACCTGCGGCGCCCAGCGTCGCGCGAGTTCCTTGAGGGTGCTGACGTCGAGGTTGCGGTAATGGAAGTGCTTCTCCAGCCGCGGCATCAGCCGGTGCAGGAAGCGACGGTCCTGGCAGATCGAATTGCCGCACATGGGCGAGGTGTTCGCCGGCACCCACTGGGCCAGGAAGCGCAGCGTGGCCGCTTCGGCCTCGGCCATCGGCACCCCCTCCTCCAACACCCGCCGCCACAGCCCGGACTTGCCGTGCTGCTTGCGATTCCAGTCGTCCATCCCCTCGAGCATCGACAGGGGCTGGGCGATGGCGAACTCGGGGCCCTCCGCCAGTACGTTGAGCTGCGAGTCGGTGACGACGGTGGCGATTTCCAGGATCGAATCCCGGTCGGTATCCAGTCCGGTCATCTCCAGATCGATCCAGATCAGGCGTCCTTCCTTGCCGTTGGCTGTCGTCATCGCTCGCGCTGCCGGTAGGGTCGCGGCATGATACCCGGCATGCCGACCAATCCCGCCTTCGCCCATTACGCCATCCTGACCGCGATGCTGGCGCCGGCCTTCTTCCTGACCGCCACAGCCTCGCTGCTGATGTCGGCCAATCAACGCCTGGCGCGGGTGATCGATCGCCTGCGCACCGTACTCAAGGAACTTGAGGACACCAGCGACCCGGAGTACCGCAGCGTGCTCGAGCGGCGCATCGAGATCCAGCGCCTCCGCAGCCGCCTGGTGTTGCGCGGAAGCCAGCTGCTCTACGCGGCGATCAGCTTTTTCGTCGGCACCAGCCTGAGCGTCGCGGCCGACGCCATCGTCGGCTATCGCGCGGTGGCGCTGCCCACGATCATGGCGGTGCTCGGCGTGCTGTCGCTGTTCGCGGCGAGCCTGTACCTGGCGCGCGAGTCGGTGCTGGCGGTGAAGGTGATCGACGAGGAAATGGATCACCGGCATGCGATCGCGCGCATGCGCAGGCGTGAGGAGAAACAGGAAGACGAAGAACCGTAGGGGGGGTCAAGACCCGCCCTGCAAGAGCGGCTTGCCCCGTTTTCGGCGGAAGTAGTTGGTGAGGCGTGCGCCTGCCTCGGCGGCCATGACCCCGCCAACGACTTCGACACGATGGTTATGCCGCGGATCGGAGAGCAGGTCGAATACGCTGCCCGCCGCTCCGGTCTTCGGATCGGTCGCAGCGTAGACCAGGCGCGCGACCCGCGCATGGACCATCGCCATCGCGCACATCGCGCAAGGCTCCAGGGTGACGTACAGCGTGCAGCCGACAAGCCGGTGGTTGCGCAGCGCCCTGCCCGCCTGCCGCATCGCCATGATCTCGGCGTGCGCGGAAGGGTCATGCTCGCTGATGTTGCGGTTCCAGCCCTCGCCGAGCATATTTCCTTCTGCATCTACCACCAGCGCACCGACCGGAATTTCGTCGTCCTGGTGCTCGGCACGATCCGCCAGTGCCAGCGCCTGGCGCATCCAGCGAAGATCGGCGTTGGGTTCCGGTTCCATCGTCCGCTACTGGATCTTTCCGAGATAGTCGAGCTTGCCCAAGGGGACGCCCTTGTGGCGCAGGATTCCGTAGGCGGTGGCGAGATGGAAATACAGATTCGGCAACAGGAAGCTGCGCACGTAATCCTGCGCGGTGAACTTGAGTTCGCGCTGCCCGGCCTTGAAACGGATCTCCCGCTGCTCGCCGCCGTCGATGTCCGCGGCGGCAACGCCTTGCAGGTACGCGACGGTTCTGGTGATGCGCGCCTTCAGCTCGTCCAGGGTCGTCTCCTCGTCCGCGAAGCCGGGCGCCTGGCCCTGCGACAGTCGCGCGCCGCCGAACTTGGCGGTATCGCTGGCACGCTGCACCTGACCGGCGAAGTCGAGCATGTCCGGCGCCAGGCGCGCATGCACGAGTTCGGCCTCGTCGATGCCGTGGTCGCGGGCGAATGCGACCGCCTTGTCGATCTGCATCGACAGATTCTCGAGGCCGCGGACCAGCGCGGGGATGGAAACCTCATACAGCGAAAGCGTCACGCACTACTCCCATTCGATGGTGGCCGGAGGCTTTCCGCTGATGTCATAAACAACGCGAGAAATGCCTCTTAACTCATTGATAATTCGGTTAGAAACCTTGCCGAGAAAATCGTAAGGCAGCTGCGCCCAGTGCGCGGTCATGAAGTCGATGGTCTCGACCGCACGCAGCGCGATGACCCATTCGTAGGCGCGGGCATCGCCGACTACGCCAACCGACTTCACCGGCAGGAACACCGCGAAGGCCTGCGAGGTCTTGTCGTACAGATCGGCCTGGCGCAGTTCGTCGATGAAGATGTGATCGGCCTTGGCCAGCAATTCCGCGTATTCGCGCTTCACCTCGCCAAGGATGCGTACGCCCAGCCCAGGCCCGGGGAACGGATGCCGGTAGACCATCTCCCTTGGCAGTCCGAGTTCCACGCCCAGGCGGCGCACCTCGTCCTTGAACAGCTCGCGCAGCGGCTCCACCAGGCCGAGCTTCATGTCCGCAGGCAGCCCGCCGACGTTGTGGTGGCTCTTGATCACATGCGCCTTGCCGGTCCTGCTGCCGGCCGATTCGATCACATCCGGATAGATGGTGCCCTGGGCCAGCCACCGCGCATTGGCGAGCTTGTGCGATTCCTCGTCGAAGATCTCGACGAACAGGTTGCCGATGATCTTGCGCTTGGCTTCCGGGTCGGCAACGCCCTCGAGCTTGTCGAAATAGCGGTCGGCCGCGTCGACCCGGAGCACCTTGACGCCCAGGTGCTCGGCGAAGGTGGCCATCACCTGGTCGCCTTCCTGCCAGCGCAGCAGGCCCGTATCGACGAATACGCAGGTCAGCTGATCGCCGATCGCCTTGTGCAGCAGCGCTGCGACCACCGACGAATCCACCCCGCCCGACAGGCCCAGGATGACTTCGTCGCTGCCGACCTGCTCGCGCACGCGTGCGATCTGGTCCTCGATGATGTTGGCAGCGGTCCACAACGTCTGGCAGCCGCACACCTCCACCACGAAGCGGCGCAGCAAGGTCTGGCCCTGCTTGGTATGGGTGACTTCGGGATGGAACTGGACGCCGTACCAGCGCCTGGCCTCGTTGGCCATGGCCGCAACCGGAATGCGCTCGGTGACGGCGGTGACCGTCCAGCCCGGCGGCGCCTGCGCGACGTGATCGCCGTGGCTCATCCACACATCGATGCGCGGTTCGCCATCGTGGTCGCTCAGGCCGCCGAGCAGGGCGTCATGCGCGACCAGCTCGACTTCGGCATGACCGAACTCGCGCGCGTCGGCGGCTTCGGTGGCGCCGCCCAGCTGCGCGGCCAGGGTCTGCATGCCGTAGCAGATGCCGAGGATCGGCAGCTCGCTGTCGAATACTTCCTGCGGAGCCTTGGGTGCGCCGAATTCCGTAGTCGATTCCGGCCCACCCGAGAGGATGATGCCCTTCGCGCCGTATGCGGCGATTTCCGCCGGGTCGTGGTCCCAGGCCCAGATCTCGCAATACACCCCGATCTCGCGGATGCGGCGTGCGATCAGCTGCGTGTACTGCGCGCCGAAGTCGAGGATCAGGATCTTGTCGGTATGGATGTTGGTCATCGGTTTTTCGTGTTCTCAAACGAAGAAGGGAAACTTGCGTCTCCCTTCCCAGGACTGCATCAGGAGGCGCGATAGTTCGGCGGTTCCTTGGTGATCTGCACGTCGTGCACGTGGCTTTCGCGCTGCCCTGCGCCGGTGATCTTCACGAACTGCGGCTTGGTGCGCATGTCCTCGATCGTCGCGCAGCCCACGTAGCCCATGGTGGCGCGCAGGCCGCCGGCCAGCTGGTGGACGACGCCCGCCAACGAGCCTCGGTACGGCACGCGTCCTTCGATGCCTTCGGGCACCAGCTTGTCGGCGTCGCTCGCGTCCTGGAAGTAGCGGTCCTTGGACCCCTTCTCCATCGCCCCCAGCGAACCCATGCCGCGGTAGCTCTTGTAGCTGCGTCCCTGGAACAGTTCGGTTTCGCCCGGGCTTTCTTCGGTGCCGGCGAACAGGCCCCCGATCATCACCGTGGACGCGCCGGCGGCAATCGCCTTGCCGATGTCGCCCGAATAGCGGATGCCGCCGTCGGCGATCAGCGGAATGCGGTCCTGCAGCGCCTCGGCCACCATCGACACCGCGGTCACCTGCGGCACGCCGACGCCGGCGACCACCCGCGTGGTGCAGATCGATCCGGGGCCGACGCCGACCTTCACCGCGTCGGCGCCGGCATCCATCAGCGCCAGCGCTGCATCGCCGGTGACGATGTTGCCGCCGATCACCTGCAATTGCGGGAAGGCCTTCTTCGCCCATGCGACGCGGTCGATCACGCCCTGCGCATGGCCATGCGCCGTGTCGACGATGATCACGTCCACGCCTGCGGCGGCCAGCGCCTCGATCCGCTGATCGGTGTCGCCGCCGACGCCCACCGCGGCGCCCACCAGCAGGCGTTCGCTGCTGTCGTAGGCGGCGTTGGGGTTGTCGGACTTCTTCTGGATATCCTTCACCGTGATCAGGCCGCGCAGCGCGAACTCGTCGTTCACCACCAGTACCTTCTCGATCCGGTGCTTGTGCAGCAGGCCGATCACCTCGTCGTCCGCAGCGCCCTCGCGCACGGTCACCAGGCGATCCTTCTTGGTCATGATGTGGCGGACCGGATCGTCGAGCTTCTTCTCGAACCGCATGTCGCGCCCGGTGACGATGCCGACCAGCTGCCCGGCATCGTCCACTACCGGCACGCCGGAGATGTTGCGGGCGCGGGTGAGCTTGAGCACCTCGCCGATGGTGGTGTCGGGGCCGACGGTGAACGGTTCGCGGATGACCCCGGCCTCGAACTTCTTGACCCGGGCCACTTCAGCCGCCTGGCGTTCGACCGACAGGTTCTTGTGCAGGATGCCGATGCCGCCGAGCTGGGCCATGGCCACGGCCAGGCGCGCTTCGGTCACGGTGTCCATGGCGGCCGAGATGATCGGCAGGTTCAGGCGCAAGCCGCGGGTCAGCCGGGTGGCAAGGGAAACGTCCTTGGGCAGGACAGTCGAATGCGCGGGGACGAGGGAGACGTCGTCGAAGGTGAGTGCTTCAGCCTGGATGCGGAGCATCGGCAAACCCGAATGTGGGGAAGCGCGTCATTGTAACGGTTTTCCCGCCTCTCCCGCTTGTGGAAGAGGGTCATAGGGTGTGCCCTTGGCGCACCGCTTCGACCACCCCGGCATGCT
The DNA here is from genome assembly GCF_022662515.1 of Lysobacter sp. M15. Lineage (NCBI taxonomy): Bacteria > Pseudomonadati > Pseudomonadota > Gammaproteobacteria > Lysobacterales > Lysobacteraceae > Lysobacter > Lysobacter sp. M15. Next base: position 128,209 of record NZ_JAKPBV010000005.1, on the reverse strand, counting down.
GATGTGCCTGGGACGGTGCGCCGGGGCGCACCCTATGCGGAATCTGCCGCCTCTGCGGCTTCCAGCGTGTTCTGCATCAGCGTTGCGACAGTCATTGGCCCCACCCCGCCCGGCACCGGGGTAATCCAGCTGGCACGCCGGGCAGCCGCGTCGAAGCCCACATCGCCGACCAGGCGGCCGTCCTCGAGCCGGTTGATGCCGACATCGATCACCACCGCGCCCGGCTTCACCCAGTCGCCGGGGATCAGCCCAGGCCTGCCGACCGCGACCACCAGGATGTCGGCCTCGCCGACGTGCCGCTTCAGCACATCGGCCGGAGTGAACTTGTGGCAGCTGGTCACGGTGCAGCCGGCGATCAGCAGTTCCAGCGCCATCGGCCGGCCGACGTGGTTGGACACGCCGACGATCGTCGCGCTCTGCCCACGCACAGGCCGATCGGTCCACGCCAGCAGCGTGGTGATCCCGCGCGGCGTGCACGGACGCAGGCCGAACTCGCGCAGGGCCAGATGGCCGACGTTTTCGGGGTGGAACCCATCCACATCCTTGCCCGGGTCGATCCGCTGGATCAGGCGGCTGGCGTCGGGGATGCCCGGCAGCGGCAGCTGGATCAGGATGCCGTGCACGGCCGGGTCGTGGTTGAGCCGGTTGATTAACTCCAGCAGCTCGGATTCGCTCGTGTCCCTGGGCAGATCGAAGTCGAAGGCCTCGATGCCCACCTTTTGCGCAGCACGGCGCTTGTTGCGCACGTAGGACTGCGAGGCCGGATCCTGTCCCACCAGCACCACCGCCAGGCCCGGTCGCGACCTGCCGGCAGCCACCCGCGCGTCGACCTGGGTCTTGAGGTCGTCGAGCAGTTCATCGGCGATGCGGCGGCCGTCGAGGATGCGTGCGGTCATGGGGGACTTCGCTGGGGAGATGCGTATTGTCCCCGATTCGACAGGCGATGTAGGCATCGCTGTGGCGCTCCTACAATGCCAGCGAAGGAGAACCCGCCATGTCCGAAGCCAATACCGAACTCGAAGCCGCCACCTTCCGCCGCCTGCGCGAGCATCTGATGCACGAGCGGCCGGACGTGCAGAACATCGACCTGATGATCCTGGCCGGGTTCTGCCGCAATTGCCTGGCCGACTGGTACCGTGAGGCGGCCGCCGAACGCGGCATTGTCATGGACCGCGACGCCGCCCGCGAGCTGATCTATGGCGAGCCGTTCGCACAGTGGAAAACCCGGCACCAGCGCGAGGCAACTCCGGAGCAACTGGCCGCCTTCGAGGCGGCGCAGGCACGGCACGCGCCGTAAGCGGCGCCGCCCGCTGGCTTACGGCGTTTGCGATGCCGGAGCGTTCACCGGGCAACGCGCAATTCCCGAACCCACCGTGCAGTTGACGCAGCATTGCTGCGCGGGGGCCGACGGCACCTGCTTGCCGGGGTCCGGATCCGGCGTCTGGACCGGGGCCGGCGCGCCGCCGGCCGGGCAGCGCGGAATCCCGGAGCCGACGACGCAATTCACGCAGCACTGCTGGGCCGACGCACGCGGCAGCACCTGGCTCGGCGGCGGCACATAAGGTGGCGGCAGCGTGGCCAGCTGCGCGGCCGGACGCAGCTTGAGCAGCACCGACCAGTCCTGGCGGTTGGCATTGCAGCCCGCCGGGATATCGGGCGCGCATGGCAGGTCGCTCATGGTGCGCATCGGCAAGTCGGAGAAATAACCGTTGGGCGCCAGACGCAACATGCGCAGGGTGACCGCCTGGGCCACGTTCCCGCCGACCAGGTAGGCCAGGTTGCCGGCGCGCGTCCCCACCACGATGTCGCAATGCATGTTCAGCCCTTCCCCGTTCGCGGAGCTGAGCAGGGTCGCCAGGTCGCCGAAACCATAGACGCGCGAGGAGACCCGCACGTAGCACAGCAAGTCCCCCGGCGCCGGTTTGGACGCACGCGGATCGCTGATCTGATACGCGCTCTGGGTCGGGTTGCGGTAGGCGTCGCGCACGTAGTTCACATGGCTGGGCGAGCCGTTGAAGCCGGGCACGCCGGCCCGGCGCATCACCCAGGACACAAACGCCGCCGACCACGGCGTATCGATCACGAACGCCCTGCACGAGGGCGAGGGATAACGCGAGGTATTCGCATAGGCACATTCGCTGGCGCCGGGGCGACCGTAGGCCTGCGGCAACAGACCGCTGTCGTTCCAGTAGATCGCCACCTGCTGCCAGGCTTCGACGCTGTTCGCCAGCGCGCTGGCTTCGGCCTCGTAGATGCTCACGCCGTTGACCTTGCCATCGGCATCGATGAACGGCGCGTACCAGTTCTGGTTGGCCTCGCACGCCCAGGCGGCGATGCGCGTGGCCACGTCTGGCGCGTTCTTCTGGTTGCGCAGCAGCGGGCACGGATCGGCCGCGAACAGCGGGGATGCGAACAGGCACAGCACAAGCAGCAACAGCAGGCGACGCATCGTCATTCCGTGGCGAAGGGCGGCACAGGTTACCCGAAGCGATGCGCCGGCCGTTGACGCGGCGCGCACGTCACGTTGCCACGGCACCCGCGCAGAACGCGGCATAGTCGATATAGCCAGGAAAGACCACATGCGGCGCGCAGACCGGGCAGTCCGGATCGGGTGCCAGCCGGGTCTCGCGGAAGCGCATGCTCAGAGCGTCGAAATGCAGCAGGCGTCCGCTCAGCGGTTCGCCGATCCCAAGCAGCAGCTTGATCGCCTCGGTGGCCTGCAGCAGGCCCACGACCCCAGGCAACACGCCGAGCACGCCGGCCTCGGCGCAGTTCGGCGCGGCCTCGGGCGGCGGCGGCTCGGGGAACAGACAGCGGTAGCACGGCGCCTGGCCGCGGTGGCGCCCGGCATCGAAGACGCCCAGCTGCCCTTCGAACCGGTGCACCGCGCCGTACACCAGCGGAATCCCCAGCTTCACGCAGGCATCGTTGAGCAGGTAGCGCGCCGGGAAGTTGTCGGCACCATCGATCACGACATCGACTCCGGCGAGCAGGTGCTCGACGTTGTCCGCCTGTAATCGTGCCTGTACGGCTTCGACCCGGGTGCGGGGATTGAGCGCGGCAAGCCGGACCTGCGCCGAGTCCACTTTCGGGACCCCGATGTCGGCATCGACGTGCAGGATCTGGCGCTGCAGGTTGCTGCGTTCGACCAGATCGTTGTCCACCAGGCGCAGGTGCCCGACGCCAGCGGCGGCCAGGTAGAACGCCGCGGGCGAGCCCAGTCCGCCCGCACCGAGCACCAGCACACGCGCCGCTTCGAGCCGGCGTTGGCCTTGAGCACCAATTTGCGGCAACAGCAGATGGCGCGCGTAGCGTTCGTGGAAATCGTGATCGATATCCGGAGCAGGCGCGCTCACCGGAAGGCCAACCGCGCTCCACTGGTTCATGCCGCCGTGCACCGAGGACACCTGCAGATAACCCACGCGCTGCAGCACCTCCGCGGCGAGCAGCGAGCGGCCACCGGCCTGGCAGATGAGCACGATCGGCCGGCTGCGGTCGGGAAAGTGGCGGTCCGGATCGCGCTCGAGTTCGGCCCGGGGAATGGCCAGGGCACCTTCGGCCATGCCCTGCGCGTGCTCGTGCGCCTCGCGCACGTCCACCAGCGCGGCGCCATGCTCGGCGAGCTGGCGCGCTTCGCGCGGACTGATCTGCGGGACGCTCATGCGAACACCTCTGGGCTAATAGGGCAGCACTTCGACCGCCTCGCCGGCGGCGAACAGGCATTCGCCCTCGGGCAATACGATCAGTGCGTCGCTGTCGGCCGCCCCGCGCATGCGGTGCGAGCCGTCGGCAGGGTTGGGTTCCACTTCCAGCAGGCCGTCGCGGTTCGAACGCAGGCGGCCGCGCAGGAATTCGAGACGCTCGTGACGCTTGTTCCACGGCCCGGAAAGGCGCGCCCACAGCCGCGGACGCGGCTCGGCCCTGCCCTGCAGACCGTCGATGAGAGTACGCCCCAGCGCGAGCCATGTGGCGAGTACCGACACCGGATTGCCGGGCAGACCCAGGAACGCGCCCTGACCGAGCTCGCCGAACAGCAGCGGCATCCCGGGCCGCATCCGCACTTTCCAGAAGCGCACCCGGCCTTCGTGCTGGAGGAGCTCGGGAATATGGTCTTTCTCGCCTGCAGACACCGCGCCGCAGGTGATGACGAGATCGAAGCTGGACGCGGCATCGCGGAGCATCGCGGCGATCCTGCCGGGCTCGTCGGGAAGCGTCGGCCATGCCGTGGGTTCCAGACCATCCGCGCGTAGCAGGCCCATCAGCAGCTCGCGGTTGGAGTTGTAGATCTGGCCCGGCGCCAGCGGCAGGCCCGGTTCGACCAGCTCGTCGCCGGTGGTGAATACGGCCACGGTCGGCCGCTGCGAGACCTGCACGTCGGCGATGCCAAGCGCAGCTGCCAGCGCGATACGCGCCGGTGTGAGCACCTGTCCCGCCGCCAGCACGGTATCGCCCGTGCCGACGTCTTCGCCTGCGCGGCGCACGTGCTGTCCGGGCCGCGGCGGCACGGGCACGATCACCTCGCCGTTTTGCAGGGATGTGTTCTCTTTCATCACCACCGTGTCGCTGCCCGCGGGCATCGGCGCGCCGGTGGTGATCCGGACGCACTCGCCGGCGCCGACCACCAGGTCGAGCGCAGGACCGGCGAACTGCTCCCCGACCAGGCGCAGCCGTGTCTGCCCTGCCGACAGATCGGCATGCCGCAGTGCGAAGCCATCCATCGCGCTGTTGTCGAAAGCCGGCAGCGGCAATGCCGCCGCGATGTCCTCGGCCAGGATCCGGCCGTGCGCACGCGCCAGCGCCTGGCGCTCCACCGACAGCCGCCGAGCCGCAGCGACGTGGCGAACAATCGCCTCGGCCTCATCGAAACCGATACGACTGGGAAATGGCAGGGAGTCGGCGCTCATGGGTGATCGATGCCGGCGGCGGCGAGATCCGCCGGAGTGTTGAGGTTACCCAAGCGCACGCCCGGCAACCGGACCAGGCGCATCTGCAGCCGGGCCTGCAGGGCCTGCACGGCGTAGTCGCCCGATGCGATCGCGCTCGCAAGCCCACGGCGCAAGTCGGCGACCCGCCACAGCGCCACGAGCGGCTGCGCGCCATTGTCGTCCTCGGCATACGCGCCCGTCCCCGCACCACCTGCCGCCAGCAAGCTGGGGAGCAGGCAGTCGTTGATATCGACCAGGTCCACCGGGATCGTCAGCAGCCAGGGGGTCGTGCAGGCCTGCGCAAGCGCGTCGATTCCACCCATCGGACCGATGTCCTGCTCGCGGTCGGCGATGGCGCGCAGGCCTGCGGCTGCATGGCGCTGCAGGTCACGATTGGCGCTGACGACGACCTCCACGACCTGCGGCCGGAACCGCTCGCTGAGACGCAGCACCTGCGACAGGCCCTCGCGCTGGAGCCAGGCCTTGTCGACCCCGCCCAGGCGCGTCGCACGTCCGCCGGCGAGGATGCCGAGAGTGACCTCGGCCATGATCGGAGCACTTGGCATGATCGGGCATTGTAGGTCGGGGCGATGGCCCCCGACGCTCCGGTTCGGGCATCCGCGCACGGCGCGGCCTGCGCTCACCCCCGCTTCTTGACGTGCCGCAGCAGACGCTTCTTGCGCGCGACCTGGCGGTCGGTGAGCACGTTCTTCTTGTCCTTGTACGGGTTGTCGCCTTCCTTGAAGATGAAACGCACCGGCGTGCCGACCAGCTTGAAGCGCTTGCGAAAGAAGTTTTCCAGATAGCGCTTGTAGCTATCGGACAAGGTACGCAGACGCGTGCCATGGACGATGAAGGTCGGCGGGTTCTCGCCGCCCGGATGGGCGAAGCGCAGCTTGGGAACATGGCCCCGCACCACGGATGGCGGATTGGCCTCGTAGGCCGCCTCGATGGCCTGCGTGACCTCGCTGGTGCTGAACTTGCGGGTCGCCGAAGCGTACGCGCGGTGCACCGCGCGAAAGAGCTCGCGCAGCCCCGACCCATGCAGCGCCGAGATCCGGACTGCTTCGGCCCAGTCGACGAATGCGAGCTTGCGCGAGAGCAGCGCCTCGGCCTGCTGGCGCTCGTAGTCGCTGCGGCCATCCCACTTGTTCACGGCGATCACCAGCGCGCGCCCCGAGTCGAGCACCGCGCCAAGCACGCTGGCGTCCTGTTCGGTCACGCCCTCGGTGGCGTCGAGCATGATCACCGCGACGTGGCACTGCTCGATCGCCTGCAGCGTCTTGATGATCGAAAAGGTCTCGACCGCTTCTTCCACCTTCGACTTGCGTCGGATGCCGGCGGTATCGACCAGCCGGTACTTGCGGCCGTCGCGCTCGAGGTCGACCGCGATCGAATCCCGGGTGGTTCCGGCGACTTCGGACGCAATCATCCGTTCCTCGCCGAGGATCCGGTTCACCAATGTGGACTTGCCGACGTTCGGGCGGCCGACGAACGCGATGCGCACCCGTCCGGGATCGTCGTCCAGGAGTTCGGCATCGCCATCTTCGGGCAGGCGTTGGACGGCGTGACCGACCAGTTCATCGATGCCGCGCTTGTGCGCGGACGACACTGCAAGCACGTCACGGAACCCGAAGCGGGCGAATTCGGCCAGCGCGGCCTGCGCATCGATGCCATCGGTCTTGTTGACCGTCAGCAACACCGGCGTGTCCACCTTGCGCAGCCAGGCCAGGATTTCCTCGTCGAGCGCGCTCGGGCCTTCGCGTCCGTCGACCACGAACAGGATCAGGTCGGCTTCCTCCGCCGCGGCCCGTGCCTGGCGCGCGGTGGCGCCCGCGAGGCCTTCTTCCTGGCCCGCGATGCCCCCGGTATCGACCAGGACGAACGGGTGCGCTTCGTCGTAACGGCAGACGCCGTAGTTTCGATCGCGGGTCACCCCGGGCTGGTCGTGGACCAACGCATCGCGCGTGCGGGTCAGCGCATTGAACAGGGTCGACTTACCGACATTGGGACGGCCGACCAGGGCGACGAGAGGCAACATCGGATCAGGATAAGCGCCGGAGGGAGGGGAAAAACATCGCCCCGGACAGCGCGGCCGCCCGGGGCGTGGAAAGCGATCGGGATTGGCGCCGGGCGACCGGACGCGTTCTTACTGGACGCGATAGGCGCTGAGTTCGCCTTCCACGTCCTGAACGACCAGCACGCCGTCGGGGGATACCTCCGGGGTGGATCGCAAGGTTTCGCCACCGGCGCGGATGCGCGCGGCGAGCGCGCCGTCCTCGAGCCGGAGCCAGTGCAGGTACCCGTCGTAATCGCCCACCACGGCATAGTTGCCCTGCACCGTGGCCGAGGTGAGGTTGCGGCGGGCAAGCGCGCCCTGCTGCCACATCCCGCCGCCGGTTGTCTTGTCCAAGCCCCACACCACGCCATTGCGGTCCGACACGGCCAGTCTGTCGCTGCCGACGCCGACGCGTCCCGGGCCGCCACTGTCGCTCGACCAGAGCACCCGGCCACTGGGGCCCTCGATCGCCACGGTCTTGCCCTTGTAGCTCGTCGCATACAGCACCGCGCCGTCCAGGATCGGACCGCCGTCGACATCGGCCATGCGGTCGAGTTCCGTGCGGCCGTCGGGAGCCGCCACCTGCGCGTCCCACAGCGGCCGGCCATCGGCCAGCGACAGGGCGGTCACCGTCCCGTCGTCGTTGCCGACGAACACGTACCCAGGACCCAGCGTGACACTGGCGATGCCGCGTACGGTGAGGGTGGGTTGCTCGTGGGTCCAGAACCAGCGCTGTTCGCCGGTTGCGGCGTCGAAAGCGGTCACTCGGCCGTCGTTGCTGTGCACGACCACCATGCCCTGTCCGATTGCGGGCGCCGCGATCACTTCATTGCCCACCTTGGCCTTCCACTTCTCGGCCCCGCTGGCCGCATCGAGGGCGATCACGTCGCCCTCCAGGCTCCCCACCGCGACCAGCCCATCGCCGGCTCCCGGTCCGCCCGAAAGCGGCAGCTCGGAAGCGTAGTGCCATGCCACCGCGCCCGACTGCAGATCGAACGCGCGCACGCCGCCTTCCACCGCAGCCGCGTACACCCGGCCGTCCGCGATCGCAGGCCCCTGGCGCGCTGCGATCCGGCGCTCGCCCTTGCCCGCTTTGGCGGACCACAACCTGCTGACCGAAGCGGTAGCGGTGAACTCGGTGAGCTCGGCCGGCTCCGAGGCCTTCTTCTTTTCGTCGTCGCCTCCGAACCAGCCCTTGATGGTGCTGCAGCCGGCCATGGCCATCACCGCGGCGAGAAGCAGGGCGAAGCGCGGAAAGTGGGACGTACGCGTGCGGTCGGCGCGCCGACCCGATGCGGGGGAAGTCATCAAGCTCAGGCCTCGGGTTTTGCGGAGGTGTCCGCGGCGGAGCCGCCGACTTCGGATAGCTTCAGTTCCAGCAGGCGGCGCTGCGGCGAGGCCTCATCGGTCGTCGAGAGCGCCTTGCGATAGCTGGCCCGCGCCGCGTCCGGCTTGCCGGCGGCGAATTCGGCGTCGCCACGCGTTTCAAGCGCACCGGCACCGGATGCGTTGGCGAGCAGCGCCAGCGCTTCCTGGGGTTTGCCCGCGTCGATCAGCAGCCGCGCCAGGCGCTGCTCCAGCACGGGATCGAGGCTGCCACTACCGTTGCGCGCCGCGCGCAGGGTGGCGATGGCCGCATCGCGCTGCCCCAGATCGGCCTGGCTCTTGGCCAGCGCCATCGCGGCGAGCGTGCCGTAGGCGGTTCCATCAAGTGCAGAAACCTGCGCCTGCGCCTTCGCCTTGGATGGATCGCCGCCTTCGAGCGACTTGAGGACGGACTGGTAGCGCTCGCCGGCCTGTGCGCGCTGCTGATGCTGCTGCTTTTGCCACCACTGCCAGCCACCGATGGCCGCCAGGCCCAACAGGATCCCGCCGAGAATGCCGCCGCCGTTGCTTCGCAGCCAGCTGCGGACGCGTTCGCCTTGTTCGTGCTCGTCGAGCAGTTCGTCTATCGCCATACGATGCAATTCGGTAGTCGGCGCCGGAGGCACCTGGGGAGGGAGTTCGGAACAAGGGCCCTGACCCGGCGCCGCCGGGTGATGCCTTACTCGGCTGGAGGCGCGAGCGAACCGTCGGAGGATACCGCAAACCGCGCGACGCTCGCCCGCAGGTACGGGGCCAGATCCTGAACGTCGCCTTCATGTAGCACGCGTACAGCAGTCGCATTGCCAAGCTTGACCCGAGTCACCTCGCCCGCCCGATAGCTGCGTTGTTCTCCGGCCTTGAGCAGGCCGGACTCCACCACCTGCCCGTCGGCACCGCGGATTTCCACCCAGCTGTCGCCCTGGAACTGCAGCGACAAGGCGGCGGCGGCCGGACGCGTCGGGAGGGGCGTCAGCGAAGCCCGCAGCATCGGCGCAGCGGGTTTGCGCGGAGCGGATTCATTGCGCGCTGGCCGCGGGTCGGCGGGCGCATCGAGTGGCGTCGCCTCGCGCGCGACCTGCTCGATCTGTGGCCTAGTCGCGACCCAGATCGGCACCAGTAGCGCCAGAGTGAGCACGATGTACACCGCGCGTCGCGAGGCCTGTTCGGCGACCCGCTGCATTCGCGGCGTATAGGTGCGCGGCGTGAGCTCGGTGGCCACCACGGGCGCCAGTTCCGACACCTGCACCACCTGGTCGACCGGGAGCCCCAGCAGCCGCGCGTAGCTGCGCAGCTGCCCGCGCACGAACACCGGAGCGCCGAGACGGCCCCAGTCTTCCGCCTCGAGCGAGAGGACGACCCGGGCCGGCATCTTCAGCTGTTGGCCGACATCGGCCACGCTGAGACCGGCCGCTTCGCGCGCGCTGCGCAGGCGCGCACCGATGCCATGCTCGGGGAACTGCGTATCGTTGCCTGAGGTCATTGCTCGCCCGTCTCCCCCGACCGCACCGCCTCTTGCGACGATTGTGCGGTCATTTGCTGCGTATAGCGCGCAGCCGCCTGATTATCGCCCAGTTTCTGCTCGATTTGCGAAGCCAGCTGCAGAATCTCCTTCGTCGGCGGCGCCGCTGCAAGGCGGCGCTCGCTGAAGGCGCGGGCTTCGAGGTATCGACCCGCGCGATATGCGCTGCGAGCCATCGCGGCCAGCGCGGTGGCGTTGGTGGGATCCTGGGCCAGTGCCATGCGCAGGTCGCGCTCGGCGCGAGCGTCCTGGCCGGCGTCGAGAGCGCAGGCACCGGCGTTGGCGTGCGCCGACGCCGTCGATGCATAGGACGGATCGGCGAGTGCCCGGTCGAACCACGCCAGCGATTCGCCCGCGCGTCCGTTGCCGCATAGCCAGGCACCATAGTTGTTGAGCACCCCGCCGCGCGTGGGCTCAAGCTCCGCTGCCTGGGCGTAATAGCCGCCGGCCTGCGCGGCCTGGCCACGCTCGTCGGCGAGAACCGCCAGGATCGTGTAGGCGTCGGGCGATTTCGGATCGGCCTTGAGCGCCGCCCGGGCTTCGGTTTCGGCTTCTGCCAGCTGCCCCGCCCGCAGCCGCTGTTCGGCCAGCGTCACCCGGTCGCGGGCCGTCTGCCCCCCATGACGCGCCTTGCTGTCCGGACGGACGTCGTAATCCGGTGCGACCTGGCGATAATCCTTGCGTGACACATCCGGCCGCATGAAGGTGAACTTGCGGCTCATGCTCGCGCAGCCGCCCGTAGCCAGCACGGCAACCAGGGCAAGGACTGCAGCGCTACGCAGCCGCATCATCGATGCCCTTGTCTTGCAGGCTCTTGCGGAACTGGGCCTGGCGACGGGTGCGATCCATGACCTGGCCCTTGAGCTGGCCGCAGGCCGCGTCGATGTCGTCTCCGCGGGTGCGACGCACGGTGGTCAGCACGCGTGCCACCTGCAGCTGCTTCTGAAACGCGAGGATGGTCGCCTCGTCCGAGCGCTCGAAGCGGGTGCCCGGGAACGGGTTGAACGGAATCAGGTTGACCTTGGCCGCGTCCTTCATCTGCAGGGCGTTATCGAACTGGCGCATCAGCTTTGCGAGTTGGCGCGCGTGTTCCGGCTGGTCGTTGACGCCCTTCATCAGCGTGTATTCGAAGGTGATCGAGGTCCCGCGCTTGCGCAGGGCGTAGCGCTTGGCAGACTCCATAAGTTCGGCAATCGGATATTTCTTGTTCAAGGGAACGAGTTCGCTGCGCAGCGCGTCGTTCGGCGCATGCAGGGAAATGGCGAGAGATACGTCGCTAACCTCGCCCAGCCGATCGATCATCGGCACCATGCCGGCGGTCGACAGGGTCACCCGTTTGTTGGCCAGCCCGTAGCCCAGGTCGTCGCGCATGATGCTCATCGCGCGCACCACGTTGTCGAAGTTCGCCAGCGGCTCGCCCATCCCCATCATCACCACGTTGGTGAGCCTGCGGCGCTGGTGCGGCAGGTTGCCCAGATGCCTGGCCGCCACCCACACCTGGCCGATGATCTCGGCCGTGCTCAGGTTGCGGTTGAATCCCTGGGTCGCGGTGGAGCAGAACTGGCAGTTGAGCGCGCACCCCACCTGCGAAGACACGCACAGGGTGCCGCGGCCATCGGCCGGAATGAACACCGTCTCGATAGCGTTCTTCGGGTCCATGCCGAGCAGCCACTTGTGGGTGCCATCGGTGGAAGCCTTGTCGAAGATGACCTCCGGCACCCGCACTTCCGCATGCTCCTGCAGCTTGGCGCGCAGCGCCTTGCCCAGGTCGGTCATGCCGTCGAAGTCGGTGACATAGCGGTGATGGATCCACTTCATCACCTGGTGGGCGCGGTAGCGCTTCTCGCCGAGTACCTGCTCGAAGAAATCTTCGAGCGCGACGCGGTCGAAGTCGAACAGGTTGGTCTTGGAAGCAGGAACTAGCGAGGAGGAACTAGAAACGAGTTCATCACTCGCAGCTCCCGCCTTCACTAGTTCCTCGTTCCTTTTCACTATGTTCCTCGCTTCAGCGGCCGTAGACGTCCGTCGCCGGGAAGAAGTACGCGATCTCGATCGCGGCGTTCTCCAGCGAATCGGAACCGTGCACCGCATTGGCGTCGATGCTGTCCGCAAAATCCGCGCGGATGGTGCCGGCGGCGGCTTCCTTGGGGTTGGTCGCGCCCATCAGTTCGCGGTTCTTGAGCACCGCGCCCTCGCCTTCGAGCACCTGCACCATCACCGGGCCGGAAATCATGAAGTTCACCAGCGCGTTGAAGAACGGACGCTCGCGGTGCACGGCATAGAAGCCTTCGGCTTCCTGCTTCGACAGATGCTTCATTTTCGCGGCGACGACCTTCAGGCCGGCCTTTTCGAAACGCGAATAGATCTCGCCGATGACGTTCTTGGCGACGGCATCGGGCTTGACGATCGACAGGGTGCGCTCCAGCGCCATGTGGAATTTCTCCGGTCAGGCGGGCCCCAGGACCTGACGCTCCGCGTCAGGTTCGGGCCCGAGGATAACAGATGGGAATGAGAAAAACCCGCGTGTGGACGCGGGTTTAGCCGACAAGGCTACGGTAATTCTAACGGATTGCTGACGTCGCTTGCACGCCGCCAGGGAGGACAGGATTGACCGCAAGGCGACCCCGGACGTACGATCAAACAATCGTTTGAAGCATGCGCTTGGAGCCCTGCCGATGTCGACCACCCAGTTTTCCACCAAGGACCGGATCCTCGGAGCTGCAGAAGAACTGTTCGCCCAGCAGGGTTTCGCCGGCACCTCGCTGCGCGAGGTGACCAGCCGGGCAGACGTGAATATCGCCGCGGTCAACTACCACTTCGGCAGCAAGGAGAACCTGGTCAACGAGGTCTTCCGCCGGCGCATGGACGAGATGAGCGCGCAGCGCATGGCCGCCCTGAAAACCGCCTGCGAGCAGTATCCCGGCGCGCTGGAGCCGGTGCTGGCGGCCTTCGTCGAGCCCGCCCTTGCCCTGGCCCAGGACCGCCACGGCGGTGGCGCCTTCATCCGGGTCATCGCCCGCGCCTATGCCGAAAAAAACGAGTCGCTGCGCAAGTTCCTATCCGACCAGTACGGCCACGTGCTGCGCGAGTTCGCCAAGGCCATCGGCGCTTGCGTGCCGGAACTTGGCAAGGAAGAGCTGTACTGGCGACTCGATTTCCTGTCCGGATCGCTGACCTACGCGATGGCCGACTTCGGGCTCATCAAGCGCCCGTCCGGGGTGAGCGAAGCGGCGCACCGCGAGCGCGCCGCGCGTGCCCTGATCCGCTTTGCCGCTGCCGGCTTCCGTGCTGAAACTGCTTAATTATTCAAGGTCTTAAACAACATGTCTGAGAAATTGCTTGTCCGCCGCGCCGCGGTGCTGGGCGCCGGGGTCATGGGCGCGCAGATTGCCGCCCAATTGACCAACGCGGGCGTGGATACGGTCCTGTTCGACCTGGCGGCGAAGGACGGGGATCCCGATGGTGTGGTCCTGAAGGCGATCGCGAACCTGGCCAAGCTCTCGCCCGCGCCGCTGGCCAGCAAAACCCTGGCCGAAGGGATCACGCCCGCCAACTACGAGACCGGGCTTGCGGCCCTCGAGGGCTGCGATCTGATCATCGAGGCCATTGCCGAGCGGATGGACTGGAAGCAGGACCTGTACCGCCGCATCGCTCCGCACGTCCCCGCCCATGCCGTGCTTGCCAGCAACACCTCGGGCTTGGGGATCAATGCTTTGGCGGAGGTTCTTCCGGAAGAACTGCGTCATCGCTTTTGCGGCGTGCACTTCTTCAACCCGCCGCGCTATATGCACCTGGCCGAGCTCATCCCGGCCCGGACCACGGAGCCGGCGCTGCTTGCGGCCCTGGAAGCCTTTCTCACCACCCAACTGGGCAAGGGCGTGGTGCAGGCCAAGGACACGCCGAACTTCATCGGCAACCGGATCGGCGTGTTCTCGATCCTGGCCACGATCCATCACACCACCGAGTTCGGCCTGGGGTTCGATGAGGTCGATGCCCTCACCGGCCCGCTGATCGGCCGGCCCAAATCCGCGACATTCCGAACCTCCGACGTGGTCGGTCTGGACACGATGGCCCATGTCATCAGGACCATGGCCGACACCCTGCCGCACGATCCATGGCACGCCTATTTCAAGGCGCCCAAGTGGCTCGAGGCGCTGATCGCAAAGGGCGCACTCGGGCAGAAGGCCGGGGCCGGCATCTTCCGTAAGCAGGGCAAGGACATCCTGGTGCTGGACCTGAAGGCGCAGGATTACCGAGCCGCGACGGCGACGGCGGACCCGGAGATCGTCGAGATTCTCAAGCTCAGGAATCCGGCGGAGAAGTTCGCACGCCTGCGCGCGAGCCAGCATCCGCAGGCGCAATTCCTGTGGTCGGTATTCAGGGATTTGTTCCATTACTGCGCGTATCAGCTTGAATCCATTGCCGAAACGGCCCGCGATGTCGACTTCGCCATTCGCTGGGGCTATGGCTGGACGCAGGGTCCGTTCGAGACCTGGCAGGCCGCCGGCTGGAAACAGGTGGCGGACTGGATCGCCGAGGACATCGTCGCCGGCAAGGCCATGAGCCCCGCGCCGCTGCCCGACTGGGTGTTCGATGGACGCGAGGGCGTGCACGGCGCCGAAGGCAGCTACAGCCCCGGCAAGGATGCCAAGCTGCCGCGCTCGGCCTTGCCGGTCTACAGGCGCCAGCGCTTCCCGGACCCGCTGCTGGGCGAGCGATTCGATCCTGGCGAGACCGTGTTCGAGAACGACGGCGTGCGGATGTGGGCCGACCCGGGCGACGAGGTGGCCGTGGTCTCGTTCAAGACCAAGCTGCACACGGTCAACGATCAGGTGTTGTCCGGCCTGCAGGAAGCCATTGGCATCGCCGAGCGCAAGTTCGCCGCCCTGGTGCTGTGGCAGCCGAAGGAGCCCTTCTCCGCCGGCGCCGATCTCGCCGGCGCACTGGGCCTGCTGCAAGCCGGCAACCTGTCCGGTTTCGAGGCGATGGTCGCCGACTTCCAGGCCACCAGCCAGCGGATCAAGTATGCGCTGGTGCCGGTGGTCGCCGCGGTGCGCGGGCTGGCGCTGGGCGGCGGCTGCGAATTCCAGATGCACTCCGCGCGCAGCGTGGCGCATCTGGAGAGCTACGTCGGCCTGGTGGAAGCCGGTGTCGGCCTGCTGCCCGCCGGCGGGGGCCTGAAGGAACTGGCCGTACGCGCAGCGCACGCGGCTGGCCCGGCCGGAGACGTGTTCGCCGAGCTCAAGAAGACCTTCGAGACCGTGGCGATGGGCAAGGTTTCGACATCCGCTGTCGAGGCGAAGGAGCTCGGGCTGCTGCGCGGCGAGGACATCGTCGCGTTCAACGCCTTCGAGCTGCTGCATATCGCCAAGGCGCAGGCGCGCGCCATGGCCGAGCGCGGCTACCGCCCGCCCCTGCCTGCGCGCCATATCCAGGTCGCGGGCGATGTCGGCATCGCCACCTTCCGCATGCTCCTGGTCAACATGCTCGAAGGGCGTTTCATCAGTGAGTACGACAACGAAATCGCCACCCGCATCGCCACGGTGTTGTGCGGCGGCAAGGTCGACCGCGGCTCGCTGGTGGACGAAGCGTGGCTGCTCAGGCTGGAACGCGAGCATTTCGTCGAGCTCGCACAACAGCCCAAGACCCAGGAGCGCATCGCGCACATGCTCAAGACCGGCAAGCCGCTGAGGAACTGAGATGACCAGCCTGCGGCTGTTGTAAACCGCTTCGGGATCGGGGGTTGGGGATTCGCAAGCGCGAACTCCTGCCGCTTCCCTTCAAATATCGCCGGCTGGAAGGAACGTTCTGGAAGGAGGAATCGCTTCTGCGAATCCCCGATCCCGAATCCCTAATCCCCGGCTTTCGGAGAAAGTCATGAAACAAATCCAGGACGCCTACATCGTTGCTGCCACCCGCACCCCGGTCGGCAAGGCGCCGCGCGGCGTATTCCGCAATACTCGGCCGGACGACATGCTCGCGCACGTGCTGCGCAGCGTCGTGGCGCAGGCGCCGGGGATCGACCTGACGCGCATCGAGGATGCCGTCATCGGCTGCGCCATGCCCGAAGGCGAGCAAGGCATGAACGTGGCGCGCATCGGCGTGCTGCTGGCGGGGCTGCCCGATACCGTCGCGGCACAGACCATCAACCGGTTCTGTTCCTCCGGCCTGCAGGCGGTCGCCCTGGCGGCCAACGAAATCCGCCTCGGCAACGCCGACCTGGTCCTGGCTGGTGGCACCGAATCGATGTCAATGGTGCCGATGATGGGCAACAAGGTCGCCCTGTCGCCCTCGGTGTTCGAGGACGACCATGTCGCGATCGCCTATGGCATGGGCATCACCGCCGAAAAGGTGGCCGAGGAATGGAAGGTCTCCCGCGATGAGCAGGATGCCTTCGCCCTCGCCTCGCATCAGAAGGCGATTGCCGCGATCCATGCGGGCGAGTTCAAGGACGAGATTTCGCCCTACGAGGTGATGTCGCACGCGCCGGATCTCACGGGCAACACCGTGCAGCTGAAGAAGCGCGTGGTCGACAACGACGAGGGACCGCGCCCCGATACATCGCTCGAAGGCCTGGCCAGGCTGCGCCCGGTGTTCCGCAACGCGCAGTTCGGCGGCAGCGTCACCGCGGGCAATTCCTCGCAGATGAGCGATGGCGCCGCGGCCGTCCTGCTGGCCTCGGAGCAGGCGGTCAAGGATTACGGGCTCACGCCGCTGGCGCGCTTCGTCAGCTTCTCGGTGGCCGGGGTGCGTCCGGAAGTGATGGGCATCGGCCCGATCGCCGCGATCCCCAAGGCACTCAAGCAGGCCGGCCTGAATCGCGATCAGCTCGACTGGATCGAACTCAACGAGGCATTCGCGGCGCAGGCGCTGGCCGTGATCAGAGACTCGGAGCTTGACCCGGGCAAGGTCAATCCGCTCGGCGGCGCGATCGCACTGGGACATCCGCTCGGCGCCACCGGCGCGGTGCGCACCGCGACGATCGTGCACGGGCTGCACAGGCGCAAGCAGAAGTACGGGATGGTCACCATGTGCATCGGCACAGGCATGGGTGCTGCGGGCATCTTCGAGGCGCTCTGAGGCAGAAGCGGCCGGCCGGGGCCACGGCGCGCGTGCGCTGCGGCGCGTCGTGATGTCACCGCAGGCGATTTGCCTCGCGGCGCGGCGCCGCGGCGCGGTTACTTCAGGTCCTCGACACCGAGTTCGTCGAGCGCGCTCTGCATCACCTGTCGGGCCGCATCGCTGATCACCTCATGGTCGAGCGCGTAACGGATCGTCGCTTCGACCAGACCGATATGGGTTCCGCAGTCGAAGCGCGTACCACGGAAGCGGAACGCCTCCACGGTTTCCCGCGACAACAGCTGTGCGATCGCATCGGTCAGCTGGATCTCCCCGCCTGCCCCGCGTCCGGTGTGCTCCAGCAGGTCGAAGATGGCCGGATTGAGCACGTAGCGACCGACCACCGCCAAGGTGCTCGGCGCATCCTCCGGGCTCGGCTTCTCCACGATCTCTCGGATCCTTCCGGCGCGTCCGTCGAATCCTTCGGTGGCGACGATGCCGTAGCTGCTGGTTTGATCCCGTGGCACATCCTGCACGGCGATCACGCTTCCACCGGTCTGCCCTGCCCGATCGACCATCTGCTTCAACGCCCCATCGCCGCTGCTCCAGATCAGATCGTCGGGAAGCAGCACGGCGAAGGGGTTGTCGCCCACGATCGGCTTGGCGCACAACACCGCATGGCCTAGCCCAAGCGCCTCGGCCTGGGTGACGAAAACGGCGCGCACGCCATCGGGCAGGATCTTGCGCACCAATGCGAGCTGTTCATGCTTGCCCGCGCGTTCGAGCTTGTGCTCCAGTTCGTACGCCTTGTCGAAATAGTCGGCGATCGCATGCTTGTAACGGTTGGTGACGAACACCAGCGTATCGCAGCCGGCTTCGATCGCCTCGTCGACCGCGTACTGGATCAGCGGACGGTCGATGACCGGCAGCATCTCCTTCGGTACCGTCTTGGTCGCGGGCAGAAAGCGCGTCCCCAATCCCGCGACCGGGAAGACGGCATGGCGGATGCGCGCTCGCACGCGTGCGGTCTTGTTTGTATCGGGCATCAGATCTTCCGTGCGTGGCGGGCAGGAAACGCTACCACCGTACCGCCGTTCGACTCACGCACCTCATTCATTGGCAGGAACTCCGGCACGGACTCGCGCAGAGTCAGGGCCAGCTCCTCCAGATCATAACGCGCAACCGCATCGCGCAGACGGACATTGGCTGCGTGGATGCGCTCGCCGACGATTTCACGCGCTTCGGCCTGGAGGATCTTGGGATGCGACGTCGGACGATAGCGTTCGTCGGCATGGAACAGCGTTTCATGCAGCTTTTCCCCGGCGCGCAGGCCGGTATAGACGATGGCGATATCCCGCTCGGGCTGCTTGCCCGCGAGCCGGATCATCTGCTCGGCCAGCATGCGGATCGAAACCGGTTCGCCCATATCGAGGGTATAGATCGCATGTTGCGAGCCGGTGGAGGAAGCCTGCAGGATCAACTGACATGCTTCGGGGATGGTCATGAAATAACGCGTGACCTCCGCATCCGTGACCGTGACCGGACCACCGCTGCGGATCTGTTCGCGGAACAGCGGCACCACGCTACCGGCCGAATCGAGCACGTTGCCGAAGCGCACGGTGACGGTGCGGGTCGCGCAGTCCTCCGCCTGGGCCTGGCATACCATCTCGGCGAGACGCTTGGTAGCACCGAGCACGTTGACCGGGTCGACCGCCTTGTCGGTGGAAATCAGCACGAACGTACCCACGCCGGCTTCCCGGCTGGCCGCGGCGACGGTCTCGGTGGCCAGCACGTTGTTTCGAATCGCTTCCCGAAGCTGTGCTTCCAGCAGCGGAACCTGCTTGTAGGCGGCAGCGTGGAATACCGCATCGGGCGAGGAGCGCCCCATCGCGAACCGCATCACCGCGGCATCGCCGCAATCCCCGAGGATCGGCACGCACTGCACCTGCGGGAAGTCGCGCCGCAGTTCCGCCTCGGTCGTGGTCAGGGCCAGCTCGTCGATTTCCACCAAGGTGATCTGGCGGGCGCCGTGGCGGGCGCACTGTCGGCAGAGTTCGGCCCCGATCGAGCCGCCGGCACCGGTCACCAGCACGCTGCGACCGCCGAGCCACCCGCGGATGGCCTTCCAGTCCGGCGTCACCGGCTTGCGTCCAAGCAGGTCCTCGATCGCGACTTCCTTCAGCTCGCCCGGCAGGGAGCGTCCTTCGAGCAGATCGTCGAGCCTCGGTACGGTGCGGAACGGCAAGCCGGTGCGTTCGCAGGCGTTCACCACCCGACGCATCGCCGCCGCGTCGAGCGAGGGCATCGCGATCACGAGCAGCTTCGCCGCGGTCTCTGGTGCGATCCGTTCGACGTCTTCGATTTTCCCCAGGACCGGCACTCCCTGCAGCTGGCTCCCACGTAGCTTGGCGGCATCGTCCAGGAAGCCCACGGGCTGATATGAGCCGGCACGGCGCAGGTCGCGTACCAGGGTCTCGCCGGCCCGGCCGGCGCCGAGAATCAATACCCGCAGCGCAGCCTTGTCGGTCCGGTTGAGCGATTGGTCCTTCCAGCTGCGGTACAGCAGCCTCGGCATCCCCAGCAGCGCGGTCAACACCACGGGGTAAAGCACCAGCACGCTGCGCGGTACCGGGTCAAGACGGTTGTACAGGAACAGCGCGAGCACGACCGCCAGCAGGCCATAGAGGCTGGCCTTGAAGATATTGATCAGGTCGGGAACGCTGGCGAAGCGCCAGATGCCGCGATACAGGCCAACCTGCCAGAACACCAGGCCCTGGGCCGCCAGAACCAGCAGGATCTCGGCCGACAAATAGGGCAGTACGGGGGCATTGGGCTGGATCGCGTAGCGGAACTGGTGGAGGCCGTACCAGGCCAGCCAGACCATCAACAGGTCATGGGCAACAACAGCCGCCCTTGGGAATCCGACGCGGGCAAGGTCCTTCCAGCCGCTCATCCAGTCACTACTCCTTTCGAGGAACGCGTGGCGACGCGCATCGACCACATCCAGGTACCGGTCCCCAGCAGGTACCACGTACAAACGGCGAGCATGATAGTCGTCGCGTCACTGAAACGCATCCACCACCCTATTCCGCCTGCCGCCAGCGTCCAGCCGGCATAGAGATACGTGACGCGTCTGTGGCCCTGCCAATGGCGCGCCAGCCGCTGGTAGAGGTGCTGCACATGGGGCGTCCACCAACGCTCGCCACGGACGATGCGCGCCCCCAGGGTCAAGGTGGCGTCAAGGAGGAAAGCGGATAGCGGCAGCAAGACCCATAGCTGCGCCGGGCCTCCACGGAACCCCAGGGCCACCAGGGCCGCCAGTGCGTAGCCCAGAGCGCCACTTCCCACATCGCCCAGGAAGATGCGCGCACGCGGGAAATTGAACGGCAGGAAGCCGGCACAAGCCGATGCCAGCGCCCAGGCGACCCACACTGCGGGGCTGCCTGCCGGCGCCGCCAGCGCGAAAAGCAGGGCCACCAGCAGTGCCTGGCTTGCCGCCAGGCCGTCGATGCCGTCCATGAAGTTCCAGACATTGACCAAGACCATGGTCAGCGCAAACACGTACAGCGAGGCCGCGAGCCCGCCCCCGGCGATGATGCTGGCCAGAGCAAGCAACAGGGCCGCCACCGCATGGGTGGCCAACCGCGGCCACGGCGAGAGCGGGCGATGGTCGTCGATCCACCCGATCACGGAGACCAGCAGCAGGCCGCCGGCAACCGCCAGCAGCTGGGGCAGCCATGCCGGAACCCTCAACATCAGGGCGGCAAGCGCCACCAGCATCGCCAGGACGATCGCGATACCTCCGCCACGTGGAGTGGCGACCTCATGGCTGCGCCGCTCCCCCGGCTCATCCACCAGCCGGCGCGCCAGGGCATAGCGCCGCGCCAGCCATGTTCCGGCCAGGACGATGGCGAGATGCAGCAGGATCCAGCCGCTCAGCCCTGCCGGCATCCGCTCACACCACCGCGTAGTTCAACAGCGGTTTCACCGTGGCCCATTCCTTGCAACTCGGGCACTGCCAGTGATGGCTGCGCGCGCCGAAACCACAGCGGGTGCAGCGATAGCTCGGGTTGCGCACCAGCAATTGGTCGGTGATGTGCTTGAGATCCTGCAGGGTGGTGGTCGGATCGGCCTGTTCGGCCAGCGTAAGATCGATCAGGGCCGCTTCGCCGCGGACCGATGGACGGTCCTTGAGTTGCTGGGCCAGGTAGGCACGGGCCGCCGAGACCCCGTCTTCGTTCTCGACCAGCCTGGCGAGCGCCAGCACCGGTGAAATGCCGCGGTAGTGCTCGCTCATCTCGGAAAGAAAGGCGCGCGCTCCCGAGTTGTCGCCCACGCGCGCGTACGCAGCCAGGAGCGGCGGAAGTATTTCGGGAAGGTAGTCCGCGTCGTGCCGTGCGGCACGTTCGAACGCACGGATCGCCGAGGCGTCGTTGCCTGCCTCGAGGTCGATACGGCCCTCGATCATGCCCGCCCGCACCGAGGCCGAGTCGGCCTGGTAGGCACGCGCCACGGCCGCGCGCGCGCCTTCGATGTCGCCATTGCTGCGCAGTCTCTCGGCCAACTCGCACTCGAACTGGCCGATCAGCTTGCCCATGGGCTCGCCGGTGGCGGCCTCGTAGCGGGTCGCGTTCTCGATCGCCTTGGGCCAATCGCGTTCGGCCTGGTAGATACCGATCAGATGACGCAATGCCTGCGGCGCGCGCTGGTCGATCTTGGCGAGGTCGCTGAAGACGGTCTCAGCGCGATCAAGCAGTCCGGATCGCATGTAGTCCTCGCCCAGCGCAAGCATCGCCTGGACCTTCTGTGCGTCGCTGAGGTCGGAGCGCTGCACCAGCGCCTGGTGCAGGCGGATCGCACGATCGACCTCACCGCGACGCCGGAACAGATGCCCGAGCGCCACCTGGGTCTCGAAGGTTTCCTTGTCGAGTTCCGCGATGTGCAGGAACAACTCGATCGCCTTGTCGGGCTGTTCGTTGAGCAGGTAGTTCAGGCCGCGGAAGTACGTGGTCGAAAGCTTGCTGACCTGGCTGTCGCTGTGACGTTCGCCACCACGCCGGCCGATCACCCAGCCGAACAGCGCCGCGCTCGGCAGCAGCAGGACCCACCAGAACCATTCGTTGAGGAATGCCATCGGTCTCGCCGTCGATCGCCGCCGCCCCGGTTGGAGGGACTTTGCGAAGTGCTTCTGGAATCGCCGAAGCTTAACCGAAGCCGGGTAGCGCCCGCAGGCTCGCCACTATTCCTCGTCTTCGAGCGGCATCACGCTGCTGACCCGTTCGCGCAGTTCCTTGCCGGGCTTGAAATGCGGCACGTGCTTGCCGCGCAGCGGCACGGCGTCGCCGGTCTTGGGATTGCGCCCGGTGCGGGCGGGCCGGTAGTGCAGGGAAAAACTGCCGAAGCCGCGGATCTCGATCCGCTCGCCGCTGGCCAGCGCACTGCCCATCATGTCGAGCAGAGCCTTCACTCCGAGGTCGACGTCGTCGGCCTTGAGATGCCCCTGGCGCGCAGTGAGGACTTCGATCAGTTCGGATTTGGTCATCGCGGATCCATCGGCCGAAACGGACGGCGCCCCGGGATCCGGAGCGCCGCCGCTGGTCTGCCTTACTCGGACTTGCCTTCCAGTTGTTCGCGCAGCAGCGCGCCCAGCCTGGTGGTGCCGCTGGAAGCATCGGCAGCCGACTTGTTGTACTCGGCCAGCGCTTCCTTGGTCTCGGCTTCGTCCTTGGCCTTGATCGACAGCTGCATCACGCGGGTCTTGCGGTCGTTGCCGATGATCTTGGCTTCGATCTCATCGCCCACCTTGAGCACGTGCGAAGCGTCCTCGACCCGATCGTGCGAGATGTCGCGGGCGGCGACGTAGCCCTCCACGCCGTCGGAAAGCTCGACCGTGGCGCCCTTGGCATCGACTTCCTTCACGGTGCCCTTGACGATCGCGCCGCGGGCGTTGCTGGCCACGTACTGGCCCATCGGATCCTGCTCGAGCTGCTTGACGCCCAGCGAGATGCGCTCGCGCTCCGGATCCACGGCCAGCACCACCGCTTCCAGGGTGTCGCCCTTCTTGAAATTGCGCGCGATGTCCTCGCCGGTGGAGTTCCAGCTGATGTCGGACAGGTGGACCAGGCCGTCGATGCCGCCGTCCAGGCCGATGAACACGCCGAAGTCGGTGATCGACTTGATCTGGCCGGACACCTTGTCGCCCTTCTTGTGAATGGCGGCGAAGGTCTCCCACGGATTGCTGGTGACCTGCTTGATGCCCAGCGAGATGCGGCGACGCTCCTCGTCCACGTCCAGCACCATCACCTCGACCTCGTCGCCGACCTGCACGACCTTGGACGGGTTGACGTTCTTGTTGGTCCAGTCCATCTCGGACACGTGGACCAAGCCCTCGACGCCCGGCTCGATCTCCACGAACGCGCCGTAGTCGGTGACATTGCTAACCTTGCCGTAGACGCGGCTGTTGGCCGGATAGCGGCGGGCGATGTTGTCCCACGGATCCTCGCCCAGCTGCTTCAGGCCCAGGCTGACGCGGTTGCGCTCGCGGTCGTACTTGAGCACGCGCACGTCCATTTCCTGGCCCACTTCCACCACCTCGGACGGATGGCGCACGCGCTTCCAGGCCATGTCGGTGATGTGCAGCAGGCCGTCGATACCGCCCAGGTCCACGAACGCGCCGTAGTCGGTAAGGTTCTTGACCACGCCCTTGAGCACCGCGCCCTCGACCAGCTTCTCGAGCAGCTGTTCGCGCTCTTCGGAATGCTCGCTCTCGACCACCGCGCGACGCGAAACCACCACGTTGTTGCGCTTGCGGTCGAGCTTGATGAGCTTGAATTCCAGCTCCTTGCCTTCCAGGTACACCGGATCGCGCACCGGGCGCACGTCCACCAGCGAACCGGGCAGGAACGCGCGGACATCCTTGATGTCGACGGTGAAGCCGCCCTTCACCTTACCGCTGATGCGGCCGACGATGGTCTCGTTCTTCTCGAGCGCTTCCTCGAGCTCGTCCCACACCATGGCGCGCTTGGCCTTCTCGCGCGAGAGGACGGTTTCGCCGAAGCCGTTCTCGAGTGAGTCCAGCGCCACCTTGACGGTGTCGCCGACACCCACGTCGATCTCGCCTGCGTCGTTACGGAACTGTTCGATCGGCACGATGCCTTCGGACTTGAGCCCGGCATTGATCACCACCACGTCGTTGCGCACTTCCACGACGATTCCGGAGACGATGGCGCCCGGCTTGAGCTTGGCCAGGTTGGCCTGACTGGCTTCGAACAGTTCTGCGAATGATTCGGTCATTGATGAAAATCTCGTTGATATCCAGGCCGGCGCGAGCACGCTCGAACAGACCCACCCGTTGTCGGCTTGCGCGGGATTGCGCTTTGCCATGAGTGCTGGAAGTTGAAGAACCGCCGCGGATGCGACGGGCCGATGAAGCAGTGCTGCAAGTGAAACTGTGCGCCGCGTTGCCGCGACACGCCTGCCGGACGGATTTCAGCCCCCGTGCGCCGGCACCAGGGCCAGCACCTGCGCGACGACCGCGTCGATGCCCAGGCCGGTGGTGTCGATGTGCACGGCGTCATCGGCCGGCCGCAACGGCGCCACCGCGCGGCTGGCGTCGCGGGCGTCGCGAGCGAGAATTTCGCCCAGCAGACCGGCCAATGTAACCGAAACTCCCTTGTCTTTCAATTGTTTATAGCGCCTTTGGGCGCGCTCCTCGGCGCTGGCCGTCAGGAACACCTTGATTGCAGCATCCGGGAAGATCACCGTGCCCATGTCGCGGCCATCGGCCACCAGCCCTGGCGGGCGGCGGAACCCGCGCTGCAGCTCCAGCAGCGCCGCGCGCACCGGGGGCATCGCCGCGATCGCCGAGGCAGCCGCACCGGCCGTCTCCATGCGCAGCTGATGGGTGGCGTCCTTGCCATTGACGATGACCCGCGGCTCGCCCGAGCCGACCCCGGTCTCGAAATGGATGTCCGCCCGGGCTGCGCAAGCGGCAACCGCGTCCGGATCGCCCAGATCGACCTGTTCCCATGCCGCCGCCAGTCCCACCGCACGGTAGATCGCACCCGAATCCAGGTAGTGCCAGCCCAGGGCCTGGGCGACGTGGCGGCTGATCGTGCCCTTGCCAGACCCGGAAGGCCCATCGATGGTCAGTACCGGCACGGTCTTGGGCATGGTCGGCTCCCCTAGGTGACCGCCATTCTAGCGAGCGATCGCCACAAATGGCTGCAAGCGCTTGAATCGATGGGAAAAGTCAGGCTAGAATGAGCGGCTTCGTTTCTCCATCCACATTTCAGCCGAGATTCCATCATGAAGGTCCTGTCCTCCCTGAAGTCGGCGAAGGCCCGCCACCGCGACTGCAAGGTCGTCCGCCGTCGCGGCAAGGTCTTCGTGATCTGCAAGAGCAATCCGCGCTTCAAGGCGCGTCAGCGCTGATTTCAAGGGCGCGCCCAAGGCGCGCCTCCGCTGAGCGCACACCCTTAGGTGTACGCGTCGAAAGGCCGCAGAAATGCGGCCTTTTTCGTGTCGACGCGTGCTCACATTACCTTGCGATCGCCGGGGTAGGCTGAAATCCCCCGTTCGCCCCTACAATCCGGCCATCACCACAGGGGAGTCCCGCCATGAAACCTGCCTCGTATGTCTTCGCAGCACTTGCTCTTGCCCTGCCGAGCCTGGCATGCGCCGAAACCCTGCTGATCGAACGCGTGCAGGAAGAAACGATGGCGCTGCCGGCACGCGGCATGAGCATGGAGCAGGTCCAGGCCCGCTTCGGCGCGCCGGCGGACCGCCTCGACCCGCGCGGCGGACAGAAGCGGCAGTGGCCCACCATCAACCGCTGGCGCTACCCGAATTTCGTCGTGTATTTCGAGAAGAACAAGGTGATCGACGCCGTGGCGGTACAGGCCGATCCCACCGAGGTCGGCCCCAAGCCACCAATCCGTTGATGTCCCACCTCGCCGCGTCCCGCGCCGCCGCGCGCGGGCTCTGAGCCTATGATCGCTTCCACAGAGCGCTTCCCCGCAGAGTGGGAACCGCAGTCGGCTGTCCTCCTCGCCTGGCCGCACGCCGGCACCGACTGGGCCGAACGCCTGGACGAGGTCGAGGAAACCTACGTCGCACTGGTCGCCGCGATCGTGCGATTCGAGGACATCGTGATCTGCGTCGCCGACGACGACCTGCAGACCTATGCCGAGGCGCGCCTGCGTTCGGCGCGCGCCGACATGGCGCGGGTCCGCTTCGTGACGGTGGAATACGACGACACCTGGCTGAGAGATTCGGGTCCCATATCCCTGCGCGGGAGCGACGGTTTCCGGCTGCTCGACTTTCGCTTCACCGGCTGGGGCGGCAAGTTCGAGGCAAGTCGCGACGACCGGCTGGTCCAGGCGCTCGATGCGCAACATGTATTCGAACGCGCGCAACGCCAGCAGATCGATTTCGCGCTGGAGGGCGGCGCCATCGACACCGACGGTGCCGGAACCCTGCTCACCACCTGGCAGTGCCTGCACGAACGGCATCCGGACGCCTCGCGTGAAGAGCTGACGGCGCGTTTGTCGGACTGGCTCGCACAGCAGCGCGTGCTCTGGCTCGACCACGGCTACCTGGAAGGCGACGACACCGATGCCCATATCGACACCCTCGCCCGCTTCGCCGGCACGGATGCGATCGTGTTCCAGGCGTGCGATGACCCTGACGATGCCCACTACGTCGAGCTCAAGGCAATGGCCGACGAAATCGCCGCGCTCCGTACCCGCGACAGCCACCCTTATCGCCTGTTTCCGCTGCCCTGGCCCAGGCCGATCGTCGATGCGGGCAGGCGCCTGGCCGCGAGCTACGCCAATTTCCTGATCGTCAACGGTGCCGTGCTGATGCCCGCCTACGGCGACGACGCGGACGCCGCCGCTGCCGCAGTCCTGGCGCAGGCGTTTCCGGATCGGGAAATCGTGCCTGTTCCCTGCCGTGCGCTGATCTGGCAGAACGGCAGCCTGCACTGCATCACCATGCAGCTGCCGCAGGGTCTGCTCACCGACGATCGTGCAAGTTCCGCTGCATTTGCCGGTTGACGGCGTGCGATGGGCCTGCACCTCGCGATCCGGCGCGATGCAGGCTGAGGACCAGATAGCTGTCGGGCCGGATCACGCATCCGGCCGCAGGCACGGAGCGCCTGCAGCACGATCTGCGGCCTCGCGGGCCTTGAGATTCTGACTCGAGCCTGGAGCGATCCGAGCGGTCAGGCACGTGTCCTTGCCTGCCAACCTGGCGACCAGCAGATAGGACGTCGTGCGTTCGGGCTGCTCCGGGAACTCGTACGCTTCGAAACGCACGATCAATGCGGTCGGCACCCGGTCATCCACGGCGAACCGCCATTCCGCACGCGGCCCCAGGCTGCTGAAAGCACCACTGGCCACGGTCCACAGATCGAGTGGATGGCGGCCACCATCCGGTGCGATCACATCGATCGACATGCGTGCGTCGCCATCCAGCACCCGCAGCGTGTAGCCGCCCATGCCTGGGCAGATCGAGGTGGAACCACCCGCTTCCTCGTCGGTGTCGATGACCTTGCAATCGGCCGGCGCGAGGCTGGTGTAGTGGCCCGGCTCCTCTCGATCGCCCGCTCGAGGCGCCGATGTTGCATTGGGCAATGGGGCCGGCAGCAAGGGCTCCCTCGTGCTTGCTGCCGGACTGGATGCAGCTTGCGGCGGCTGCGCGTCGGAAGGTGCCGCGTCGCACGCGGCCAGGCCCATCTGTAGGGCAATCGCCATGGCACCGGCCCTTAGGGATTGCGCGAGGGATGGTCTGTGCATGCGGGTACCATAACCACGCCACCAGAACCGCAGATGACGATGAAGCGCAACACCCTCCCTGTCGCCTTGATCCAGGAGCGCAACCACGGCGATGCCGACGCCAACCTGACGGTCATTGAAACGCGCGTGGCGGAGGCGGCCAGGCGCGGGGCCAAGCTGGTCCTGCTGCAGGAACTGCACAACGGCGCCTACTTCTGCCAGCACGAATCGGTGGATGAATTCGACCTGGCTGAAGCCATCCCCGGACCGAGTACCGAGCGCCTGGGCAACCTGGCAAAGCAGCATGGCGTCGTGCTGGTCAGCTCGCTGTTCGAACGACGCGCCGCCGGGCTGTACCACAACACCGCCGTAGTGTTCGATGTCGACGGCGGCATCGCGGGCAAGTACCGGAAGATGCATATCCCGGACGATCCGGGCTTCTACGAGAAGTTCTACTTCACTCCGGGCGACCTCGGTTTCGAGCCGATCGATACCTCTGTCGGCCGGCTCGGCGTGCTCGTGTGCTGGGACCAGTGGTATCCGGAGGGCGCGCGGCTCATGGCGCTGGCCGGCGCGGAGCTGCTGCTCTACCCCACCGCGATCGGCTGGGACCCGAACGACGAGCAGGCCGAGAAGGATCGTCAACGTAATGCATGGATTCTCAGCCATCGCGGCCACGCCGTGGCCAACGGGCTTCCGGTGCTCAGCTGCAACCGGGTCGGCCATGAGCAGTCGCCCTTGGATGCAGCCGGGATCGACTTCTGGGGCGCCAGTCATGTGCTCGGGCCGCAGGGCGAATTCCTGGCCGAAGCGGGCGATGCGCCCGAGATCCTGATGGCCGAGGTGGACCTGCAGCGCAGCGAACACGTGCGCCGGATCTGGCCATTTCTCCGCGACCGCAGGATCGACGCCTACGGCGACCTGCTCAAACGCTATCGCGACTAGTCTTCCCCGATATCCGGATCCATTGCGCTGGAGGCGACCCGGTTGCGTCCCTCCCGCTTGGCCGCGTACAGCGCCAGGTCGGCCTGCCGGATCCATTCGCCGGCGCTCGCGAACTGCGGCTTGGCGGCGACGCCGATGCTGACCGAGAGCATGCGTTCGGGCAGATGGGCCAGGCGCAGCGTCGCCACTGCGGCGCGGATCCGTTCCGCGACCTGCTCGGCATCGGCCATCGACGCGTCTGTGAGGAGAACGCCGAATTCGTCGCCGCCGAAGCGTCCCGGCGTGTCCACCTCGCGGACAACCGCCTGCACGATCTGCGCGACCTGCTGCAGGACACGATCGCCCACCGGATGACCGTAACGGTCGTTGACTTCCTTGAAGAGGTCGACATCGAGCATCAGCAACGCCGCCGGACCGCCACTGCGTTCGCTCCGCGCGCACTCCGCCGCCACCGCCTCCTCCCAGTGCCGCCGGTTCGGCAGGCCGGTCAGCGGGTCCGTCCTGCTCGACCGTTCGAGCATGCGGTTCTGGCGCACGACTTCGCGTCCGAGCGCATGGGTCAGCGTGCTCAGCGCGAGCGGATACGCCAGCACGAACGGAATGCACCACAGCATTTCCACCAGTGTGGTCTGCGGCTGGAACGGAAACCCCAGCAGGCTCCAGGTGACCGCGCAGGTGAGCGCCTGCGCGGTCGCGGTCCGCGGCAAGAAGCGCCAGCCGCCGACCCCGATCTTGTCGGCCGAGAGCATCACCGCCAGTAGCAGGCTCGGCATCAGGTTGAACTGCATGGCCGCGATCCAGACGCCGCCTGCAGCCGAATCAATCGTCAGGTTGCGGAATTCCGCGCGCCGGGGATCGGCACTGCGGCGCGCCCACCAGTAGGCGAAGCTCGGCCATACGGCGCCATTGGCGACCAACGCGACCCACCACGGCCACGAAGCGCCGTTGCCGTAGAGCACGCCCCCCACCGCAATGCAGCCGGTGCCCAGTCCGAGCGCCCGCATCTTGTAGATACGGCTGGCAAATCGCGCATGCGCGAGCCGTTTGGCCGCCGTGGCGGAGATGCCAACCTCGCTCATGCGCGCCTTTCGCCCCCGCCATCCCGGCTCGGCCAGCTTGGCGCAAGCGTAGACCAAACCGACGAACGGCTAAAATAAAACGAACGGTCGTGCTAGTCTTTGTGCATGAATGCGCTGACCGCAACCCCGAAGGGTGCCGCCACCCGCGAAACGATCCTCGACCGGGCCTATGAGATCGCCCGTTTCGCCGGCATCGAGGGGTTGTCGCTCGGCCCGCTTGCACAGGCGGTCGGCATGTCCAAGAGCGGAGTCTTCGCCCACTTCGGCTCGCGCGAGGAACTGCAGCTGGCGGTGCTGCAATCTGCGGCGACGCGGTTCGGAGAATATGTACTGATTGCCGCCCTGTCGCAGCCACGTGGGCTCCCGCGGCTGCGCGCGATCATGCGCAACTGGTTCGAATGGGGGCGACTGGAAGCCGGCGGCTGCGTGCTGGTGGGATCGGTCAGCGAGTATGACGACCGTCCGGGCCCGCTGCGCGATCAGGTGCTGCACAACGAACAGCGCTGGCGCTCCGAATTGCAACGCGCAGCGCAGCTCGCGATCGACTGCGGCCATCTGCGCGACGGCGACACCGACCAGTACGCATTCGAGCTGTACGCGATGCCCTTGGCGATGCTGCACGAGGCCGGCCTGTTCGGCTACGAGCGTGCACGCCGCCACGGCGATGCTGCGCTGGAGCGCTGGATCGCCGCCCATTCCCCCACCGCCTGATCGCTGGATGAGGTGCTCGCATGCCTGCTTCCTCCACGAAAATTAGCACGATCGTTCGCAACTATCTGATCCTCGCGACCCTGCGAACCAGCTTCCGATTGCAGGGCTGGTTCATGCCGAGCACGGCGGTACAACGGGCCGGGCGCCTGTTCACCCTGCCGCACCCGTCTGCGCGACGACGCGCGATGACCGCGCCCACATACGACGCGCAGGAGACGGATCTCCTGATCGACGGTCTCTCCATCCACGTCTATCGCTGGGGCGATCCGCTGCACCAACCGTATGTCCTGTTCGCGCATGGCTGGTCCAGCCACGGCACACGGGTTGCGAACTGGATCGCACCGCTGCGCGCCGCGGGTTACGCGGTGGTGACTTTCGACCAGGCCGCGCATGGCAGAAGCGACGGCACCCAGACCAACCTTCCGGAGTTCGCCTGTCACCTGCTCGCGGTTGGACGCCGCTATGGGCCTGCGGCAGCCGTGATCGGACACTCGCTCGGCGGAGCCGCGGCAGCGGTCGCACTCGCGCACGGCTTGCAGGCAAGACGGGCGGTGCTGATCGCGCCGCCGGCCGATCCGTTGGTGATGGCCGAACAGTTCGCGCGCATGGTCGGGCTGGCGCGCCACCTGAGCCGGCGGATGTTCGCGATGTTCGAGCGCAGCATGCGGTTTTCCGTCGAGGAACTGCAGGCGCAGAACCTGGCGCCGCGGATCGCACAACCGGCGCTGATCGTGCACGACCTGGAAGATCGCGAGGTGCCCTGGTCGGAAGGCGAACGCTATGCGCGCTATTGGGCTGACTCGTGGCTCGTGAGCACGCGCGGCCTGGGCCACCATCGCATCGCCGACGATCAGAGCGTGATTGCCGCCAGCCTGCGGTTCCTGCGCGGCGAGACTGTCGGCCAGCGGGTGGTGTCCAGCCCGAATCTGCCATACGGATTCGCATGAGTACCGCAGCTGCGCCTGGGCGGATGAATGCGACGACCTGACCAATCCCTCGGATAGCGCGCCGGGTCTCCTCTTCGCGTCCGGGCACAAGCAGTGGATGATCGAACGTCGAAGCGGCGAAATCGCAACGGTCCTCGCCTTCGCACGCTTTCGTATCGCGGACATGCCCATGTGAGCGGTCGGTTTGCCGGGCCAGCCGGGAACGCTATGCTGCGCGGCCCTTCCCCTCCGACGTAGCCGATGGCCGCAGACCCCGCAACGCCCCCATTTCTCGCAGGACAACCGCATGCGATTGTCGAGCGCGAAGGCGTGCATTACACCCTGCTCGGCACCGCGCACGTGTCCCGCGCGAGCGTGGATGCGGTACGCGCGGCCATCGACAGCGGGCAATTCGACAGTGTGGCGGTCGAGCTGGACGAAGGCCGGCTGCGCGCGATCAGCGAGCCCGACGCCATGGGCAAGCTCGATCTGGTCAAGGTATTGCGCGAGGGCAAAGCCGCCCTGTTCGCGGCCAACCTGGGGCTGGCGGCGTACCAGCGGCGGCTGGCCGAGCAGCTGGGCATCGAACCTGGCGCGGAGCTCAAGGCAGCGGTCACCGAAGCGCATGCGCGCGGCCTGCCGATGAACCTGATCGACCGCGACGTCGGCATCACGTTCAGGCGCGCATCGCAGAAGCTTGGCTGGTGGGCGCGCGCCAAACTCGGCGGCGGGCTGATGGCGTCGCTGTTCGCCGACGAGGAAGTCGGCCACGACGAGATCGAGAAACTCAAGCAGGGCGACCTGCTGGAGGCCAGCTTCGGCGAGTTCGCCGCGGAGAACCCTGCCCTGTACGAAACGGTCATCGCCGAGCGCGACCGTTACATGGCGGCCAGGTTGCGCGAAACGAGCGGCGATGCCAGGCACGTGCTGGCGGTGGTCGGCGCCGGACACCTGCAGGGGCTGGCGCAGCACCTGCGCGAGGAGCATGGCGACCCGGAAGCCCTGCGCGCGGAGCTGGACAGCGTCGCCGAGAAATCGAAAGTCCCCTGGTTCACCCTGCTGCTGACGGCCTTCGTACTCGGCGGTTTCGCCTGGGGTTTCTGGCGCGGCGGCCTGGATGTCGGCACCGACCTGATGCTGTATTGGGTGCTGTGGACCGGTGGCCTGGGCGCGCTGGGCTGCGCCGTCGCCGGTGGCCATCCGCTCAGCATCCTCGGCGCCTTCATCTCGTCGCCGGTCACGCCTCTGCATCCTGCGCTCGCTTCGGGCACCATCAGCGGCCTGATCGAAGCCTGGGTACGCAAGCCGACCTACGCCGACTTCATGGCCCTGCGCGACGACGTGCAGACACTCAGGGGCTGGTGGCGCAACCGCGTCTCGCGCGTCCTGCTGAATTTCTTCCTCACCAGCCTCGGCACCGCCATCGGCGTGTGGACCGGCGGCGCGAGGATGCTGGCGAAGCTGGCCGGCTGAACCTGCAAAAAGGCCATCAATCGACGCTGATCGCAGCCACCGCCGCGGGCAGCTGCTCGCCCCTGCGCAGCCGCGCCTTGCGCATGCCGCGCGCGGTCGCATTGCGCAGGTCGTCGAGCATCGCGTAGATCGTGGGCAGGAACAGCAGGCTGACCAGCGTGGAGAACGCCAGGCCGCCGGCGATGGCGCGCGCCATCGGGTAATACGCGGGCCCGTCGCCAGCCATCGCGGTATCGCCGATCGCGATCGGCACCATCGCCAGGATCGCCGTGCCCATAGTCATCAGGATCGGACGCAGGCGTTCCCGGCTGCCTTCCACCAGCGCGTCCGTGCGCGACAGGCCGCGCCGGCGCAGGTTGTTGATGTGCTCGATCATCACGATGCCGTTGTTCACCACCACACCCATCAGCACCAGGATGCCGATGAAAGCCATGATGTTGAACTCGGTGCTCGTGATCCAGAACAGCCAGAACACGCCGAACACCGAGAACAGCACGCCGGACATGATCGCCGACGGGAACAGCAGCGATTCGAACACCGCTGCCATCACCACATAGATCATCACCAGCGCGATCAGCAGGTTGAACATCATCTGCTTGTTGGCGTCGTCCTCGTCCTGGAAGCCACCACCCTCGAAGGTGAAGCCGTACCCGGCCGGGAAAGCCACGCCCTTGAGGGTTTCCTCCATCGCCTTGCGCGCATCGGGCATGGTCACCTTTTCGCCCAGGCT
Organism: Lysobacter sp. M15; assembly: GCF_022662515.1. NCBI lineage: Bacteria > Pseudomonadati > Pseudomonadota > Gammaproteobacteria > Lysobacterales > Lysobacteraceae > Lysobacter > Lysobacter sp. M15. Next base: position 94,640 of record NZ_JAKPBV010000005.1, on the reverse strand, counting down.
GGCCTGGATCGCCAGCGTGGTCTGGCGGTTGGCGCGCGACACCTGGGTGGCGGAGGGGCGCACCGCCACGTCCACCATCGCCAGCAGCGGCACCGAGCGGCCGTCGGGCGTACGCACCATGAACGATTCCAGGTCGCCGGTACCGTACTGCTCGGCGCCGGCGAAGCGCACCCACACCGGCACCTCGGTATCGTTGCTGCGGTACTCGCGCAGCGGCGCGCCGCGCAACGCGAGGCCGACGAACTGCGCCACCTGCTGCGCGCTGAATCCGAACGCAGCGGCCCGCTCGCGGTCGACCCGGACCGACAGCTCGCTGTTCTGGTCGCCGGTATCCACGCGCACGTCCCGCAGCTCCTTGCGCTTGGCCAGAATCGGCACGATGTCGCGCGCCAGCTCGGCCAACACCTGGGACGAATCGCCCGTGAGCTGTACCGACACGTTCTCGCCCGGTCCGCCACCCCCGCCGGGACCACCCTGGTTGCCGATGCCTATGTTGGCGCGCGCTGACTTGGGCAGCGCCTTGCGGATCGCTTCCACCAGTGGCTTGGTCGTGCTCGCATCCTTGGTGTCGAAGGTGATCTTGGTGCCGCCCCAACCTTCCTCGCTGAAATAGGAATAGATCTGGGTAATGTGGAACTTCTTGCGGTTTTCGTCGAGGAACCGCTCGACCTTGAGCACCTCGCCGGACATCTGCTCCTTGGTGTAGGCGCCCTTCCACTGATAGTACAGGTCGACCTCGCCGGCGTCGTCGCCGCCGAACATGTTCTTCTTGGTCAGCACCATCGGCGCGATGCTCACTGCCACGATCAGCAGGATGCCGGCCACGCTCCAGCCCCGGTGCTCGAGGGTCCAGCGCAACAGCCCCGCGTAACGCTTCTGCAATCGCGGGATCACGCCGGTGGTCGAATGCAGCGCGGGAGGCGTCTTCAGGCGCGCCGAGATCATCGGGATCAGGCTCACGGCCACCAGCCAGGACGCCAGCAGCGACACCGAGATCGTGATCGCGATCTGACCCAGGTAGATGCTCAGGAAGTTGCGCTCGCCGAACAGGTTGGGCAGGAACACGATGCAGTGGCACAGGGTGCCCGCCGATAGCGCGATCGCGACGTGCCGGGTGCCGATGATCGAAGCCAGGCGCGGCTGGTCGGGCATCTTCTCCCGTTCCTGGTAGATGCTCTCCACCACTACCACGGCATTGTCGACCAGCATGCCGACCGCCAGCAGCAGGCCCATCATCGACAGGATGTTGAGGGTGACGCCGAAGAAGTACATGAATCCGAGCGTCATCACGAAGCAGATCGGGATCGCCAGGCTCACCATCGCCACCGAAGGCCAATGCCGCAAGAAGAACCACAGCACGATGATCGACAACACCAGGCCGATGCCGCCGGCCTCGGCCAGCTCGATCAGCGACGAGGTCACGCTGTCGCCCTGGTTCTCGATGATGATCACCTGGATGTCGCTGAGCGCGGGGTCCTTCCTGATCGCCTCCACTTCGGCCAGCGCGTTGCGCGAGACTTCGACCAGGTTGGCGTTGCGCTCCTTGAAGATGTCCAAGCCGATGGCGGGACGACCGTCGAGGCGGCGCCCATAGGTGAGGCGCGAAGGTTTCAGACGCACGTCAGCGATATCACCCAGCCGGGTGCCGCGGGTGTCGAGCACCAGATCACGCAGCTGCTGCAGATCGGTGACCTCGCCCACCGGCTGCACCCGCAGGCGGCGCCCGCCGTCCTCGATCTGGCCGGCAGATACCGAGAAGTTCACTGCCTGCAGGCGCGTGGTCAGGTCGTTGAGGTTGATGCCATGGGCGGTGAGCCGGTCGGGCTCGATCGCGATCTCGACCTCGTTCGGGGCGGCGCCGGTGACCTCCACCCGGGCGACGCCGGGAATGCGCTCGATCCGGCGCTTGAACTCGCGATCGATCATCGCGTACGCGCCGGTCAGGTCGGTCGCGCTGGCCAGACGCACGCGCAGCACCGGTTCGTCGGTGGTGCTGAACTTCATCACGTTGTAGCGCTGCAGGTCGTCGGGCAGGTCGTCGCGGATCGCGTCGATGCGTTCGCGCGCCTCGGATGCGGCGATCGCGACATCGCGCTCCCAGTCCGAGAACTGCAGGAAGATCTGGGCCCCTTCCGAATTGGCCTGCCCATCCATGCGCTTGATGCCGGTCATGGTGGAAATCGCCTCTTCCACCGGGCGCAGCACGGTGCGCTCGACTTCCTCCGGAGTGGAACCCGGATACGGCAGCTGCACGAAGAGGAAGGGCGGCGAGACCTCCGGGAACGCTTCCAGGGGCAACCGGATCGCCGCGATCAGCCCGATCACGAACAGCGACACGAACAACATCACCGTAGTGACCGGACGCTTGATGCTGAGTTCGGCGACGCTCACGTCAGCGCGCTCCTTCGGTCAGGCCATCGGCGTCGTCCAGCGGATCCTGGTCATGGGCCACGTGCTCGGCCACTTCACGCGCCTCGCGTCGCGCACGGCGTCCGCGTTCGCGGTAATAGGCATCCGCACGCCGATCGAGCAGGTCGTACACCACCGGAATCACCACCAGGGTCAGCAAGGTCGAAACCAGCAGGCCGCCGATCACCGTGATCGCCATCGGCGAACGCACTTCCGCGCCTTCGCCGAAGGCCAGCGCGAGCGGCAGGAATCCGAACAGCGTGCACAGCGTGGTCATCATGATCGGGCGCAGGCGCGAGCGTGCGCCTTCGACCAGCGCCTCACGCTTGGCCACGCCGGCCTCGCGCAGTTGGTTGACCTTGTCGATCAGGATGATCGCGTTCTTGACCACCAGCCCGACCAGCAGGATCAAGCCGATGAACACCACTACCGATACCGGCGAGCGGGTCAGGAACAGGGCAAGCACCGCACCCACCAGGGCCAGCGGGATGGTGAACAGGATCACGAACGGGTGCAGCAGCGACTCGAACTGCGATGCCATCACCAGATAGACCATGAATATCGCCAGGCCGAACGCGAACATCAGCGAATTGATCGACTGCTGCAGCTCCTCGCCCTGGCCGCCGATATGCATGCGCACGTCGGCGCCCAGCGGCTGCTCGTCCACCATGTCCTGTAGTTCCTGCACCGCGCCGCCCAGGTCGATGCCGCGCAGGTTGGCCGAGACGATCGCCACTCGCACCTGGTCGGCACGATGGATCTCGCTTGGACCGGTGGTCGCAACGACATCGGCCACCGACTCCAGCGTGACCGGGCGACCGCTGCCCGGATTCACGATCAGCCGGCGGATGTCGTCGATCGAGGCACGATCGGTTTCGCGCGCGCGCACCAGCACGTCGATCTTGCGGTCGCGGAAGCTGTAGCGCGTGGCGACGTCGCCGCGCACCTTTTTCACCACCACGTCGGCGATCTGGCGCGTCGACAGGCCCAAAGCCCCGGCACGATCCTGGTCGAAGCGGATCTGGATCTCGGGGAAGCCCTCCTCCACGGTCGAGCTCACGTCCGCGTAGTGCGGGTTCTTGCGCAGCATCGCCGCGAGCTGCTGCCCGGCGCGCTCGATGCCCTCCAGGTCCTGGCCCTGCAGCTCGATTTCCAGCGGCGGCGAGAAACTGAACAGTTCGGGCCTTGCGAAGTCGACCTGCGCGCCGGGGTGGTTGCGCATGCTCGCGCGCAGCTTCTCGGTTTCGGCCGCTTCCAGTTCCTTGCTGCCGCCATCGGCCATCACCACGCTCAGCTTGCCGATGTTCTCTCCGCTTTCGGTTGGATTGGCGTCCAGCCGCGTGCCGGTACCGCTGACGCCGTAGAGCGCACGTATGCCCTCGTCCTTGCTGTGCGCAACCTGCAGGTCGCGCACCAGCGCATCGGTCTCGCGCAGCGGCGTGCCCGGCGGCAGCTTCACCGTCATTTCGAAGCGGTCCTGCGCCAGCTGCGGGATCAGATCCGCGCCGAGCATCGGCACCAGCATCAGGGCACCGAAGAACGCCGCCGCCGCCAGTACCAGGACCAGGGTCGGCCTGCGCAGGGCATTGGGCAGCAACCGCAGATAGCCGCGCTCGGCGCGATCGTAGGGGGCCATCGCCAGATCGCTGAACTTGCGCATCACCGGGCCGACAACGGCGCCGATGCCCCACCACAGCCTGACCACGAGCCAGGCCAGGCCGTAGAAGAACCCACGCAATGCGAACCCGATTCCGCGCTTGCCGACTGCGACTGGCTTCTGCCACTTCGCGCGCGGCTGCCAGCGCGGATGCGGCGGTTCTTCAGCGAAACTTCCGGAAGGACGACCCCGCAGCGCGCTGAGCATCGGGATGAGCGTCATCGACACGATCAGCGACATGAAGATCGCCAGCGCCACCGTCAGCGCCTGGTCGCGGAACAGCTGCCCGGCAATGCCCTGCACGAACACCAGCGGCAGGAACACGGCGATCGTGGTCAGCGTGGACGCAACCACGGCCACGCTCACTTCGCGGGTACCGGCGATGGCGGCTTCGAGGATTCCGAGACCTCGTTCGCGCGCCTTGGCGATCGATTCCAGGACCACGATCGAGTCGTCCACCACCAAGCCCGTGGCTAACGCAAGGCCGCCCAGCGACATCACGTTGAGGCTCAGCCCGAACTGGCCCATGAAGAAGAAGGTGGCGATGATCGAGACCGGCAACGACAGGCCGATCACGAACGTGCTCCAGCCATCGCGCAGGAACAGGAAGATGATCAGCACCGCCAGGAAGCCGCCGATCACGGCGTCCATCTTGACGTCGCTGATGGCGTGACGGATGAACTGCGACTGGTCGTCGATCACCGTCAGTTCGATGTCCGCGGGCATCTGCTCCTTGAGCTGTTCGAGTCGCCTGGAGATGGCATCCGCAGTGGCGACGGTATTCGCATCGCCCTCCTTGTAGATGGCCAGCTCGACCGCTTCCCTGCCGCCCAGGCGGATGATTGCTTCGCGCTCCTTGAAACCCTGGCGCACGTCGGCGACGTCCTTCAGACGCACCGGCATGCCGCCGGCAACCGTCGTCGAACTGCTCGAACTGCTCTGCGCACGCGCGGCCGCGGCCATCGCAGCCGCGTCGCCCGAGGCGGCGGCAACGCGCGCCATTTCCTCGGCTGCGCTCGCAGCGCCGCCGCCACCGGCACTCTGGGTGGTCACCAGCATCTCGCGCATTTCCTCGACGCTGGCGAACTGGTTGACCGTGCGCACCAGGTAGCGCTGGGTGCCTTCCTCCAGCCGCCCACCGGAGATGTTGACGTTCTCCTGCTGCAGTCGCTGGATGACGGTGTCGATCGGGAGATTGAGCTGGGCGAGCTTCTGCTGGTCGATATCGACCTGGACTTCGTCTTCGAGACCGCCGCCGACCTTCACCGCAGCCACGCCGTCGACCGGCTCGAGCTTCTTCTTCAGATCGTCGTCGGCATAGCGGCGCAATTCGGTCAGACGGCGGATGCTGTCGTCATCCCCACCCTTCGCGGCAAGCACCAGGCGCATGATCGGCTCGGTGCTGGGATTGAAGCGCAGCAGCACGGGAGGCTCGGCCTCGAGTGGCAGCTGCACGATCTCCATCTTGTCGCGGACCTCGAGGCTGGCCTGGTCCATGTCGGTGCCCCAGGCGAACTCGAGCACCACGTCGCTCTGTCCGGTGCGCGAAACCGACTTCAGCTTGCGCAGGCCCTTGACCACGCCCACGGCCTCTTCCACCGGTTCGCTGATCAGGGTTTCGATCTCGGCCGGTGCGGCGCCGGCGTATTCGGTCCGCACGGTGAGCGTCGGGTAGCTCAGGTCCGGCAGCAGATTGACCTTCAGCTCGCTCAGCGCGATCAGGCCGAACATCACGAAGGTGAGGGTCACCATCGCCACGGTCACCCGGCGACGGGTCGAGAACTCGACCAGGCTGAAACCGGCGCCAGATCCGGGCACCGGCGGATGGGAGGACTTGTGCTCGGAACCTGTGTTCATGCGCCAGTGCGACCTGTGTGGTGATCGGTGCTCCGCGGATTCGCGCGGCTCGACGTGTATGTGGCTATTGCGATGCGGGGTTGGCGCTCGCGATCCGGGGCGCTACGCCCCGGCCGCGCAGGAACTATCGGCTGCGGCCTCTTGGGCTACTGCTTTTTGGTGGTGGCCGGTGCCGCCGCGGTCCTCGTCTCGGGCTGACCCAGTACCTGCACCGCGCTGCCATCGCGCAATGCGACCTTGCCCGCGGTGACCACCGGCTCACCGAGCTTCAGACCCGAGCGCAGTTCAGCCCAGGCGCCATCGACGTAACCGAGTTTCACCGGCACCCGCACCGCCTTGCCGGCGCGCACGGTGAACACGGCCGGATCGCCCTCGCCTTCCAGCAGCGCGACCCGCGGGATGACGATCGCATCCGCGCGCTGGTCATAGTCGATGCGCACGCGCCCGAACATGCCGGGCTGGAGCAGTCCGCCACCGGCGAAGGCGGCGATCACGCGGAACGTGCCACTGCCCGAGTCCACCACAGGCGCGACGCGATCGACGACGCCCTCGAACTTCCGGCCGGGGATGGCATCGACCTGCATCGACACCGGCTGGCCCGGCTTGAGGGTCGCCAGTTCGCGCTCGGGCACGTTGAGCGTGGCTTCCAGACGCGAGTTATCGACGATGCGGAAGATCGGGGTGTTGATCTGGACGAAGTTGCCGGTCTTGATCGAGCGCGAGGCGATCACGCCGGAGATCGGCGCGACCACGTTGGCATAGGACAGTTCCAGGTTCGCCAGGCGGTTGACGGCCCGCGCGTTCTCCAGGTCGTACTTGAGCTGGTCCAAATCGTTCGCACTGATCAGCTGCTGCTTGGACAACTGGGTCGAGCGCGCGTAGTTGGCTTCCAGCTTGCGCATCTGCGCCGCGCTCTGCGCGGCCTGCAGGCGTGCGCGGTCGGGATCGAGCCGGACCAGCACCTGGCCGGCACGCACCATCTGGCCTTCCTCCACCAGCACCGCAAGGGCGACGCCGGAGGTCTTGGCGACCACCTGGGATTCGGCGCGGGCTTCCAGCGGCGCGGTCCCGGAATAGCTCGCGGCGATCGGGCGACGTGCCACCGCGACCACTTCCACCGGTACCGCCTCGGGCCCCTTGTCTTCCTTGTCCTTGGCCTGGGCCTCGCCTCCCTTCTTGCATCCGGCGAGGACGGCGATCAGGGCCAGCAGCAGTGCCGCCGACATGGCAGGAAGCCCGGCTCGCGAGGGACGCGAGGCGGCAGAATGGTTCGACACGGACATGATCGCTAGCCCCAATGGTGTTGTAGCAAGGTATATCACCCAAAGGCTCGATGACATCCGCCTTAAGTCATGGTGCGGAAAGTCACGCTCGAACCCGATGCTCCAAGGGATGCGCGAGGCCGCACGGCGGTTGCATCCCAGCGCCAACGATGGCGATTGCGGGCGAACTTGCGGTTTTCCGATCGTATGCCGCACCGTCCGGACAGACCGTGAACGATTTGGACGCGCCGGCTATACTGTCCGGATTGCGCGACGCAGGGGTTCGCGGCGCAGCGACAGCCAGTTTTCCAGCCATCAGGATTGCGGAACCACGACATGACGCGACCGTTGCCGATCGCCGCCTGCCTTGCGCTTGCCTGCGTACTAGCCCCGACCGCCCTAGCGCAGACCCCAGCCCCGGCAAGCCAGCCCGCGGCGCCGGTGCAGGGCGCACTCCAGGGCGACGCGGCCCGTGGCAAGGCCCTTACCTACACCTGCCAGGGATGCCACGGCGTCACCGGCTACAAGAACGCGTACCCGAACTACCACGTGCCGCGGATCGGCGGGCAGTCCGAGCAGTACCTGTTCAACGCGCTGGGCGAGTACCGCAGGGGCACGCGCAAGCACCCCACCATGCAGGCGCAGTCGCAGAGCTTTTCCGAGCAGGACATCGCCGATATCGCCGCCTATCTGTCGGCCCTGAAGCCGTGAGCCCTGCCATGACCACGACCATGACCCGGACCCGCATCCTCCTCACCGCCTCCCTGCTTGCGCTCGCCCTGGCCGCGTGTTCGTCGGGCGATACGCCCGCCGAGCATTCCGCCGCCGACCGTGCGGAGGGACACACCTCGTCGTCCGCAGGCTTGCCCCCCGGACACATCGACGCGGGCGAAAAACAGGCCAACACCAGGGGCAAGGCCACCGGCCAGTCCTGCATCGACTGCCATGGCAAGGACGGCAATGCGCCGATCGACGCGACCTATCCCAAGCTGGGCGGCCAGTACCACGACTACATCGCGCACTCGCTGCAGATGTACCGCGATGGCGACCGCGAGCACGCGCTGATGTCGCAGCAGGCCAAGGACTTGAGCGACCAGCAGATCGCCGACCTGGCCGCCTATTTCGGCTCGCGTCCGAGCCAGCTGCGCGACCTGCACGGCACGAACTGAGAGCGGATCGTCGCGTCGGGTAGAAGAAAAAGGGGCCGCAAGGCCCCTTTTCCATGGCGGATCGCCGCTCGAAGCACGCCGACGTGGATTCCGGCGAGCGGGCGCCAGGAACGCCGCCCGCCGGGGATAGCGCCAGGTTACGGCTGCTTGAGCGCGTCCTGGTCTTCCTGGAGTTCGGGCTTGAACGGGATGTCCGGCGGCGGTCGGGCGATGGCTTCCTGATCCTGCAGGTTCGGGTCGCTGATCCCGCATCCCCCGCCCAGCTGCAGCAGGGAGATGGTGCAGTTGATCTTCTTCGAGGTTCCCGGGATCGGGATCGCCATGCTCTTGATGCCGCGCCGCACCCACTCTTCCAGCAGCGTGCCGCTGGGAATCCAGTACTGGTCGAAGCGGGTCGGCTCGTAGCCGATCGGTGGACGCTTGGACCAGGTGCCGTAGCGATCGAGCTGGTCCCGCGTCCAGTTGTCGCTACCCGGGGGGAAGCCGCCGCCGGGCGCCGCAGTACCCGGTGGCAGCTTCGGGCTGCCGTCGGCATTGAACAGGCCCGACTGCGTCCCGGCGTTGCCACCAGGCCGATTGCGATCGGATTCGCCCCAGTCGTCCCCACGCTGCGGCGTGGGCCAGGCACCCGGCGGTGCGATCGGGCTGGCCCCGCGTCCGGCCGTGGCTGCCGCGGGCCGATCGCCGCTGCTCGCGGCGGGCCGACCGCTCGGTGTGGATGCGCTGGACGAGGGCGAAGTCCCGGACGGCGACGGGGTCGCCGCAGGTGCGGTGCCGGTGGCCGGCTGGGGCGTGCGTTGCTGGCCGCTGGAAGACGCCAGGGGGATGTCCCGTGCGCGGACCTGCTGCGCCGGCGCGTCGATGCGTGGGGCCGGCTGCGTCTGTTCGGCCACCTGGGGGATGGCTTGCGGGCGGGGCAGCAACGGCACATCGCGCGTACGTACCTCCACCTGGGCCGGCTGTACCTGTGGCACCTCCACGGGTCTTTCGGCGACCTGTGGCCTGATCGCAGGCGGGGTTGGCGTCTCGACAACCTGCACCTCGCGCTCGATCGCCTGCAAGGTGGGGCGTTCGAGTTGCGGCGTGGTCACCTGCAGCTCGGGCGGCGTGGTGGGCGGTACGACGAAATCGGAATCGGGTACGGGCGTCTCGGTCACCACGAGCGGCTGCTGCGCCTGCGCTTCGGACGGCGGCTGTGGAGTTGGTTCCGTGGGCGGTGCCGCCGGAGCGGCCGGCGCCGGTTCGGAGGCAGCATCCGGGCGTGCGGCTGCCGCGGCCTCGGGCAGTTCGATGATCGTTTCGGCCGCAGGCGCGCCGCCGCCGGTTTCCTCGGGTGTGCCTTCGCCAATGTATTCCACCTGCACGACATCCTCGCCGGGCGGCGGGGGCATGCCCATGAAACGCACATAAGCGATCCACAACAGCAGGATCGCCAGCACCAGATGCACCAGCAAGGTGACGACCACGGCGACGATGCGATCGCGCGCGGTTTCCGGCTCCGATGCATGCCACTGCTGACGCCAGAGCGCGCCGAACGCCTGCCAGCGGTTGAGGTCAGCACTGCGCGGGGCCGGCATCGCCAGCTCGCGCCGCAGGAAAATCGCGACGATGGCCTCGGCGGTTGCGCCGGTGACCGCGCCGGCGCGTTCGCGCATGGACGCGAACCATGCTTTCCAGCCGGGTGGGAACTCGCCCGGCGGAGTTTCTTCGGCCTGGTTGCGGAACCACAGGCGTTTGCGGCCCCGCGCGAGCAGCGCCTCGATCAGTTCGTGGGACGAATACATGCCGCGCCGCCTTCAGCCGTCAGGACGCGCGGTGCGCATCTTGCGGCGGTGCGCTCAAGCGGCGTGGTCCCGCGCGATGTACGGCGCGGCGCCGCTGTCGTGATCGGTCGCGTCGCGAACCGCGGTCACGCCCTCCACCTTCTCCATCAGGGTTTTTTCGATGCCCTGTTTCAGGGTGACATCAGCCATGCCACAGCCATGGCAGCCGCCGCCGAAACGCAGGACCACCACGCCTTCGGCGGTGACTTCCTGCACGGCCACGTTGCCGCGGTGCTGCGCCAGCTGCGGATTGATCTCGTGCTCCACCACCCAGCGCACGCGCTCCACCAGCGAGGCCGATTCCGAAGGCACTTCGCCCTTGATCTTCGGCGCGCGTATCTGCAGCTGGCCGCCGGTCGTCTTGTGTTCGTAATCGATCAGCGCGCCATCGAGGAACGGTGCGCTTGCGGCGTCGAGCCAGAGGGTGAAGCCTTCGCAGTCGATCGCCCATTCATCGCCCTGCAGGTCGGCGCTTTCTGCGAATTCAAGACGCACGTCGGCATGCGCGGTGCCCGGGTTCACTGCGGCCAGCTTGACGCCAAGACCGGCGATCTCCTCGCGCTCGATCAGCTTGCGGAAGTGGGTCTGCGCGGATTCGGTAATCTGGATCATGGGCGTATTCTATCGGCCTGACTCATCCGTCCGCCCATGGCTGCACGCAGGGCGTTCCAGCCGCCATCCGGCGTTCATGCTCCAGCGGGAGGAGCCCGTGATGACCGATCTTATCCCCCTGGCCCAGGCCCATTGCATTCCCCGCAAGGGCAGCGAGCACCGGCTGGGCGAAGCCCGGATCCGCGAACTCATGCCTGAATTGCCCGGCTGGGAAATCGCCGAGAACGGCCATGCGCTGTCCAGGACCTTCGCGTTCAAGGACTATTACCGGACCATGTCCTTCGTCAACGCGCTGGCGCACATGGCCAACCGCGAAGACCACCATCCCGACCTCGGCGTGCATTACGACCGCGTCGTGGTGCGTTATTCGACCCACGACGTGGGCGGATTGAGCGAGAACGACTTCATTTGTGCGGCGAAGGCCGACGCGCTGGCCTCCTGATTCCGATTACCCCAACCGGCAAGATGCGCGCGGCGCCACTCGTGTCGCGTGCGCGAGGCCAACGATCCGGCGCCCCTCTGGCGTGCAACCCGCAACGCCGTCAGGCCAGCCGATCCAGCACATCCATCAGTTCCGGTGCCAGCGGCGCATTGAGCACGTAAGGCGTCCTGCCCGCGTCGAGAGCGAACTCCAACGACGCGGCATGCAGGAACAGTCGCCGCAGGCCCGCCTGCTCCCGCAGCCGCCGGTTGACCTCCGGCTCGCCGTATTTGTCGTCGCCCGCCACCGGATGGCCGATGTGCTGGGCATGCACGCGGATCTGGTGGGTGCGGCCGGTCTCGATCCGCACTTCGCAATAGCTGTGCCCACCGCGCCGCTCCAGGACCCGAAAGTGGCTGAGCGACGGTTTGCCGCCTGCGCCGCTTCTATCCGATACGACCTGCACGTGCCGCTCGCCACCCTGGCGCAGCCCGACGTGCAGCGGCGCGTCCACCGACATCACCCCGTCCGGCATCCGGCCGACCAGCAGCGCGAGATAGCGCTTGCTGATGCCCGGCTTCCCATCGGCAGGGTCTTCCCGCATCAGGGCCTGCAATTCGAGCAGCGCCGAGCGCTTCTTCGCCACCACCATCAGGCCCGATGTGTCCCGGTCGAGTCGGTGCACCAGCTCCAGTGTTTCGTCCGGGCGCAATGCCCGCAGGGTCTCGATCACCCCGAAGCCGATGCCGCTGCCGCCGTGGCTGGCCACTCCTGAGGGCTTGCTGATCGCCAGCAGGCGCGCGTCTTCGAACACGATGCTGGCCGCCATCGCCTCCAGCAGCCCCGCCGCCGGCCGACCCTTGTCGCCGGCCTCGCTGAGACGAACCGGGGGAATCCGGATCTCGTCCCCAGTCTCGAGCCGGCGCTCGGCCTTGGCCCGGCCGCCGTTGACCCGGACCTGGCCGCTGCGCACCACCTTGTAAATCAATGACCTGGGCGCTCCCTTGAGCTCGCCCAGGAGGAAGTTGTCGAGACGCTGCCCGGCGCGGTCCTCCGGCACGCGCACCAGGCGCACGCCGGCACCGGCGGGCCTGTCCGTGGTCTTGGAATCTGAACGGGTCATCGTGGGCCTTGGTCTGTTACACTCAGCCCGCGAGATAAAGGTTTGATTTCGCTAGGGAGTTGTCGCCGTTCGACAGCGTTGCTGTCCGCCGGCATGGGCCGAAAACCCCGCTCCCGCGAATTCCGATGCAGTGCGCGGCCACCGCCCCAGGGGCGGACATGTTAGCGGCTGATCGGCAAACCCGGCCATCGCCAGGCTCTGCTTCCGGATGGAATGCAGGACGCCTGCGCAAGAACATGTCCCGCGCGATGCCGCGGCCTGGTCCTGACGGGCGACCCAACCCGCCCAGTGACCGGCCAAAAGCGCCGCCGGCCCAGTAACACACCAGAAGAATGAAGCGCTCCCGCGGCATGCCGTGGTGTTGCAGCGCTGGAAACATCGGGCTGCCGCTGCGCCTTGCGCGGCCGGCCGCCGGTTGCAGGTCCAGACGAAACGCCTCGGCGTTCCGCGTGCTGAAGCGCGCGAGGAACGCAACAATGAAACGCATGCTGATCAATGCCACGCAGGCAGAAGAACTGCGCGTGGCGATCGTCGACGGCCAGACGCTCTACGACATCGATATCGAGCAGCCGTCCAAGGAACAGAAGAAGTCCAACATCTACAAGGGCCGCATCACCCGGCTCGAGCCTTCGCTGGAAGCCGCCTTCGTCGAGTACGGCGCCGAGCGCCACGGCTTCCTGCCGCTGAAGGAAATTTCCCGCGATTACTTCCAGTCCGGCGTCGACCCCAACAAGGGTTCGCTCAAGGAACTGCTGCGCGAAGGCCAGGAAGTCGTCGTCCAGGTCGACAAGGAGGAGCGCGGCAACAAGGGCGCCGCGCTGACCACCTTCATCTCGCTGGCCGGCCGCTACATGGTGCTGATGCCGAACTCGCCCACGGCCGGCGGCGTCTCGCGCCGGATCGAGGGCGACGATCGCGCCGAGCTGAAGAAGGCGATGGATGCGCTGACCATTCCCGACGACATGGGTGTGATCATCCGCACCGCCGGCGTGGGCCGCGACGCGGAAGAACTGCAGTGGGACCTGGACTATCTGCTCAGCATCTGGCGGGCGGTGGCCGAGGCTGCGCTGAGCAAGCCCTCCCCGTTCCTGATCTACCAGGAGTCGCGCCTGATCATCCGCGCCCTGCGCGATTACATGCGTGCCGACATCGGCGAAATCCTGGTGGACACGCCGGAGATGTACGAGGAAGCGAAGGAATTCGTGCAGCAGGTCATGCCGCACAACCTGCGCAAACTCAAGCATTACACCGACGACACCCCGCTGTTCAACCGCTTCCAGATCGAGTCCCAGATCGAGAATGCCTACGAGCGCACGGTGCGCCTGCCCTCCGGCGGCGCCCTGGTGATCGACCAGACCGAGGCGCTGACCGCGATCGACGTGAACTCAGCGCGCGCCACCAAGGGCGGTGACATCGAAGAAACCGCGTTCAACACCAACCTGGAAGCGGCCGAGGAAGTCGCGCGCCAGATGCGGCTGCGCGACCTGGGCGGCCTGGTGGTGATCGACTTCATCGACATGTCGTCGAACAAGCATCAGCGCGACGTCGAGAACAAGCTGCAGAACGCGCTCAAGTACGACCGCGCCCGCGTGCAGCTGGGCCGGATCTCCCGCTTCGGCCTGATGGAAATGTCGCGCCAGCGCCTGCGTCCGAGCCTGGGCGAATCCAGCCAGCTGGTCTGCCCCACCTGCGAAGGCCATGGCCGCATGCGCAGCGTGGAATCGCTGTCGCTGTCGATCATCCGCGTCGCCGAGGAGCACGCGATGAAGGACAACACCGGCCAGGTGCTGGTGCAGGCGCCGGTGGAGATCGCCAACTACCTGCTCAACGAGAAGCGCCGCGCATTGGCCGAGATCGAGCAGCGCCACGAGGCTCCAATCGTGATCGTCGCCGACGAGCAGCTGCAAACTCCGCACTACGAGGTCACGCGTCTGCGTGAGAACGAACTGGGCGAGGAATCGTCCAGGCCCAGCTATCAGCGCGGGACCCCGCGCAAGCTGAGCACCATCGCCCTGACCAAGGCCAATCTCAACGTGCCGCCGCCGGCCGCGGTGCGCAACGTCAAGCCGGCGCAGCCCGCTCCGATCCGCGAACCGCGTCCGGAACCGGTGGCCGTGTCGGCGCCCGCGCCAGCGCCGGTCGCGGCGGCACCTGCCAGCGGTGGCCTCGTTGGCTGGCTGAAGTCGATGTTCGGCGGTACTTCCGCTACGGCCGCGGCCGCACCGGCGACCCGCCAGAGCGACGAGAACGCACGCCAGAAGCGGGAAGGCCGCGATGGCCAGCGCCGCGAGCGCGACGGGCGCGGCAGCCGCCCGGGTCGCGACCAATCACGCCGCGACGAGCGGCGTGCACAGGCACCGGCGCAGCCGCAACCGCAGCCGGCGCAGCAGCCCAAGCAGGACAAGGCGCAAAAGCAGAAGCAACCCAGGCAGGCAGGCCCACAGAAGCAGGCCAAGCCGCAGACCCAGGAAGCCAGACCGGTCGAACCGGGCCAGCTGCGCGCGGCGGAAGATGCTGCGCGCAAGGACATCGCGTCGGTGCCCGCAGAGCCCGGCGCTGCCGTGAGCGTGCCCGCCCCTACCCCGACCACCAGCCCAGTCCGTCAGGAAGCCCCATCCGCCAACGTGCGGACCGCGGCCGCCGACGCGTCCGAGGTCGCGTCCACGACCGTGGGCACCGATGCCCACGATGACGAAAGCCAGGCCGGCGCCGAAGGCAGCGGACGTCGCAGGCGCGGACGCCGCGGTGGCCGTCGCCGTCGCAAGGGAGGCGAGGCCATGGCCACGGGCGCTGCCGCCGACGCCATCGAGGCGCTGCAGGACGACGCTGCGGACGGCCACACGTTGGCGGCCAGCGACTCGCAGCCGGAGTTCGATTTCGAGGACGTTCCCGCGCCGGTGAGGCTGATCGATTCCAGGCAGGGCGCGCTCGAGATCGTGGGTGGCGATGCGCCACGGGCACAGGACCCGCAGGCAACGCGCCTGATCGACACGCAAACAGCGGCGTTGCAGGTCGTCGCGCCGGAGCGCGAGCAGCATTCGCGACGACCCGACCAAACCGACCAGATGCAGGCACCGGGCGCCGACCTGACTGCGCCTCAACTCGCCGACACGCAGTACCCTGCCGCGCCGCAGATCGGGTCCCGGCCTCCCGCGGACGAGCAGACCGAACCTGCCGGGATCGATGCCTCCGAGCAAATCGATGCGCTGGTGGCTGCCGAAACCGACGTTGCGCCCTCGCCCGTCGATCCGATCGAACCTGCACCCAGCAACAACGTGGTTTTGGTGGATCCGGTACTCCCCTCCGCTGACGAGACCGTGACCCCCGAACAGACGTCGGCCGCATCGGGCGCGATGGAAAATGTAGAAACCGAGGTCGCTGTTCCGGGTCTGTTCGATCCGCTACCCGCGGCGCCCGCGAACATCGCCGATCCGGCGGAGGCCGCGGCCAACGCGGTCACCCGGGAGTCCGAAGACGGCAAGGCCGCAGCCGGCGAACGCGGGGCCTGATTGACGAGGCAACGCGGGGCGCGGTGACCAGTACCGCGCCCCGCCATCGCAGCCAAGGCTCATCGGCAGCGCGCGAAGCGATCCGGTGATGCCCCCGGGCCACCACGCCAGCCGGGCGGATTTTCCCAGTTCGTGCCCCGGCCACCGCGTGGCCCGGGCGGATTGTCGTCCGCATCCAGCCAGCAGCGCGCGACCTGATTCCAGAACCCGTACGCGGGGTGCCAGTAGCCGTATGCGGGGCTGTAGTAGTACCCGGCGGACACGCGGTCGAAGCGGACGCGATGTCCCTGGTGGCGCCAATAGCGATAGTCCGGCGATGCACCGGGGCCGCCCCGCCAACCGGGCGGATTCTCCCAGTTGGTGCCGGCACCGCCACGCGGGCCCGGCGGGTTGTTGTCGCGGTCACGATGCGCCGCTACTGCATCGGTACTTCCGGTGGCGACCAACGCCGCCAGGATGGCAGTCATCAACCAGGATTTCGTCATGTCGGCTCTCCTTTGGCGCACAACGCGCCCCAGGAACAACCGCGCGCGGCTGGTTTCGTTGACGGCGGATGGACCGGTGTTCCGGACCGGGTCAGGAAGCGTCGTCGGCAGACAGGCGTGACGGCTGCGGTTATCCTGCCTGCAACCGCCTGGACGCGACCGTACGCATGCGATGGGATGCCTTCACCGTACTCGAGCAGGTACTGATCCTGCTGACGATTTCCAGCCAGCTGTGGATCGCGATCAAGGTCATCATGGCCTCCAGCGGCGCCGAACAATACGTTCGTGTGATGTCATTCTGCTCGGGCTTGTTGCTGTTCCTGCTGAGCCGGCCGCTTGGCGTCACCTTCGCGGACCTGATGCTGCGAGCGCGCGTCCAGGACAATCTGCTGAGCCTGGCTCTCATTGGCGGTTTGATGCCCTTCCTGATCGGCGTGGCGGTTTCCGAAGCCACGATCCTGGCGATGCGCATCGGCAATCCGGTCTGGGTACGCACGATGCTGATCGTGGCGGCGTTCACCGCATCGCAGGCGGCTTACACCAACTACATCGCGCTCACCACGCATGTCACCAGCCTGGATCGCGCCTTCATCCCCAACCTGTGTTACGCGATCGCGGTAGGCATCTGGTTGACGTTCCGCTATCGCGACGCGGTTCCGGCCAGGCGCGCGTGAGTCTTCACGGCCATGGATGCAGTTGTCGGCCGGCGACGCGCTGACCCTAGGACCGATACGGATATCGGGCAGATCGTGCCGGCGGCGACGGGCGAACTCGTGCGCGACCGTGCGCGCGCCGCGCAGGGTCATGGCCACCCATACTGAAGATCAAGAGGATCGATCCGGCGACGCAGGCGGCTGCCGCGGGTTGAACTCACCGCCACGCGCCCAGTCGATGCCCAAATCCCCGAGCATCGTGTCCGCGCGTTCGATCACGTACAGCGCATCGTCGGGATCCTCGGCCTGTGCGGAAAGCCGGGCGACCTGCGCCTCGAACCTGGGCTGGAAATCCGCGCCTGCGCACAGGGTCGGCAGGTCGCGCTCGAGTGCCTTGAGAGCGCTGGACAGCTGGGCGTGGTTCATGCCGTAAATATGCGGGCGCGCCTGTTACGAAGGCGTTGCGCCCGCACGAATTCAGGAACCGGCGTGGCGGCGGCGCCTGAAGCATTCATGCGCCGATCCGGCAACGCCTCAGCGGAGCTGGCTGTCCTTGCTGCCGCGCCGGTTGTAACCGCTGAAGCCCGCCTCCTCGGCATCGTGCGCTTCCTGGCATGGCACGCACAGGCGTACGCCCGGGATCGCCTTGCGCCGCGCCTCGGGAATGAGGGTGTCGCATTGCTCGCAGCGTTCCAGGCCGGGTCCGCTGGGCAGCTGGCTGCGCGCACGCTGGATCGCGTCCTTGATGGTCGCGTCGATCTGGTCCTGTACCGCGCCGTCGCCGGCCCAACCGGTGGCCATCGCGAGTCTCCCGTTGCTGGAATTTTCGAACCTTAGCGCAGGCCGGATGAATAGTTCTTCGATACGGTCGGGCCGGCACTGACGCCACGTCAAAACCTCGTCTGGCGCGCAGTTCGTGCCAAGGTAGGATGCCGGCATCGGGCGCAGACGGAATGGGATTGCAGATGATGGTGGAGTATCTCCCCGGGCAGATCGCACGCAGATTGGTAACGCATTGACCGTTCCCTTCAGCAACGAAAATCCCAGGCATGGCCTCCGCACAGTCGGCCGCTTCGGCCTGCTTCTGATGCTCGCTCTGTTCGCGGCGTGTTCGGCACAGCGCCCGGTTCGCGCGCCGCCACGGGCACCCGCCGAGGTACGCGCGCAGCTGGCGCAGCTGATTCCCGCAAGCGTGAGCGACCGCCAGGGCTGGGCCGCGGAGATCCAATCGGCTTTCCAGCTGCTCGATATTCCGGCGAGCACCGAAAATCTGTGTGCGGCATTGGCGGTGACGGAACAGGAATCGACCTATCGTGCCGATCCCGTCGTGCCGGGACTGGCGCGCATCGCGCGCACGGAAATCGACCGCCGGGCGGCGCAGAAGAAGGTTCCGCGATTCGTGGTGAGCGCCGCGCTGAAAC
Source organism: Lysobacter sp. M15 (assembly GCF_022662515.1). NCBI lineage: Bacteria > Pseudomonadati > Pseudomonadota > Gammaproteobacteria > Lysobacterales > Lysobacteraceae > Lysobacter > Lysobacter sp. M15. Next base: position 76,239 of record NZ_JAKPBV010000005.1, on the reverse strand, counting down.
TGAAATCTGCCGATGGACGCAGCTTCGGCAAACGCCTCGAGCGCGTGCGCACCGAGAGGGAGCTGAGCGGCCTGTACGAGGAGATGATCGCGAAGCTGCCGCTGGGCAGGCGCCTGCTGGGCGCCAGCAACCCGGTGCGCACCGGCGGCCCGATGCAGGTCAGCATCGACTTCGCCCAGCGCCATGCGCGCGAACACGGCTATCCCTACGCCGGCGGTGACTCGATCCGGCATGAGGTGTTCACGCGCCGCGGCGGCCTGTACTTTGGGATCGCCCATCTGCTCGGTTATCCGACCAGTTACGATCGCCACATCCATCGTTTCGCGGACTTCAACGCCGGCTGGTATGCCAGCCGCAACGCGGCGTTCCAGGCCGCAGTGACCGAGGCCAGCGGCGTGGCGCTAGCGCTGGACGGCGACATCGTGCTCGAAGGCGGCCGGGTCGGTGCCACCGAAGCTGCAGTGCGCTCCCTGGCGCCGCAGCTCGACATGAGCCACGAGGCGATCCACAGGCAACTGCTCGCAGGCGATCGACTGGAGTTCGAACGGACCGAGCTCTATCGGCGTGTGTTTGCGCTGGCCGAGCAGCGGGCCGGTCGCGCGTTGCCGCGTGCGGTGATCCCGCGGATCACCCTGCAAAGCCCAAAGATCACGCGCGAGCTGACCACCGAATGGTTCGCCACCCGGGTGCAGACGCGCTACCAGCGCTGCGTGAACAGGGCGTTCGCCAGCCGGACCTGATCACACCGGCTATGGCGATGACAACAGCATCGCCCGCCATGGCCACTGATCAGCTCCGCGACTCGACAAGCAGTTCCAGGTCGGCGACGAAGTCGCGGTAGGCCTGCTCGCGTGAAGCCGAATCGCGTTGGCGCAACACCCACGACGGATGCACGGTCGCGAAGCCACGCGCACCTCCCGGCAGTTCCTGCCATGTCCCGCGCTCGCGCATCAGACCGAACCCCGAGCCGAACACAGCCTTGGCGGCGATCGCACCCAGGCAAACGACGATATCGGGCTTGACCCGGCGCAGCTCGCCTTCCAGCCAGACATGGCAGGCGCGCACATGTGCCGACGTGGGGCTGCGATGCAGGCGGAACTTGCCGCGCATCTCGAAGCGGAAATGCTTGACTGCGTTGGTGACGTACATCGCAGACCGATCCAGGCCGAGCTCGGCGACCGCCTTGTCGAACAGCTTGCCGGCGGGACCGACGAACGGCCGCCCCTGCAGGTCCTCCTCGTTGCCCGGCTGTTCGCCCACTACCAGCACCCGCGCCCTGGCCGGACCTTCGCCGAACACGGTCTGGGTCGCGTCCTTCCACAGCTCGCAGTTGCGGCAACCCTTCGCGGCGGAGCGCAGCGCGGCCAGACTGTTGCCGGTGGACGTCGGTGCGTTCACCGTTGTCCGGACACGCGACTCCGTGTTCGCCGGCTTGCGCTTGGCCATCGTCTGACTCCTCGTACTCGGCGCGTAGAAGACCAGGTGCCCGCCGGACGAAATGATGATTCCCTGCGATTGTGTGAGTCGGCTCGGATTGAGCCCTGTGCAGAGTATCGACGCCATCGCGTGGCCAGCGCGTCCACGGGGCGCAACGGTACCCGCGTGCTCGCCAAAAAGGCGAGAAATCCCCGGTTGCATCTACGAGGCCATGTTACGGCCTGGGTCATGCGGCAAGTGCTTGCAAGCTCAATCCGCGAAAACTGCGCCAGCAGCTGTGAGCGGCATGTCCGCATCGAAATCGCCTTCGCCGAAACCTTGCAGTCGATGCGAAGGCTCGCCCCGCAGCAGCCGCCGCGCCTCGGCCTGCTCGTCGGGCGTGAGGCCCTGGTCCACGAATTCGATATTGCCGGCGACCAGGGTTGCAGCCACCAGCCCGTCGCGCAGCAGCAGGCGGGCGCCGGGCAGACGCGGCACCTTCTCGCCTGGCAACAGCGTGCCGGCGAGGTTGAGCGGGTCGGCCGCCGCCACGCGGACGAACGCGCCATCGCGCGCGCGCCTGCGCACCTGGCGCATCAGGGCGATGGCTTCCGGCAGTGCGAACTGTTCGCCGGACAGCCCCGCGATGAAACGCCCGCCGCGGATCTCGCCGCGCGCCTCGAGCCGGTGCAGGACCCGCACCAGTTCGCGCCACGGCGGCAGCCAGGCGGCCTCGCGCTCGAGCAACCGCCAGCAGACCACGCCGTAGCGGCGCAGCAGGGTGCGCGCGACGTGTTCGGCAGTGCCCGTGGCCACCACGCGCGACGGTTCTACCGCCACCGGGACGGCGGCCCAGCGCCCGGCGTCCTGCAGCCCGAACAGCGAGGTGCGACGGCCACGTCGACCCCCGGTGCGCCTGGACGCGGGGATCAACAGCGCACGCAGCCCGGCGAAGCTGTCGCAGTGGATGCGTCCACGGGCGACCAGTTCCGCCAACGCATCTTCCAGTTCCGCCTGCAGCAGACGGGCGCCGTCGACCAGGTCGTCGAAGAACGAGGCGCCATGCGAGCCCAGGTGATCGAGCACGCGCTGCGCCCGCGACGACAGCGGCGCGGCATCGCTCCCGGAAGTCAGCGATGTCCAATGGCCCGCATGGCGGCGCGGCAGCAGGACGATGGGCGTGGTGCGGACCGAAGCTGGCGCACGCGCGGCTTCGGCGTCCACGGAAGCGGCGCGTAGGCGCGTCCAGAGCGTGCGGCCTGCCGTGCACTGATCGTCGAGCCAGGCGATGGAGTAATCGCTTACGCGTGCGGGGAGGAGTTCGCCCTCCCACGCTGCTGCCGGGGCTTCATAGCCTTCCAGCTGGGCGAGTACGCCCGCCAGCGCCTCCGGGCCGCTGACCTGCGTGCCTTTGGACACTTTCTGCCAGTCGCACAGGAAGCGCATGAACTCGCGCGGTTCGACCGGTTCGATCTCTTTCCGCAACTTCGCCAGCGTGTAGCGATGGATGCGCGCGAGCAGGTGACGTTCGCACCACTCGATCTCGGCCGCCGCATTGTTGGTGGTGAAACGGCCCTGCATCGCCACGCCTTCGCCTTCCAGCTGCAGCAGCGCGACGTCGATCTCGGCGCGCGGCACCGGCAGGGCCTGCGCAAGCGCAGTGACCGTGGCCGGCCCCAGACCCCCGAGTCGCGCGCGGATGAGTTCGGTCGCCGACGATTCGCGCTTGTGCCCGCTGGCGTCCCACCCCGGTGGTGGCTCGATCGGCGGCGACAGCGGCGCATCCGGAAACACCGCGCGCAGCTGCGGCAGGCGTTCGGCGCAGGTCCACAGGCCGCCCGCCTCGCCGCCCACGCGGGTGGCGCGCTGGTCCCTGGCCAGCGCCATCAGCCAGCCGTTCCACGAAGCGTTGGCATCGGCTTCCGCCGCGGTGACAAAACCCAGCGCCTGCAGCGCTTCGTGCATTTCGTCCACGCTACGCGGCGTGGGCCAGGCCTGTTCGCGCACCGCTTCGATCGCGGCTGGATCCAGACGACCCAGGTCGCTGGCTTCCTGCGGATCGGTATAGCGACGCGACTGCACCGCCTGGGTGCGGCGCTCTTCCAGCGGCGCGTCGTCGAGGAAGGCGTAGGGCTTGGCGTTGATCGCCTCCATGGCCAGCGGCGAAGGCGCGGTGAGATCGCGCGCGATCACTTCGATCTCACCCGATTCCATGCCGCGCAGGACTTCCAGCCAGCCGGCGGCGTCCATGGCTTCGTAGAGACAGTCGTTCATGGTCTGCGCGACCAGCGGATGGTCGGGGACCTGGCGCTCGCCGACGATGTTCTCCAGGCAGGCGACCTGGTCGGGAAACACGCTGGCCAGCAGATCCTCGGACTTCATCCGCTGCAGCTGTGCAGGCACCTTCTTGCCGCCCTGGAAGCGTGGCAGCGCCAGCGCGGTGGTGGCGTTCCAGCGCCAGCGCACCCCGAACAGCGGCGCGTCCAGCAGCGCCTGGATCAGCACGTCCAGCGCCGAGGACGAATGCAGATAGCTGGCGACTTCGATCAACGGAAAGCTGTGGCTGGTGGAGAGCGACAGTACGATCGCGTCTTCGGTGGCCGCCGCCTGCAGCTCGAAATTGAACTTGCGGCAGAAGCGCTTGCGCAGCGCCAGGCCCCAGGCGCGGTTGACACGGCTGCCGAACGGCGAATGGATGACCAGCTGGGTGCCGCCGGACTCGTCGAAGAAGCGCTCGAGCACGATGCGTTTGTGGGTGGGCAACGCGCCCAGCGTGGCCTGGGTCGCGGCGATGTAATCGTGCAGCTGCTGGGCAGCGTCGAACGGGAGCCCCAGCGCGCCCGTGAGCCAGGCCATTGCGCTGTCGCGGGCCACGGGCGGCGGCGACTCGGCACGCGCGGGCCCGGCATCGGTGGAGGGAGCGCCCTCGCCTGTCGGTGCCCCTTCCTCCAACGCCACCGCGGGGAACTGGTTTCCAACCGCGGGGGCCAGGCGTTGGGTCACTTCCTCACGCAGCCGCGACACGCCGAACGAGAGTTCATCGGTGCGCCCGGGCGCCTCTCCGAGCCAGAACGGAATCGTCGGCGGCGCACCCTGGGCATCCTCCACGCGCACCCGGCCCGGCTCGATGCGCAACACCCGGTAGCTGGTATTGCCGAGCTGGAAGATGTCGCCGGCCATGCTCTCGATGGCGAAATCCTCGTTCACGTTGCCGATCGTGACCGCCTCGGGTTCAAGCACCACCGTGTAGTCGCCGGTATCGGGGATGGTGCCGCCCGACATCACCGCGGTCATGCGCCCGCCCTGACGGCCACGCAGCTTGCGGTTGACCGCATCGCGGTGCACCAGGCCGGCACGCACGCCGCGACGGCTCGCGTAGCCTTCGGCGATCATGCGCACCACCGCGTCGAAGTCCGTGCGCGACAGGTCGCGATACGGCCATGCGCGCCGCAACCAGTCGTAGAGTGCGTCTTCGTCCCATTCCTGGGAGGACACCTCGGCCACGATCTGCTGGGCGAGCACGTCCAGCGGCGCGGTCAGGATGCGCAGCGCATCGAGTTCGCCGCGCCGCACGCAATCCAGCAGCGCCGCGCATTCGGCCAGGTCGTCGCGCGATGCTGGGAACAGACGCGCCTTCGGAATGCCTCCGACGTGATGCCCGGCGCGGCCGGCGCGCTGCAGGAACGCGGCAATGGCGCGCGGCGAACCGAGCTGGCAGACCAGGTCGATGTCGCCGATGTCGATGCCCAGCTCCAGCGACGACGTGGCGACCAGCAGTTTCAGCTCGCCACGCTTGAGGCGCTGCTCGGCATCCAGGCGCAGCTCCTTGGCGAGGCTGCCGTGATGGGCCGCGACATGCTCCTTGCCCAGCAGTTCGCCGAGATGGCGCGCGGCGCGTTCGGCCATGCGCCTGGTATTGACGAAGATGAGGGTCGTGCGGTGCGCGCCGGCGAGTTCCGCGATCTGCCTGTAGACCTCTTCCCACTGCTCGTTGCTCATCACCACCGAGAGCGGTGTCGAGGGCAATGCCAGGGCCAGGTCGCGCTGCCGGGTGTAGCCGATGTCGACGATTTCGCAGCCGGGCACTGGTTCCTGTGGGGACGGCCTCGGCCGTGAATGCCGTTCGCCGTCGTGATCCAGAAAAGAGCAATTGCGGCCCAGACGGCTCCCACAATCCGGCTCAGGCTGCCTGTCGGCCAGATTCCCTGCACCGATCAGGAACCGCGCCACCTCCTCGATCGGCTTCTGCGTCGCCGAGACGCCTATCCGGGTCAGCCGACGTCCGCACAGCGCCTCCAGCCGTTCCAGCGACAGCGACAGGTGGCTGCCCCGCTTGTCGTCGGCCACGGCGTGGATCTCGTCCACGATCACCGTGCGGGCGGGTGCCAGCATGGCGCGCCCGGACTCGGAGCCCAGCAGGACGTAGAGCGACTCGGGAGTGGTCACCAGGATGTGCGGCGGTTGCCGGCGTAGCGCGGCGCGTTCGGATTGCGGGGTGTCGCCGGTACGCACCGCGGTGCGGATCTCGACATCCGGAAGGCCCATCCGCGACAGCTGCTCGCGGATGCCCTGCAACGGCAGTTCCAGGTTGACGTGGATGTCGTTCGACAGCGCCTTGAGCGGCGAGACATAGACGATGCGCACCGCGTCCTGCAGCCGTCCCTCCAGACCATCGCGCACCAGCCCGTCGATGCCCGCCAGGAACGCGGTGAGGGTTTTGCCCGAACCGGTCGGCGCGGACACCAGCACGTGGCGCCCGGAGCGGATCGCCGGCCAGGCGAGCGCCTGCGCCTGGGTCGGCGTCGGAAAGGTTTCCGCGAACCAGGCAGCGACCGCCGGATGGAATCCATCCAGCGGCGGCGGATAATGCGTGCGCTGCATCGCGGAATTATCCCAGCCCGCGTCGGCTGCTGGGTGAACTGCGTCCTGGAACACCAAGCGGAATTGACCCTGCATTCGCGCAGGTTGCGCGAACCCGATCTCAGATCATGCGACGCAGCCCGGCTACGAGCGCCGTCCGTCGGAGTTAACGCCTGCTTTACCCGCGAGGATTCCCGCCTGCGGAAGCCAAGGCGGTGGCCCAGGCTTCCTGGATGCGGGCCCAGAGCTGCTCTCCGCCCGGCGGCGGGGGAAACCAAACTCCCTGAGGCTGGCTTGCCGCACGCTGCGGGACGAGCAATGCGATCTGCGGCGCGACGGGAAAGCGACTACCTCGGCGCCACATAGCCGCCTGGCACGCCGCGTGGCGAGAGCACCACCTGCCACAGCTGGATACGGCGCGCGCGGAAGCTGGCCATCGAGCCCGCCAGGTAATAGCGCCACATGCGGCGGAAACGCTCGTCGTAGCGCGCAGGCAGTTCATCCCATGCCGCTTCCACGTTCGCGCGCCACGCCTGCAGCGTGAGGTCGTAGTCGGTGCCGAAACCGTGCCAGTCCTCGATCACGAACAGGCCTTCGACCGTCCTGGCGATCTGTGCGGCGGACGGGAGCATCGAATTGGGAAAGATGTAGCGCCCTATCCACGGGTCGGTGCGGTGGCGCGAGATGTTGCTGCCGATGCTGTGCAGCAGGAACAGGCCATCGCCGCGCAGGCTGCGCTTCACCACCTCGAAATAGGCGCGGTAGTTCTTGACCCCGACGTGCTCGAACATGCCGACCGAAAAAACGTGGTCGAAACGCTCGTCCAGTTCGCGGTAATCCTGCAGCCGGATCTCCACCGGCAGGCCGGCGCAAAGCTCGCGGGCGAGCGCGGCCTGTTCCTTCGACACGGTGATGCCCACGCCGCTGACCCCATAGCGCTCGGCCGCGAACCTGAGCGCCTCGCCCCATCCGCAGCCGATATCGAGCACGCGCATGCCCGGCTTCAGACCGAGCTTGCGGCAGATCAGGTCGAGCTTGGCCTCCTGCGCCGCGTCCAGGTCTTCCGCACGGCGCCAGTAGCCGCAGCTGTAGACCATGCGGCGCCCGAGCATGGCCCGGTAAAGATCGTTGCCGAGGTCGTAATGGCGCTCGCCGATCTCGAAGCTGTGCCGACGATCCTGCTGGTTGGTCAGCCAGGCGCGAATGGCGTCGAACGCATCGGCCAGGCTGTGGACCTGCTCGTCCACATGCGCGTCGAGCAGACGGAACAGGAGCCCATCGAGCGAGCGGGCATCCCACCAGCCGTCCATGTAGGCCTCACCCAGACCCAGCGAGCCCTGCGCCAGCACCCGCGGGTAGAAACCGGGGTGGTGGACCTGCATGTCCCAGTCGCGGTCTCCGTCCAGGCGCACGTCGGCCGGCCCGAGCAGGGCCTGCAGGCGCCGGCGATAGCGGTCGTGCGTGCGCATGACTGCGCGGGATTATCCACCCGCAGCCGCCGGTTTTGCATCCGGGCTGCCTCGGCTCAGCCGGTGGCGAACAGACCGCGGTAGGCGGGCGCGACGTTCGGCAAGAGCACGTTCGCCGGCACCTCCACGGTCTGGGTGCCGTCGGCGTACGGTCCGACCTGGTAGGGCGGAAACACGAAGCGCAGGGCGCGGATGCGGCCGTCGGCGGCAAGCACCGGCTCGAACTGGGCGAAGTTTGCGGCGTCGGGCAGCGTGCCTTCCTCGATCATGCGGCCGGCGTTCTTGAGCAGATCGGCGCGTTCGGCGGGGTCCATGTCCTCGGCGTCGATACGCTGGGACAGGCTGGTATGCAGCTGTTCGCGGGCGTAGTCCGAAATCGCCTGCCAGGCCTTCGGGTCGGGGATCAGCTCGGCCGCGGTCAACAGGCGCTGCTCGGGTGGCAGCCAGACGAAGCGCGCGATCAGCGGATTGCCGTGCGCGCCACCGGTATAGCTGCTGCCATCGGCCGCGATCGCCACCACGCCCGGCGTTTCCACCAGCTGGGTGAAGCTCAGCGACAGGTCGTAAGGTGCCGGCGGCGGCTCCGCCCCGAGGCCATCGACGGCCTGCTGCAATTCGGTCCGCGCGGCATCGGAATATTTCTTCAGTTCCGCCGCCAGTCCCGGGTATTTGTTGACCGTGGGCGGGTAGCTGATGCCGACGATGTAGCGCGGATCGCGTTCGGACACATCCTTGAGCTGCACCGCGGGTGGCGGCGCCGTCGTGGTGGTTGCGGGGGCCGGACCCGCGGGTTCGGGTGCCGGTGCCTCGCGCCGGCAGGCTGCTGCCAGCACGGCGCACAGGGCAAGGAGGAGCAGTCGATTCCCCAAGACGCGTGCCATCGGTCGATCCATCGTTCGCAACGTATTGGGGCGAAACGTTAGCGCGGACGATGTGATGCCGTCATCCACACAGGCAAAAGAAAACCGCGCCGCGATCAAGTATCCGTCGCAACTGCTACCAGGCCGCCGCAGCGGCCCTGGAAACACACGAGACGTAACTCCTTCCAAAAGAAAACCCGGCCGGAGCCGGGTTTCCATGGTCTTGCCTTGCAGACGGATCAGACCGCCTGCACCTCATCGGCCTGCAGGCCCTTCTGGCCCTGCACTACCTTGAAGCTGACCCGCTGGCCTTCCTGCAGCGACTTGAAGCCGGTGCCCTGGATGGAGCGGAAGTGCACGAACAGGTCAGGACCGCTTTCGGGGGTGATGAAACCAAAACCCTTGGCGTCGTTGAACCACTTGACGGTGCCATTCTGGCGTTCGTCGGCCATTTGCGTAACTCCTTGAAACAGTTTGATGGAACACGGCCACGGTCGCGGCCGAGACTGTCGAGCAAGGGGTAACGCGAACGATGTAGCGGATCACAGGATCTACCGCATCGGAGCCACGATGTACCGTGATCCCGGCTTGAAACAGTGCGCGCACGATACATCACTTTTGAGCGCGAATGTGAATGGGCGGCATGACCCCGGGCAGGGCTACCAGTCCTGCAGGTCCGGAACCAGGCCGCGCAGCTCCGCATCGGTCAGGTTTCGCCACTGCCCGGGTTTGAGGTGGCCCAGCTTCACGCCGCCGATCCGCACCCGCAGCAGCTGCTTGACCCGGTAGCCGAAGTGCGCGGCCATGAGCCGGATCTGGCGATTGAGACCCTGGGTCAGCACGATCCGGAAGCCCTGGCTCCCCAGCTTGCCGGTCTTGCACGGCAGGGTGACCTGCCCGTGCACCGGCACCCCGCGGCTCATGCCACGCAGGAACTCGGGCGTGACCGGATGGTTCACGACCACCAGATATTCCTTCTCCAGCCGGCTTTCGGCGCGCAGGATCCGGTTGACGATGTCGCCGTTGCTGGTGAGCAGGATCAGGCCTTCGGAATCCTTGTCCAGCCGGCCGATCGGGAAGATGCGCTCGGCGTGGCCTACGAAGTCGACGATGTTGTCCTTGACCCCGGCTTCGGTGGTGCAGGTGATGCCGACCGGCTTGTTGAGGGCGATGTACACGTGCCGGCGCCGACCCTTGGCCGCGGTGCGCGCCTGCAGGCGGTTGCCGTCGATCCGGACGTCGTCTTCCTCGCCCAGCTCCGCGCCGATGCGCGCGCGCAGGCCGTTGACCGTGACCCGGCCCTCGGAGATGAGGCGGTCCGCCTCGCGCCGCGAGGCGAATCCGGTGTCGCTGATGTATTTGTTCAGGCGCATGCGGCGCGCATGCTGTCACAAGCGCGCCGCATTCGGAACCGGCTATTCCCGCAGGTCGGCGTACTCGGGGTGCGTGTCGAAGTAGCGTGCTGCGTAGGAACAGCGCGGGATCACCTTCAGGCCGGCCGCGCGCGCGTACTCGAGCGCCGCCTGCACCAGGGCGCCGGCAATGCCGCGCCCGCCGATCGCCTCAGGTACGGCCGTGTGGGTGATGACGATGGCGCCCTCGCCCGCCTTGTATTGGAGGTAGCCCTCCTCGTCGTCGACCACGACGCTGAAGCGTCGCGCAGCGGCGTCGTGGCGGATCCGGTCAGCGATTCCAGTCATGGGATGTCTGGCGCCCGCCTCAACGGCTGTCGCGCTTGCCCTGGTTGTGGCGACCCTGGGTACCGATGCTGCCCTGGATGGCCTGCATTCGGCTCTCGCCCGCATGCAGTTCACCCGCCTTCTGGGCGGCCTCGTCCGACTGGAAGCCAGGCTGCGGCGCCTGTCCCGGAGCAGCACCCAGCGCCTGCCAGGGCGGCGGCTGGCGGTCGTGCTCATGCTTGGCTTCGAGCAGCGCGCGGGTGTTGGCCAGCGCCTGTTCGGGGGTGATCTTCCGCTTGCGGGCAGCGTTGCCGGTGCCCTGCTTCGCAGGTACTTTCTTTAGCGGCGGTTTTCTGCCGGCTGCCGGTTTCTTGGCCACTGACTTCTTGGCCACTGACTTCTTGGCCACTGACTTCTTGGCCACTGACTTCTTGGCCACTGACTTCTTGGCCACCGATTTCTTGATCGCCGGCCTCTTGCTGGTTGCCGGCTTCTGTGCCGTCTTCTTGGCTGCAGGCTTCTTGACTGCGACCTTCTTCGCCGATGGCTTCCGGTCCGCGGTACGACTCGCGGCCTTTGCCGGGGTTTTCTTCGCGACGGCCCGGCGTTTCGTCGCGCCAGCCTTCGCGGCGGTCTTGGGGGCGGTCTTCTTCGTGGTCTGCTTCGTGCCAGCCTTGCGAGCGGCGGGTTTTTTGCGTGTTGCCATGCTTCGCTCCTCTGCGGCGGATTGCGGGGACACGTGACCAGTTACCACGCCGTCCATTCACGCGAAGTGATCGCGGGCGCTCGAGGCGATGCGATCTACAGGCCCCACAATGATGCCGCGCCAGTCACGCCGGCGAACAACCGACTCAGCGGAAAGACGGCTGCATCAGCCGCTGCATGAAGAGTCCGAGCACGTCCGGCTCCAGCAGCAGGGTGAACATCACGCCGTACGCGGCGCCCCACAGGTGGGCGCTATGGTTGACGTTGTCGGTGCCATGCCGGTCCATCCAGATCGAGTAGCCGATATAGGCCACCGCATACAGCACCGCCGGCACGGGCAGGAAGAACACATAGATCAGCGACCAAGGCGCGAACAGGATGTAGCTAAACAGCACCGCCGAAACCGCGCCGGACGCACCCAGGCTGCGGTAGCCGCTGTCGTGGCGGTGATTCATGTAGGTCGGCAGGATCGCGATCACGATCGCCGACAGGTAGAAGGCGATGAAGCCGACCAGGCCGATCTTCTCCACGAACACCGGCTCGATCGCTCGTCCGAAGAAGAACAGCGTGATCATGTTGAACAGCAGGTGCTGGCCGTCGGCATGGATGAAGCCGTGTGTCACCAGGCGGTCGTACTGCCTGTTGCGGTCGATCGCGGGTGGCCACAGGATCAGCCGGTCGAGCAGCACGCGGTTGTTGAACGCCTGCCACGACACCAGCACGGTGACGCCGATCAGCAGGAAGGTGGCGATGGGCATCGGTGGAGTCCTTGCCGGTCAGGCCGCCACGGGGCGGTAGTTGTCCTGCATGCGGTAACTGCGCGCGTACAGTGCGAACGCCGCCGCAGCGGCGAAGGCGAATGCGGCGAAGAAGAACATCAGGAACGCGTTCTCGCTGTAGCCGGTACCGGCGATCCATGTGGTGACGCCGTCGTTGCGCACCGCCGCGTTGGTCATCAGCACCCACAGGCTGCCGAAGGTGCTGGCGAGGTACCAGAACGCCATGATGATGCCCTTCATGCCCTGGGTGGCCTGGCTGTAGGCGAACTCGAGCGCGGTGGCCGACACCAGCACCTCGCCGAAGGTCAGCAGCAGGTAGGGCAGCATCTGCCAGGCCAGCGACGTCGATGCACCGCTGTCGATGCTCAGCTGGATCAGGCCTGCGCCGATCCAGGCAAAGCCCGAGAACGCGATGCCCCAGCCCATGCGCCTGAGCGCGCTCGGTTCCCAGCCCATCCGCCGCAGCGCGGGATACAGCACGATGTTGTTGAACGGGATGATCAGCATCACCAGCAACGGGTTGAGCGCCTGCATCTGACCGGCTTCCTTCACCAGGAAGCTCGGCCACCACCACTGGTCGTGCGGCACGGTCATCGCCTTGCCCTGGATCACCCAGGTGGAGGCCTTCTGATCGAACAGCGACCAGAACGGCGTGGTCAGCGCGAACACGATGATGATCCGCAGCACCGCGCGCACGCTGTCGACGGCTGCGTCCGCGTGCCTGCCGCGCGCGCGCTCGAGCTGCATCGACACGCCGATGCCGCCGAAGGCGATCAGCACCCCGAGCGCCACGCAGGCACTGATGACGAAGCCGAAATCCTCCGGCCAGAACGCCGGTCGCAGCGCCCAGCACAGCAGGATCGCCACGGCGAGGACCCCGCCGGCAATGGCGACCGCCAGGCCAGGCCTGCCCTGCCCGGCCGCCTGAGAGGTCAAGGCGGTGCGGGCCACGTTGTAGAACGAATCCGGGTCCTCGCCCCGGGTCGGCGGCACGCGCACGTACTGCTTGCGGCCGAGCCAAAAGATCAGCGTGGCGATGAACATCAGCACGCCGGGAATGCCGAACGCCACCGCCGGCCCGTAGTTGCGCAGGAACAGTGGCATCAGCAGCGAGGCGAAAAAGCTGCCGAAGTTGATCGTCCAGTAGAAGAAGTCGAACACGATCTTCGCCAGGGACTTGTTCGACTGGTCGAACTGGTCACCCACGAACGACACCACCAGCGGCTTGATCCCGCCCGAACCCAACGCGATCAGGAACAGCCCGGTGTAGAAGCCCTGGCGATTGTCGTCGAACAGCGCCAGGCAGGCATGACCGGCGCAGTAGACCAGCGAGAACCACAGCACGGTGTTGTACTTGCCGAAAAACCGGTCGGACAACCAGCCGCCCAGCAGCGGGAAGAAATAAACACCGATGACGAAACTGTGGAAGATGTCCTTGGCGGCGCCTTCGCGTTCGCCTTCGGGAACGTAGGCCAGGATCACGCTGCTGATCAGGAACTGCACCAGGATGTTGCGCATCCCGTAGAAGCTGAACCGCTCGCAGGCCTCGTTGCCGATGATGTACGGCACCTGCCTAGGCAGGCGGGCCCTGGGCGGTGCGTCAGCGGCGATCGTCGTCATTCGGCGGTCCGTGGTTCAGGCCGGGCAAGCCTAACCCAAGCGTGGGAGCGAGGGCAGTCACGACTTTGGGAGCGGCATTGGCCGCGAATCCCGTTGGCCCACCCACAAGCACAAGAGCATTCGCGGCCAGGTCCGCTCCCAGCTACGACCATTCGGTCAGGCCTTCACGTTCGTACAAAGTCCTGAACGACGGGCGCGCCTTCATCGCCGACGCGAGCGCGCCAAGATGCGTCCACTCGATCGCCTGCCGCGGCATGTTGCGCGACCAGCGCATCAGCATGGTGAGGTAGAAGTCGGCGACCGACAGCCGATCGCCGAGCAGGTACGGGCCGTTCGCCGCCAGGTGTGCGTCGATGCGCTGCCACTCCGCCTCGATGCGCGGCACGCAGTGCTTGCGCACCGTGTCGGCATTCGCCTCGCCCGCCGGTTCCTGCGGATACCACCACTGCCGGAACAGCGGCTGGACCATGTTCGCCAGGTTGAACATCCACTGGACGTAACCGGCACGGTCCGGCTCCTCCACCAGTGGAGCCAGCCCGGACGCCGGGTGCCGGTCGGCCAGCAGCATCGCCAACGCGGCCGCCTCGTACCGCGGCACGCCACCCATCACCAGCGTGGGCACCACGCCGTTTGGATTCAGGGCCAGGTATTCGGGGCTCTTCTGCTGCTTTGCGGCCGTATCCACCAGCTCCAGCGCGTGTGGAATGTCGAGTTCGATCAGCAGCCAGTGCACCAGCATGCTGGCGGCGCCCGGTGCGTAGTACAAACGGTCCATGCGGTCCTCGTTGAGCGGGAGAGGCCGCAAGTCTAAGCGTCCGGCTGCTGACACGACGCCGGCAGCAGGTCGGCCCTTCCATCGTGAAGCCCGATCGCGTGGCGGTTACGATGTCGCACCCCTGCATCGGACCCACCGCATGACGCCGTGCCGCCCTGTCTTCGCCCTGCTGCTCGCCTGCCTGTCCCCGGCCTTTGCGGCCGCCCCCGTGGCGAAGCCGGACACGCCGTTGGCGACGCTGGCCGAACGCTCCGGATTCACGAAAACCGGCCGCTACGATGAAGTGATGGCCTTGTGCGACGCCTTTGCGTCGACCTATCCGGATGCGGTGCGCTGCGAAACGTTCGGGACCACGCCCGAGGGCAGGCCGATGAAGCTGCTGGTGGCCTCGAGGTCCGGCGCCCTGTCGCCGCAGCAGGCGCGCGAACGCGGACTGCCGGTGCTGCTGGCCCAGGGCGGCATCCACGCCGGCGAGATCGACGGCAAGGATGCCGGCTTCCAGCTGCTGCGCCAGATGCTCGACGGGGAGGCCGCGCCGGGCGCGCTGGAGAAGGTCGTGCTGCTCTTCGTGCCGGTGTTCAACGTGGACGGGCACGAACGCTTCGGTCGCTGGAACCGCCCCAACCAGCGCGGTCCGGAAGAGATGGGTTGGCGCACGACCGCCCAGAACTACAACCTCAACCGCGACTACATGAAGGCCGACGCGCCGGAAATGCAGGCCATGCTGCGGCTCGTGGACATCTGGGACCCGATCGTGACGATGGACCTGCACGTCACCGACGGGGCCAAGTTCGAGCACGACGTGGCGATCACCGCCGAGCCGGTGAATTCCGGCGATGCCAGGCTGCGCAAGCTCGGCCGCGCGCTGCGCGACGGGATCATCGAGCGGCTCGCCGCGCAGGGCTCGCTGCCGCTGGCGTTCTATCCCGCGTTCGTCAAGGACGACGATCCGGCCAGCGGTTTCGCCGACGGGGTTCCGACCCCACGCTTCTCGCACGGGTATTTCCCGCTGCGCAACCGGATGGCGGTGCTGGTGGAAACCCATTCGTGGAAGGACTACCCCACACGCGTGCGTATCACCCGCAACACCGTGCTCGACCTGGTCGAGCTGGCGGTGCGGGACGGCGCAACCTGGATCGCCACCGCGCGAGCGGCCGACCGCCGCGCATCGCGGCTGGCGGGCGCCCAGGTGCCGCTGCAGTACGAGGCTAGCGCCAAGGTCCGCACCATCGATTTCCGCGGCTACGCCTATACGCGCACGCCGTCCGACATCTCCGGCGCGCTGATGACGCATTACGACGAGGCCCGGCCGCAGGTGTGGAAGATTCCGCTGCGCGACGAGGTGCTGCCTTCGCTGTCGGTGCCAGCCCCGCGCGCCGGCTATCTGGTGCCCCCTGCCTTCGCGGCCCTGGTCGAGCCGAAGCTGGCGCTGCACGGCATCGCGTTCCGCCGCATCGAGCGTACCCAGCCCGGCACGAAGGTCCAGGAATGGCGCGCGACCAAGGCCAGCTTCGCCGCCAGTTCGGTCGAGGGCCATCAGCGGCTCACCGCCGAAGGCGCCTGGGCGAAGCGGACGCAGGAGATCGCCGCAGGCACGCTGTTCGTGCCGATCGCGCAGCCCAAAGCCCGGCTGGCGATGGGACTGCTCGAACCGCTGGCGCCCGACTCCCTGCTCGGCTGGGGCGAATTCAACAATGCCTTCGAACAGAAGGAGTACATGGAGGGGTACGTCGCCGAGGAGGTGGCGCGCGAGATGCTTGCCCGCGATCCGGCGCTGAAGGCCGCGTTCGAGCGCAGGCTGAAGCAGGACCCGGAATTCGCGAAATCGCCGGCGGCGCGGCTGGATTTCTTCTACCGCCGGCACAGCGCCTACGACGCGCGCCTGAACCTGTATCCGGTCCTGCGCACGGATTCGATGCCGCGCTAGGCCGGCCTGTCGGCCGCTTCATGCGCGGCATGAGCGGGCTCAGCAGGCCTCGTACTTCCAGTTCCGCCGTTTGCCCTCGGCCAGCCATTCGACGGTCTGCGCCAGACGCCTGGCCCGCGTCTCGTCGCGCCTGGCCTCGGTGATCCATTCGACGTACTCGCGCCTGTGGCTCGGCGCGAGCGCTTCGAAGGTCGTCCTGGCCTTGCGGTTCTTCGCCAGCGCCGCAAGCAGGTCGGGCGGCGTTTCGGGTGGCGGTTTTGGCGCGGCCGCCTTGCGCGGTCCGGGCGTTTTGACGCCCGCTTCGTTGAGCTGCATCGCGCGCCGGATATCGGCCACCAGCCGGCGTTTCGATGGCACGTCTTTCAGCGTAGCCATCTTGCCGTAGCTGCCCATCCCGTCGCGCTGCGCGCCTTCGCCCATGACCAGTGCGTGCTTCCAGTAGCCGAACGAGGCGTGCTGCTTGAACGCGGCCATGCCGGCGAGGATGCCTCCGGCATAGACGAAGCTGGGCGCGGACCATTTCATGGTTTCCTCGACCTCGGGACAGGCCTCGTGCACCACATCGCGGATGCGCTGCAGGATCGGCTGCGCGAACGGCGCGGCCTTGGCGATGTACGCATCGATGCGCGGGTCGCGCCTGCCCATGGCTATTTCTCCGCGGCACCGGCGCTGGTCAGAAAATCGGCCAGGCCCGCGAGTTGCAAGGCCTGCACCTTGTCTACGACCGGCGCGAGCTTCGACAGATCGTCCGGCGCGTAGCCGCCGACCCGGTACCACAGGGTAATGCGCGTGCCCTCGCCCTCGGGCGCGAGACGGAACTCGAGCGTGCCATGCAGGCCCATCCCCTGCAGCGGCCCGAGCCCTCCGGTCATGCGCAGCAGCTTGCCCGGGTCGACGAAGCTGACCTGCATGTGCTGCGCCTGCTGCGCGCCTGCGTCCTCGCAGAAGCAGCCGCCAGCGCGCGGATCGATCGACAGTTTCGAGGCCTGGCCCCACCAGCTGTGGTCCTTGGGCCACCAGCGATCGACGTCGCCGATCAGCGCCCGCCACGCGGCCTGCGGGTCGACTGGTGCCGTGCTTACGTTCTCGACCGTGAATCCGGTCGCGGTGGCGTCCTTGACCTCTGCCGTGGCCGGCGCGGCAAGCGCCGCCACAACGACCAGCAGTGCTGCGCGAATCAGGCGCATCGTTATCCCCGTGGCCGCGTCCCGGCGATTAACGCGCGCGGCCTGGCGAAAGGCAAGCCGCGCCACGGGGTCGCACCACTGTGGCGGGCTGCGCCTGCGCTACGAAGCCGATTCCAGCTCGGACCAGCGCGCGTACGCTGCGTCCAGTTCGGCCTGGGCCGTGGCCAGCTCTGCATTGCGGGCCACGATCGTGGCGGCGTCCTGCTGGTAGAACGCAGGTTCGTGCATCGCGGCGCCCAGCGCAGCCAGTCGCGCTTCCAGCGTCTCGATCCGGCCCGGCAGCTGCTCGAGTTCGCGGGTTTCCTTGAAGCCCAGGCGCCGGCGCGGCGGCGCGGATGGCGTGGCCTTCTCCGGATTGGTCGCAGCGGCACCAGGCTTCGACGGCGGCGGAGTTGCAGCAGGCTCGCTGCGTTGCCGCAGCCAGTCGCTATATCCGCCCACGTATTCGCCAACGCGGCCCTGACCCTCCATGACCAGGGTCGAAGTCACGACATGGTCGAGGAAATCGCGATCGTGGCTGACCAGCAGCAGGGTGCCCGCGTAGTCGGCCAGCAGTTCCTCCAGCAGCTCCAGAGTTTCCACGTCGAGGTCGTTGGTCGGCTCGTCCATCACCAGCAGGTTGGATGGCTGCGCGAACAGCCGCGCCAGCAGCAGCCGGTTGCGTTCGCCGCCCGACAGCCGGGTGATCGGCGCGCGCGCGCGCTCGGGCGTGAACAGGAAATCCTGCAGGTAACCGAGCACGTGCTTGCGGCCGTCGCCGATCTCGATGAACTCGCGGCCGCCGGCGACGTTCTCGATCGCGTTCCAGTCCTCGCGCAGGGTCGACCGGTACTGGTCGAAATAGGCCACCTGCAGTTGGGTGCCGAGCCGCACTTCACCGGCCTGCGGCGCGAGCTCGCCCAGCAGCAGCTTGAGCAGCGTGGTCTTGCCGCTCCCGTTCGGCCCGATCAGTCCGATCCGGTCGCCGCGCAGGATGGTGGTGCTGAAGTCCTGCACGATCGGGACCGCGCCGTGCGCGAACGAGACGCCGCGCGCCTCGATCACCTTCTTCCCGGAGCCTTCCGCCCTGGCCGCCTGCATGCGCACATTGCCGGTTTGTTCGCGCCGCGCCGCGCGCTCCACTCGCATCGCCTCGAGCCGGCGCACTCGGCCCTCGTCGCGGGTGCGGCGCGCCTTGATGCCCTGGCGGATCCAGGCCTCTTCCTGCGCCAGCAGCTTGTCGAAGCGCGCGCTCTCCTGCGCTTCGGCATTCAGGCGCTCCTCGCGCCTACGCTGGTAGTTGTCCCAGTCGCCCGGCCAACTCGTGACCCGGCCACGGTCGATCTCGACGATCCGGGTGGCTAGCGCGCGCAGGAAGCGGCGATCGTGGGTGACGAACACCAGCGCACCGCTCCAGCCTTTGAGGAAGCCCTCAAGCCAGTCGATGGCCTCGATGTCGAGATGATTGGTCGGCTCGTCCAGCAGCAGCAGATCGGGCGCCGAAACCAGGGCCCTGGCCAGCAGGACGCGTCGCTTCATGCCGCCCGACAGGCGTGCGAAGTCGGCATCGCCGTCCAGCCCCAGCCGGGTCAGGGTATCGGCGACACGCTGGTCGAGCGACCAGCCGTGCGCCGCTTCGATCCGCGCCTGGACCGCGGCCAGCGCCTCGGTATCGCCCGTGTCGGTCCCGGCAGCGAGCGATTCGATCAAATGGTGGTATTCGGCCAGCAGCCTGCCGAGCTCGCCCAGGCCCGTGGCCACCACGTCGAATACGCTCCCAGCGGCGTCCTGGGGCACTTCCTGCTCCAGGCGCGCGATGCGGCGGCCGCCTTCGACCCGGACCGCCCCATCGTCCGGTCTGAGGTCCCCCGCCAACAGCTTGAGCAGGGTCGACTTGCCCGCGCCGTTGCGGCCGATCAGGGCGATGCGTTCCCCGGCCTCGATGGCCAGGTCGACATGTTCGAGCAGCAGCGGGCCGCCGACGCCATAGTCGACGCCGTTCAAGGTGATCAGAGGCATGGCCAAGGGCCTGTTAGCGCTATGGGCATGGGTCGCGTTCGTTCTGAGGGGCTGTCAGGTGGTGTTGCGCAGCGCAGGGCAGACTGGCCGTCTGGTCAAGCTGCGGGACGCCGGCTGGCGGCCCCTCAGAGCGAACCCGTAGGGCCGGGTTTGCGCGCACGCACGCCGGCGTCATCACTCGGGCGTGGATCCACATCCACTTCCTCGCTCTTCCTTGGCGTGCGCACGCGCAAACCCGGCGCGGCCCATGCCCATAGCGCTAGCAGGCCCTAGTCTAGCGGGCCGCCCGGACTCGCAGTAGGCTTGCGCCGGGCAAAACCACGGAGCGCGCCATGGCCAAGGGTCTGGACAAGAAGAAAGAAGACAAGAAGAAGCCGGAAAAGTCGCTGAAGGAAAAGCGCGCGGCGAAGAAAGAGAAGAAAGCCGGCAAATAAGCCGGCTTTTTTCTTGGGCGTCAGCGAGCGAGCTAATCGTCAGCGTTCACGGGCACTGACCTCCACCAGAATGCGGTCGGCCACCCAGCCCCGCTCGCCCCGGCGCAGGCTCATGCGCACCAGATCGCCTCGCTCCAGCGCATCGACCGGGTAACGCTGGCCGCGATACTCCACCAGCGTCCGGCTGTCGTAGCTCACGCGCTGTTCGCCTCCGGTGTATCCGCCCTCGGTGTAGCCGATCTCGCGTGTGCGGGAATCCACGTAGCTGATCGCGCCGCGGTGCTCCATGCCGTAGCCGTCGCCCGAGCTGCCGCCGGTGCGTGCGTCCTGCAGCACCTCGATGTCCTCGGCCCGCCATAGTCCGCCATCGCGGCTGGCCAGTACGCGTACGCGGTCGCCCGGTTCGAGCCCGGCGACCGGCTGCTCGCGGCCCTCGTAGACCAGGCGCGTGCGGTCGTCGTAAGCGACGTCGGCGCGCCCGCCGTTCTGCTCCTGCACCAGGAAGCGGCGGTTGCCGTGATCGACGTTGCGCACTTCGCCAACCAGGGCCTGGCGCGAGGCCTGCTGCGGATAGCCGCGATCGGGGTAACCGGTTCCGTAGTCGCCCACCGACGCGCAGGCCCCGAGCAGCAGCAACAGCGCGGGTGCGGCCAGGCGCGCCCATGAACCAAGCGGAAGACGAACAGTAGCCATGGACAACCTCCTGCGATGCGACATAGGACGCCGCGCATCTTGCCGCCCGCGCCGCTGAACATCGCATCACGACGGGCCGATTCAGGAACTGCAGGACAGCATCGAGCAGCCGGCCCGGTCCCGGGCCCAATCCGGACGCCGGGCGGCGAACGCCTCGCGCCCCGGCTGATCCTCGTAAGGCCTGCGCAGCACCTCGAGCAGTTCGCCGATGCCGGAGGGATCGCCCTGTTCCGCCCGGTCGATCGCCTGCTGCGCCAGGTAATTGCGGAGCACGTATTTGGGGTTCGTCGCGTGCATGCGGGCACGCCGTTCCGGCGCCGGCCACGCCTCTTCGCGGACGCGAGCGGCATGACGTTCCAGCCAGGTCTGGAGTGCGTCCCCGCCCGCATGGCGCTTGCCCGGATCGTAGAACGCCTCCTCCAGCGGCTGCAGCAACGGCGCGACCGGATCCACGTCCGCCAGCGCCCGGAACCACAGCGTCATGTCCACCTCGTGGGCCTGCAAGAGGGCGTGCAGGTCGCGCGCCAGGTCGATGTCGTCATCCCTGCACGTGCGCAAGCCGAGTTTGGCGGCAATGTCGTCCCGATCCGCCTGTGTGTAGCTGGCTGCGAACTGGTCGAGCCCTGCCTGCAGCGGCGTGGCATCCGTGAACAGCGGCGACAGCGCCTGCGCCAGGCGCAGCAGGTTCCAGTGCGCGATCTTCGGCTGCCAGCCGAAGCGGTAGCGGCGGCCGCCCGCGTCGGTGGTATTGGGCGTCCAGTCCGGGTCGTAGTCGTCGATCCATCCGTACGGACCGTAATCGATGGTCAACCCGAGGATCGACATGTTGTCGGTATTGAGCACGCCGTGGACGAATCCGACACGCATCCAGTGCGCGACCAGCCGCGCCGTGCGCTCGCACACCTCTCCGAACCAATCGGCGCGCATGCGTTCGGAGAACACCCCGTTCTCGCGCAGGCTGCCCAGGCGCTCGCCGGCGCGTTCGCCAAGCAGGTGTGGAAAATCGCGCCAGATGCAGAAGTCCGCCAGGCGCGCGAGCAATCCGAGGTCCTGGCGCGCATAGGGCAGCTCGAAGTGCCCGAAGCGCAGGAACGAAGGCGCCACCCGGCACACGATCGCGCCCGGTTCCGGCTTCGGATGGCCGTCGTAGAACATGTCGCGCACGACCGCCTCGCCGGTGCCGACCAGCGACAGCGCCCGCGTGCTCGCCACGCCGAGGTGATGCATGGCCTCGCTGCACAGGAATTCCCGGATCGAGGAGCGCAGCACCGCACGCCCGTCGGCGGTGCGCGAATACGGCGTGGGCCCGGCACCCTTGAGCTGCAGCTCCCAGCGCCTGCCTGACGCGTCGATTGCCTCGCCAAGCGTGATCGCGCGCCCGTCGCCCAGCTGCCCGGCCCAATGGCCGAACTGGTGGCCGCCGTAGTTGGTGGCGATGGGCTGCATGCCCGGGGCGAGCGCATTGCCGCCAAACACCTGCGCGAACTCCGGCGACGCCACCTCCGCTTCGCTGAATCCGAGCGTGGCGGCCATCTCCCGCGAGTGCGCCAGAACGACGGGTGCCGCGACAGGTTCGGGCATGACCTCCGACCACGCCGCGCCCTCGACCTGGCGCACGCGCGGACCGGTTTCGGGATCACCGGGCAATTCGCGTCGGAACGCGTTGTCGAAGCGCAGGCGGGTGAGTTCCATGCGCTGCAGTGTATGCGTGGCTCCGTGGAGCGGCGTCGGGCCCCGAAAAGCGGCTTTTGCCGCGGCCATGGCGGCGCGCGCGATAGACTGGGCGCATGAACGCCGAGCCTACGCCCGCCAGTTTCACTTCCCTCGGCCTGCCCGAGTCCCTGCTGCGCGCGCTATCCGAGGTGGGCTACGAGACGCCGTCGCCGATCCAGGCGGCCACGATCCCGCCGCTGCTCGCGGGCAGCGACGTGCTCGGCCAGGCCCAAACCGGCACCGGCAAGACCGCGGCCTTCGCCCTGCCGATCCTGGCGCGCATCGACGCGGCCCAGACCAGGCCGCAGGCCCTGGTCCTGGCCCCGACCCGCGAACTGGCGATCCAGGTCGCCGAAGCTTTCCAGAAATACGCCCATCACCTGCCCGGCTTCCACGTGCTGCCGATCTACGGCGGGCAGAGCTACGGGCCACAGCTCTCCGCTCTCAAGCGCGGCGTGCACGTGGTCGTCGGCACGCCCGGCCGGGTGATCGATCACCTGGAGCGCGGTTCGCTCGACCTGTCGCAGCTGCGCTGCCTGGTGCTGGACGAAGCCGATGAAATGCTGCGCATGGGTTTCATCGACGACGTCGAGGCGGTGCTGAAGAAGACCCCCGAGTCGCGCCAGGTGGCGCTGTTCTCGGCCACGATGCCGGCGCAGATCAGGCGCATCGCCCAGACCTATCTCAAGCAGCCGGTCGAGATCGCGATCAAGTCGACGACCTCGACCGCTGAAAACATCCGCCAGCGGTACTGGATGGTCAGCGGGGTCAACAAGCTCGATGCGTTGACCCGCATCCTGGAGGCGGAAACCTACGACGGCCTGCTGGTGTTCGCGCGCACCAAGCTCGGCGCCCAGGAGCTTGCGGAAAAACTCGCCGCGCGCGGCCTGTCCGCAGCCGCGATCCATGGCGACGTGGAGCAGAAGCAGCGCGAGAAAATGGTCCAGTCGCTCAAGGACGGGCGCATCGACATCCTGGTCGCCACCGACGTGGCCGCACGCGGGCTGGACGTGGAGCGCATCAGCCACGTGCTGAACTACGACATCCCCTACGACACCGAGAGTTACGTGCACCGGATCGGCCGCACCGGCCGCGCAGGTCGCAGCGGCGAGGCGATCCTGTTCGTGTCGCCGCGCGAACGCGGCATGCTGGGCGCGATCGAACGCGCCACCCGGCAGAAGATCGAGCCGATGCAGCTGCCCAGCGTCGACGCAGTCAACGAGAAACGCGTCGCCAAATTCCTCGGCAAGATCGGCGCCGCGCTGGAAAGCAGCGACCTGTCGATATTCCGCGAGCTGGTGGAGCGCTACGAGCGCGAACACAACGTGCCGGCGGTCGAAATCGCCGCGGCGCTGGCCCATCTGGTGCAGGGCAAGACCCCGCTGCT
The DNA here is from genome assembly GCF_022662515.1 of Lysobacter sp. M15. Classification (NCBI taxonomy): domain Bacteria; kingdom Pseudomonadati; phylum Pseudomonadota; class Gammaproteobacteria; order Lysobacterales; family Lysobacteraceae; genus Lysobacter; species Lysobacter sp. M15. The sequence continues at coordinate 52,737 of NZ_JAKPBV010000005.1, read as the reverse complement.
GCTCGAACCGGCGCCGGAGCGTCCGAAGGCCGCATACGAGCCGCGCACGCCGCATGAGCGCCCGGGGCGTACACGACCCGAGCGCACGGCGCGTTCCGCCGACGAGCGCTATCCACGCGCACCGCAGTCCGAACACCGTCCCGCTCCACGCGCCCACGAACGTCCCCCGGCATCGGAACCCGGTGCGCCCGCGGCGCACAAGTCGCGCCCGCCCCGCCTCGACGTCAACACAGGTGAGGCAATGTTCGCCGGCGAGGAAGCCCCGGCCGCGCGCCGTCCGAAGAAATCCGCGGGCGAGCCCGAAGTGGGCATGGAGACCTTCCGCATCGAAGTCGGCCATCAGCACGGCGTGCAGCCGGGCAACATCGTTGGCGCCATCGCGAACGAAGCCGACCTGGAGAGCCGCTACATCGGCCGGATCGACATCCGCGACGACCACAGCCTGGTCGATCTGCCCGAAGGCATGCCGCGCGAGGTGCTCGAGATCCTGAAGAAGGCGCGCGTGGCCGGCCGCCCGCTGCGCATGAGCCGCGCGGGCGAAGCCGATGCCGGTGCACCGCGCGGCCCCGGCGCCAAACGGCCCTTCGCCGGCAAACCGCACGCGCCCCCGCGCAAGCCGGGGTTCGCCAAGCGCAAGGGCCCGCGGTGACGGCAGGCGGTCGCGGCGTCACATAGCCCGTGGATGGGATGAGCGGACGGTTCGACGCCATCGTGATCGGCGGCGGTGCCGCAGGACTGATGTGCGCGCAGGTCGCCGGGCACCGGGGCTTGCGGGTGCTGGTGATCGAACACGCCAACCGGGTCGGCAAGAAGATCCTGATGTCGGGCGGCGGGCGCTGCAACTTCACCAACACCGGCACGGGCCCGGCGAACTTCCTCTCCGCCAATCCGCACTTCTGCAAGTCTGCGCTGGCCCGCTACACGCCGCTGGACTTCGTCGACCTGGTCGATCGCCATGGCATCGCCTGGCACGAGAAGGAACTCGGGCAACTGTTCTGCGACGAGTCGTCGAAGCAGATCGTGGCGATGCTTCTGGCCGAATGCACGGCCGGGGGCGTGGAGATCAGGACCAGTTGCAGCATCGAGCGCGTCGCCCATCGCGATGGCGGCGGCTTTGTGCTGCGTACCAGCCAAGGAAGCTTCGAGGCGGACGCGCTGGTCGTAGCCAGCGGAGGACTGTCGATCCCGAAAATGGGTGCGACCGGCTTCGGTTACGCGCTGGCGCGACAGTTCGGCCACGCCGTGCTGCCCACCCGTGCCGGCCTGGTACCGCTGACGCTGAGCGGGCGGCCGCTCGAGGAAATCGCCGACCTCAGCGGCATCGCGCTGCCGGTGGAAGCTTCCTGCAACGGCGTCGCGTTCCGCAACGCCATGCTGCTGACCCATCGCGGCGTGAGCGGACCGGCGATCCTGCAGATCTCTTCCTACTGGCGGGCCGGCGACTCCTTGCGTATCGATCTGCTGCCGGGCGATGACGCGCTGCAACGACTGCGGACCGAGCGCAAGCGGCGACCCGCGACCGAGCTGCGCACGATCCTGGCCGAGCTGCTGCCCAAGCGTTTCGCGCAGCGGTTGTGCGAAACCTCGCTCGCGCCGCTGCAGCCGCTAAGCCCGCTGCGTCAATTCGACGAACCGCAGCTGGGTGCGGTCGCAGCGCTGCTGTCGGCCTGGCCGCTGGTCGCCAGCGGCACCGAGGGCTATCGCACCGCCGAGGTCACCCTGGGCGGGGTCGATACCGATGGCCTGTCTTCCTCGACCATGCAGTCGCGCCATGTGCCCGGCCTGTACTTCATCGGTGAGGTGGTCGACGTCACCGGCTGGCTTGGTGGTTACAACTTCCAGTGGGCCTGGGCTTCCGGCCACGCGGCGGGACGCGCCCTGCTGTCGTAACGGGAGAATGCGGCAGCGCCTCCCGAAGCTGCCCCACGACTTGATCCTCGCGCCTCGCTCGGGTTTATTAACGGCATGCCCCGGATCCTTGTTTTCCAGCACGTCGCCGCCGAACCGCTCGGCACGCTCGATCCGCTGATCCGGGCGCGCGGGCACCGGATCCGTTTCGTCAATTTCGAGCGCGAGCCCGATGCGCAGCCCGACGTGGAACGCTATCGCGGCCTCGTGGTGCTGGGCGGGCCGATGAACGTGGAGGATCAGGCGCAGCGCCCGCACCTGGTGACCGAGCTGCGCGCGATCGGGCGCATGCTGGAACTGGGCCGGCCCGTGCTCGGTATCTGTCTCGGCGCGCAGCTGTTGGCGCATGCGCTCGGTGCACCGGTGCGGCGCCACGTCGCTCCGGAGATCGGCTGGTATCCCGTGCAGGCCACGGCGGCTGGGCGCGAGGATCCGGTGCTGGCACCGCTGGGCGCGGATCCGCAGGTGTTCCAGTGGCATGGACGACATTTCGAGATTCCCGACGGGGCCGTCCATCTCGCACGCAGCGATACCTGCGAACAGCAGGCGTTCCGCTGGGGCGACAACGCCTACGGATTCCAGTTCCATCCCGAGGTGGACGCCGCGTTGATCGAGCGCTGGCTCTCGAATCCGGCCTACCGGGAGGAACTGGCTGCATCCGGTCTGCCGCACGACGCCGAAACGATCCGAGCGCAGACGCAAACACATGTTGCCGCGATGCAGGCCAGGGCCGGGCGCGTGTTCGAGGAATTCCTCGACCTGGTGGGACGGCCGCAACGGCGTTACACCCTGCCCTCGCGCGAGTTTGCATAGACGCCGCACCCGGCGGCGCCTTGCCAGGACGAAACCCGCGGCGCCCGATCAGGCCTGCGCGCGGCGCACCGCCCGCAGCCCGAACCATCCCAGGTCGGCGAACACCGCCACCGCGGCCGCCTGGACCAGTACGAACGCGATGCCCAGCACGCTCGGCTGGTAGGGGCCGCCGGCCACCAGCCAGACGCTGGCGACGACCCACGCCGCGTTGATCGCGACCACCGCCGCCATCGCGCGAGGCGGCACCCGCGCCATCCGCGACATCGCAGCCACCCACACCACGAACGGAACCAGGAACAGTCCGGCGCCCCGCAGCAACGCGGCCGGCAGTTGCAGCAGCGGCTGCAGGAACTCCGCGCCCGCCAGCAGCAGTACTGCGGTGGCGCCGGTGGCGACCGCGTCGACCAGCAGTACGCGCGAAAGAAAACGGGGATGGGCGATGAGATTGCGGAAGTTCATGACCAGGCTCCTGGATTGGGACGGGACGTTGCCACGGCCGCCATCCTGCACAGCCGCACGACGCGGATCGATTACCCCGGAGGTAATGCATCCGCGCATCGCGCTCGGCTATCGTGGCGCCCATGAATCAGCCACGCCCCGTCGGCGATCAGCTGCGCGACTGGCGCCAGCGCCGCCATCTCTCGCAGCTCGACCTCGCCGGTCTCGCCGATATTTCCTCGCGCCACCTCAGCTTCATGGAGACCGGGCGCTCCCTACCCAGCCGCGCCATGCTGCTGCGCCTGAGCGATCGCCTTGACGTCCCGCTGCGCGAGCGCAATCAGCTCTTCGTCGCAGCTGGTTACGCGCCGGTCTACGGCGAACGCCGGCTCGACGATCCGGCGCTGCAGGATGCGCGCCGCGCCATCGATCTGGTGCTGCGCGGCCACGAGCCGTATCCCGCCCTGGCGATCGATCGCCACTGGCAGATGCAGGCCGCGAATCGCGCGGTGGCGCCGTTCCTCAAGGGCGTCGCACCGCATCTGCTGGAGCCGCCGGTCAACGTGCTGCGGCTGAGCCTGCATCCGGAAGGCGTCGCGCCACGCATCGTCAACCTGGGGGAATGGCGCGCGCACTTGCTGCAGCGGCTGCAGCAGCAGGTCGAAAGCACCGGCGATCCGGTGCTGGAGGCATTGCTGCGGGAACTGCTGACCTACCCGGCTCCGGAGCATGACCCGGCGCCGAATCCTGGCGCCTTCGTGGTTCCGATGCGGCTGCGCACCGAGGTCGGCGAGCTCGCGTTCCTCAGCACCACTACCGTGTTCGGCACACCGGTGGAGGTCACGCTGTCGGAACTGGCGATCGAATCGTTCTTCCCGGCCAATCCCAAGACCGCGACCGCGCTGCGCACGATGTCGCTGGTCGGCCGGGTGCTGCGCTTCCCGCTCTCACTGCGGCCGAAGAAAACCGGCGGCAGATAGAGCGCGCCTTGCGCGCGATAGGCCGCGCTGGGAATCCCGGCGCGGGGATCTGTCCACGACACCGCGAAGGTCACCACAGATCGAAGGTCAGCCCAGGACGCTCGTTGTCCCAGATCGTGCTGAATATCCACCAGCGGCCGTGCTCGTGACACAGCTGGATGCTGTTGGCGCCGCGCTTGAGCAGCACCGGCGAATCCGGCGAGGGCCGCGCTTCGTACAGGCTCCATGCGTGGGCCACCTCGCCGAAGCGCTGCACGCGCTGCTCGATCTCGATCTCGTGAAAATCGTTGCTGGCGAAGAAGGGCTCCACATCGGCGATATACGATTCGACGTCGAATACCGCCGCGCGCGTACTGCCATCGGCTTCGACCACGGTGCGCAGGCTCGTGGCGCGCGGATGCTGCAGGTAGCGGAAGCGGTCCCAATCGCGCGGCGCGCCGGCCGGGCCGGAGATGCAGGCGTACACCGCACGCACCAGCCTGCCGATGTCCTGCGTGTCGTGCTGCCATTCGGGGTCGATCGGGCTGGAGGTCATGGTTGAGCCTATACAGAGGAAAGGTTGCGAACCGCGCAAGCCCACATCAGAGCAGATGGCGCAACGCCGGCAGGTACTTCTCCGCCGAGCCGGTGTTGACCGCGACCACGCGCTCGCCGCGCCTGACCAGCCCTCGATCGAGCAGTTGCGGCAGCGCCGCGAGGCAGGCCGCGCCCTCGGGCGAGATCCAGTCGCGCATTTCGCGCCAGGTGCGCGACAGTTCACGGGCGATGTCGTCCTCGGCCACGGCGACCGCGGCGCCGCCGCTGGCGCGGATGATCTGCAGCACGCGGAAATGCCCGATGCCGCCGGGGACGTTCAGGCCGGTGGCGAGGGTGTCGCCGGCGGGCAATGCCGTGGTGTCGTCGGCGCCGGTCTCGAAAGCCCGTACCAGCGGCGGCGTCGCCTCGCTTTGCACGCACAGCATGCGCGGACGGGCGTGACCGATCAGGCCGAGCGCCTCGAGTTCATCCCAGGCCTTCCACATGCCGAGCACGCCGGTGCCGCCGCCGGTGGGATAGATCACCGCATCGGGCAGCGACCAGCGTGTGTCGCCGGGCGCCGGTTCGGCGAGCTCGAGGCCGAGCGACTTCTTGCCCTCGATGCGCCAGCCCGGCTCCTGGAAGGTGGCCACGGAGAAATACCCCTGGGGTATGTACTTCTCCTTCAAGAGGGCGCCGGCTTCGCGGATGGTCGGGCCGACCAGTTCGAGCTTCACCCGATCGGGACGGCGCAACGCCGCCGCCGCGACATTGCCCAGGATCGGCATCGGCGTGTCGTCGGGCATCGCGACCACGACAGACAGGCCGCCCGCCAGCGCGTAACGCACCAGCGAATCGCCGGCGTTGCCCTGGGTCGGCACGGCCAACTTCGACAGCCCCAGACGCCGGGCCTGCGCCGCCACCATGGCCATGCCGCGGTCCTTGAAGCTCTGGGTTGGATTGGCGCCGAAACCGGGATGCGCCTTGCCTTCTTCCTTCAGCTGCAGGCGCAAGCCGCCGCTGCGCGCCACCGGGTGCGCCGCGTAGTCGAGCAGTGGTGTGTGGCCTTCGCCCAGCGGCACGAGGTGCCGCGCATCTTCTGGATCGGAGGCGTCGAGCGCCATCAGCGCGCCAAAGCGCCACATGTCCTGTCGTGACGGGTCGTACCAGGTCGCGTTCGGCCGCTCCGCGGTTAGACGCTCCAAGTCGAGCACCATCTCCACCGGCCTGCCATCGGCGGGATCCAGATTCATCGGCTGGTCGATGGTGTATTCGATACCGGACCCCAGTCCGCGCAAGCAGCGCACATAAGACATGGGCCGTGCTCAGAACGGAACCGGCAGGCCCAGATAGGGCGCGGCGAACCAGTACAGGCCGAGTAGCACAACCCCCCAGAGCGCCAGCTTGAGCACGAAGCCGAGCACCTTGATCGCGAGCCATGCCGCGATGATCGCAACGAGGATGCCCAGCCAACTCATGTCGTTATTCCTGGATGGTCGCCGCGCAGACTACACAGGGTCGAGCGCCTGGTCGACCAGCGGACGCAGCTCCGGATCCAGCGCGACCCGTCCGTCGAACACGAAGCATCGTCCGTCGTAGCCCGCGCCACCGACCGTCTCGAAGTAGCCCAGGATGCCACCGTCGAGCTGCAGCACGTGCTCCAATCCGCTTGCCTGCATCCATAGCGCGGCCTTTTCGCAGCGGATACCGCCGGTGCAGAAACTCACCACCGTGGCGTCGGCGAGCGCGTCCCGATGCGGCTCCAGCGCGGCCGGCAGTTCGGTGAAGTTGTCGATCGGCAGAGTGAGCGCGCCTGCGAAGCTGCCGTAGCCGACTTCCTCGCGGTTGCGGGTGTCGAGCAGCACAAGCCGCCTTCCCGCATCGTCCCTGCCGCGCGCGATCCACCTCGCGAGCGTCTGCGCGGCAACGCCTGGGGCCCGACCGGTCAGCGGCGAGGCACCTTCGCGGCGGAAGGCAATGATTTCCCGCTTGACCTTCACCTTGAGCCGCGCGAACGGTACATGCGCGCTTTCGCTGCATTTGATCGAAAGATCCACGAACCGCGCATCGCCGCGGAGCCAGGTGACGAAGTCCTCGATCGCCTGCGGCGCTCCAGCCAGGAACAGGTTGAGACCCTCCCCTGCCACCAGCACCGTGCCGCGCAGCTCGAGCGCCCCGGCCTGCGCGCGGATGGATGCGGCCAGCGCTTGCGGATCGTCGATGGCGACGAAGTGGTAAGCCGCCAGATTCCGGATCACGGTTTCGCCTTTGCGGTGGGCGGCACGACGCCCGCTGCTGCGGGGCGGTGCGCATCAATGGACGGCATTCTAGTCGCGCGCTTCATTGGCAGGTTTCCGGGCGACGGCTCGCGTCAGGTTCGCCCGCGCAGCGCCATCCAGCCGTGCGTGGAAGAAATCGCTCAGGTAGATGCGCTCGCGTTCCAGCAAAGACCGGAGGAAGGCACGGCGTTTGCGGCGATACAGCCATGCTGGTGCCACGCCCCGATACTCCTCGGCGATGGCCCTGTCGTAGCGGTCGAATGTTTCCGGTGACGCGCCGAGGATCGCCATGTCGCAATCCAGGAAATGCCGGGTGTCGTCGGCGATGGGCCCTACGCCGAAATCGGCCGGTGCGAACCGGCCGTGGCGCGCGGTCAGCTCGATCAGCTCGGCGACCCGCCCGGCATCCACCGCGCCATGCGGCAGCCAGTGCGCGATGTGCTGGCACGCAAGCTCGGCCGAACGCGCTTCGTTGTCGCCGGCGCCGGCGTGGTAGACCGCATCGTGGTAAAGCACCGCCAGCGCTGTTTCGCGCGGCTGCGCCCAACCGGGGCCTGACGCGACCTCGCCGTAGTGGCCCAGGACCGCTTCGACGTGCCCGAAGTGATGATAGGCACGCGGCGGCGTCGCATAGGCGGACCGCAGCGCATCGATCATGGCAACTGGCAACGACAGTTCGTCGATCTGCATGGGCCCGATTGTGGCGGCGCGGTGCCTGCCTCGCCACCGGCGGAGCTTGGGTCGGTAAGCACGGCCTGAATGCCATTGCCCTTCGACGGCCGATCTCATGGGCGGTTAAGCCATCCGGCCGCGTACTTGGCCTCAGTCGAACTCCGTGGGACCTTCACATGAACCTCCGCATCCAACCATTGCTCGGCACGGGGCTGGCGTTGCTGCTGGCAGCCGGCGCCCTGCCCGCGGCCGCCCAGGACGCGCAGCGCGACCGCGATCGCGAGGAACGCACTGCGCGCCGCGAGCAGGTCGCGAAGCAGCGCCAGGACGCAGCCAAGGCGCAGGCGCGGCAGCAGGCAGCACAGTCGCAAACCAACCGGGCCCGTGAAAGCCTGGCACGCGACAACCAGCGCCGCCAGGCCGAAGCCCAGCAGCGCAGCGTCCGCCAGCGCGACCAGGCCCTGCAGCGCCAACAGGCGGTCAGGCGCCAGCAGGAACAGCGCGCGTCGCAGCAGCGCCAGGCCGAACGACGCCAGTCGGAGGACCGGCAGCAAGCCTTGCGCCGCGAACAGGCGCAGCGCACGGCGGGCGAACGACAGGCACGGCAGCTGGAACGGCGCCAGCTCGAGGAGCGGCAGCAGTCGCTGGCGCGCGAGCAAGCACGGCGGGAGGCGCGGCAACGCGATGTCCGTGATGAGCGGACCCGACAGGCGCAACGTCGCCAGCTGGAAGACCGCGACCAGACGCGCCGCACGCAGGATGCACGCGCATCGGCCGAACGTCGCCGGCTCGACGCATCCCGCCTGTCCGAGCAGCGTCGCGCCGCCGACGTGCGCGATCGCCGCGAGCGCGAACAGCGCGAGACCGCCGTACGCGCGCGCGACACCCGTGACTTTGCCGAGCGGCGTAGCCGCGAGAGCCGCGATGACCGTCGCGACGAATCCCGCATTTACAGGGAACGCGAGCGCCAGCGCGTCTCGGACACCGAGCGCATGCGCCGCATCAGCGAGCAGCGCCAGCGCAGCGCCGAGTACGCCCGTTACGTCGCGGCGCGCCAGGCGGCAGAACGGCAGCGCTATCTCACCCTGCAACAGCAGCGGCGGATCCAGCAGTATCGCTACCAGCAGGACTACTACCGCCGCCTGCGCGCCGAACAGGCGCGCTGGAACGCCCTGCGCTACAGCTACGACCGGGATCCGTATTACTACACGCCGGCGAGCTATCGCTATTACCGCGAAGGCCGCTATTACCAGATCAACCGCTACGCCGCGGACGTGCTGCGCCAGGCGATCCGCTATGGCTACCAGGAAGGCTACCGCGCGGGCCGTGCCGACCGTCTGGACGGGTGGCGGCCCGATTACCGCAACGCCTATGCCTACCAGGACGCCAATTACGGCTACTACGGCTATTACGTGAACCCGCGCGAGTACAACTACTACTTCCGTCAGGGTTTCCGTCGCGGCTATGACGACGGATATGGGCGCAGCTACCGCTACGGCAATTACGTCGACGGCAACTACCTGATCCTGCAAAACGTGCTGTCGGCGATCCTCAACCTGCAGCATCTGTAGCTGGCACGCGGGTCGGGCTGGCATGTGCCAGCCAGGCACAGCGGGACACGAAAGCAAGCGCGCGGAAGGATCCGCGCGCTGATGCGCTACGACATGACCTGGGTCGGATCGACCAGGCCGTACTGGCCGAGCAGCCGGGTCAGGGCGATGTTGTCCTGAACCCCGAGCTTGTGGAACAGATTGCTCTTGTGGGTGTTGATCGTCTTCGGGCTCAGGCTGAGCCGCAGCGCGATGTCCTGCTGACGCAGGCCCTGAACGAGCAGCATCGCGACCTGCACCTCGCGCACGCTCAGCGCATCCAGCGGCGTGGCGCCGCCGCTGATCCCGGCAAGCGCAAGATTCTGCGCCACCCCGCTGGCGAGGTAACGCCTGCCGCTGGCCACGTCGCGTACGGCGCGCAGCAGTTCCTCGGCATCACCGCCCTTGCCGACATAACCCGACGCGCCCACCTCGATCAGGCGCCTAGGCATCGGCCCGTCCTCGAGCACCGACACCACGATGACGCGGCAGCCGTACTTGCCCTTCACGATGCGCTCGGTCACCTCGAGCCCGCTGATGCCCGGCAGGTGCAGGTCGCACAGCACAACGGCGGGCTTGAGCTTGCGGATCTGGGGCAGCGCGGCCTCCCCGGTCTCGGCCTCGCCCACCACTTCGATGTCGACCTGCGCCGACAGGATCATGCGCATGCCGGTGCGCACCAGCGCATGGTCGTCCACCATGAATACCTTGATCGTCATCCCTGTTTACCCCCTTGCTGCTCCTGGAGCCGAAGCCTAGCGCCGGGGTCGAAGGGCGGCAAGCGTGGCGCCCGACGCCACCCGATGGTCCGCTGCCACAGCAGTCTTCTGGACCGGCACCCGGCTCTGACGCATCACGAATCGTGCGCCCTCGCCCTGCGCGATCGCGTTGGATATGCGCGCCGAAGCGATCCCATGTTCGAAATGTTTTGGCGGAGAGAGTGGGATTCGAACCCACGGTGGTATCGCTACCACGCCGGTTTTCAAGACCGGTGCCTTAAACCGCTCGGCCATCTCTCCAAGGGCTTTCAGTGTAATTCGCCGATTTGACCATCGGCCTGCGGCCGATGTTCGCTCCGGCCTTCGGCCTGCGCAGTCAAGACCGGTGCCTTGAACCGCTCGGCCATCTCTCCGGAGAATCGGTTCAATCGGGCGGCAGACCATCAGCTCGCGGCCGCGTCATCCCGACTACGGCTCACAGGCAAGGCCAATGCCCTTCGACTCGACAGTGCGGCCATCCCTCAGCGCATTGTCGCATGCGCGGTTGGCGGCGAAGGCCGGGCCGCAGCCTTGGAATTGGCAGCGGCGTCGGTGCCGGGCTTGGGGCAGTTCTGGCAGTCCAGGCGCGAAGCCTCGATCAGCGGCGGCAGTTTCTCGGCCAGATAATCGATCAGCACCCGCACCGCCGGCAGCAGGCCGCGGCGCGATGCGAATACGGCATGCGCGATGCCCTGCGGCAGTCGCCACTGGGGCAGGACCACTTCCAGCTCACCGTTGCGCACCGCATCCGCACACAGGGTTTCGGGCAGCATCGTGATTCCCAGACCCTGTTTGGCCAGCGCCATCAGCATGGGGAAGTCGAAGCCGGACACGCGCGGCTTCAGGTCGATGCGCCTGACCTCGCCATCGCGCTGCAGTTCCCAGCGCTGCCTGGCCTCGTCTTCGTTCATCGACAGGGTGACGTGGTCGTGCAGTTGTTCGGGTTCGGTCGGGCGGCCGGCGCGTTTGAGGTACTGCGGGCTGGCGACCAGCAGCTCCTGGATCTGGCCGAAGCTGCGCATGACCAGGCTGCCGTCGTCGTCGAGCTTGTTGCGCACCCGAATGGCGACGTCGAACCCCTCGTTGATGACATCCACGCGGCGGTTGCTGACATGCAGCTGCAACCGCACCTGCGGGTAGCGCGCCAGGAACTCGGGCAGCAGCTGCGGCATCTGCTGTTGCGCCAGTCCGACCGGCACGCTCACCCGCACCAGCCCGCGCGGTTCGGCGCTGAGCCGGTCCACCACCTCGCGCGCGGCCTGGGCCTCCGCCAGCATCGACTGCGCATGGCGATGCACGCTCTGGCCAACGTCGGTGACCGCGAAGCGGCGGGTGGAACGCTGCAGCAGGCGCACGCCCAGCTCGTTCTCCAGCTGGCTGATACGCCGGCTCAGGCGCGACTTGGGAATGCCCAGCGCCCGTTCGGCGGCGGCGAAGCCGCCGTGGTCCACGACGGCGCTGAAGTAGTAGAGGTCGTTCAGGTCCTGCATAGCTCTTTTTCCATGGATGGAACAGTACGTGATATTTGATCACCTTTATTCCACACAGGCAACAACGCATCTTGTCGACCGGGCGGCACCCCGCCGCCGGAGGACAATCCCATGAAACTGCTGCATCTGGACTCCAGCGCCCTCGGCGACCAGTCCGTCACCCGGGAACTTGGTGCTGCGATCGTCGCCCACTGGCGGGCCCGTTTCCCCGTTGCCACGGTCGAGTACCGCGACCTGGATGCCGACCCGGTTCCCCACCTGACCGGAGGCTCACTCGCCCGTACCGATTCCGTCCTGGCGGCGCAGGACGACCGACTGCTGCAGCAATTCCTGGACGCGGATGTCATCGTGCTGGGGGCGCCGATGTACAACTTCGGCATTCCCTCCACCCTCAAGGCCTGGATCGACCGGATCGCGATCAAGGGCAAGACCTTCCGCTACACCGAGCAGGGCCCGCAAGGCCTGGCGGCCGGCAAGCGCGTGATCGTGGCCAGTGGCCGCGGCGGCGCCTATGGCGACAGCAGCCCGGCCGATTTCCAGGAGGCCTATCTGCGCCAGCTGTTCGGGTTCCTGGGCATCGACGACATCGAATTCGTGCGCGCCGAAGGCGTCGGCCTCTCGCCGCAGCATCGCGAGCAGGCGCTCGCCACGGCCAAGGCTTCGTTGCTGGTGCCGCTAAGGGACGCCGCGTAGCCGGACGCTCACCCGATCCCGGCTCACAGCAGTCCGGACATCATTCCCACCGCCACCACGAACAGCATCACGGCAACCGCGCGCTGCACACCAGGCATGGTGACCTTGTGCAGCAGCCGGTTGCCCAGCAGTGCGCCAAGCGTCGCTGCAAGCACCGCCGACGCCAGAGCGCCGTAGTCCAGCGCATGCATCTGCGCGCGGAACGAACCTGCATACACGCCCAGTCGGCTGAAGTCGATCAGGCAGGCGAGCGCCACGCCGGTACCGATGAACGCATGCTTGTCCAGGCCGGCGCGGGACAGGAAGGCCGATCGCAGCGCGCCCTGCATGCCGGTCAGGCCGCCGAAGAAACCGCTGAGCACGCCTCCCAATGGCATCCAGCGCGGGTCGAAGCTGGCATCGCGCCAGCGCGGCACCAGGTCGACCGACGCGAACGCGAGCAGCAGCACTCCGACGACGAGTTCCACCGGTGTGACGTTGAAACTGCGTCCGAAGCCGGACCATCCGAATGCGGGCGCCGCACCGGCCAGCTTCACCAGCAACCAGGCGCCGAGCAGCGACGCCGCGACCGCCGGCACGCCGAAGCGCAGGAGTACGCCGCGGTCGAGATGGCGTCCGGTCAATGCGAGCTTGAACAGGTTGTTGAGAAAGTGGACCACCGCGGTCATCGCCACGGCCTGCTCGACCGGGAAGAACAGCGCGAACGCCGGCAGCAGCAGCGTACCCAGCCCGAATCCGGAAAAGAAGGTCAGCAGCGAGGCCAGCAGTGCAACGGTGCTGGGAATCAGGAATTCCATGCGCTTGCGCCGACGGGCAATCTCCGCTGCTTATGCCACGACGCCTGGCTCGAGGCCGTCAGGAAATGCGGTCCAGGCCACGCATGTAAGGTCGCAGGACCTCGGGCACTTCGATCGACCCGTCGGCCTGCTGGTAATTTTCCATCACCGCGATCAGGGCGCGCCCCACGGCGACCCCGGACCCATTGAGGGTGTGCACCAGTTCGGGCTTGCCCGTCGCCGGATTGCGCCAGCGCGCCTGCATGCGCCGGGCCTGGAAATCGCCGCAGTTGGAGCACGAGGAAATCTCGCGGTAGCTGTCCTGCGAGGGCAGCCAGACTTCCAGATCGTAGGTCTTGCGCGCAGCAAATCCCATGTCGCCGGTGCACAGCAGCACACGCCGGTACGACAGACCGAGCTTCTCCAGCACCACTTCGGCGCAGCGGGTCATGCGCTCGTGTTCGGCGTCGCTTTCATCGGGCTTGGCGATCGACACCAGTTCGACCTTCTCGAACTGGTGCTGGCGGATCATGCCCCGGGTATCGCGGCCATGGCTGCCGGCCTCGGCGCGGAAGCACATCGAATGCGCGGTCATGCGCAGCGGCATGCGGCTTTCGTCGACGATCTCGTCGCGGACGATGTTGGTGAGCGGGACTTCCGAGGTCGGGATCAGGTAGCGCCGGGACGTCGCCTCGCCCTCGCCCACCGCGGTGGCAAACAGATCGTCCTCGAACTTCGGCAGCTGGCCGGTGCCGCGCATCGACTCGGCGTTGACCAGCAGCGGCACGTTGGTTTCCTGGTAGCCGTGCTCGTGGACGTGCAGGTCCAGCATGAACTGGGCCAGCGCACGATGCAGAAGGGCGATCGGACCGCGCAGGACCGTGAAGCGTGCGCCGGAGAGCTTGGCCGCGGTTTCGCCATCCAGCCACCCATCGCGCGCGCCCAGTTCCACGTGGTCGCGCACCGCGAAATCGAAGCGGCGCGGCGTGCCCCAGCGATGCGTTTCGACATTCGCCGATTCGTCCTCGCCCGGCGGCACGGACGCGTCGGGCAGGTTCGGAATGCCCAGCGTGATCTGCTCGAGATCGTGGCGGATCCTCTCCAGATCGGCTTCGGAAGCCTTGAGTTCCTCGCCGAAACCGGCCACTTCGGCCATCAGCGACGTGACATCCTCGCCCCGCGCCTTGGCCTGGCCGATCGCCTTGCTGCGGGTATTGCGCAGGTTCTGCAGCTCCTGGGTGCGTACCTGCAGGCGCTTGCGATCGGCTTCCAGCGCCTCCACCGCGGGGACGTCCAGGACGTAGCCGCGGGTCGATAGGCGCTGCGCGAGGCCGGCGGGATCGGAACGAAGCAGGGCGGGATCGAGCATCGGACATCGCTGGCATTGGTGAATGCGGATTATCGCGTGTCCGCAAGGCGAGGTGTTCCGCGCCGACCTCGGCGAAAGCCGGTGCGCCAGGACATGCCGCGGCCGCGTGCGAAAATGCGTCGTCCCCCGACACGAGATCGCAATGGCTTCTACTCCGCCCGTGGCACCTCCGCCTTCGCGCAAGCCCTGGTTTGCCCTGCCCTCCGGCCTGTCGCGTCGCACGCTGCTGCTGGCGGGGATGGCGTTCGGCGTGGGCCTGGTGCTGTTCCTGCTGATCGTGGGCCAGGGCGAGGACGACGGGTTCTTCCGCGCGGGCGATGCCCCCGTCAGCGGACGCGCCGACCAGGTCTTCGAGCCGCTTCCGACGCCGGATGCGGTGGGGGGCGAAGATGCCGCTCCGGGCCGTGAAGCCGTGGATTCCGCCGTATCGGCCGGGCAACCCGAACAGGTCGACAGCCGCGGCTTTCCGTTGCCGGATGAGCCCTCGAGCGCCGAGCCGGTCATCCCCGCAGCACCGGCCGCGCCCTCCGAACCGGTGGCCGCCGCGCGTCCGGACGCCAGTGCCAAACCGGTCCGCAGCCCTCCACCGGAGTATCCGGCGTCGGCCGCGCAGCGTGGCGAGGCGGGCACGGTGCTGCTGCAGGTGCAGGTCGATGCCCAAGGCCGCCCGGCCGAGGTCGATGTGGTGCAAAGCAGCCGCTCGCGTGCGCTCGACCGCGAGGCGGTGCGCGCCGTGCGGCGCTGGGAATTCAGCCCGGCGGTCCGCAACGGTCAGTCGGTGGCCTCGAAAGTCCTGATTCCGATCGAATTCCATCCCTGAACCGCTGCGCATCCCCGGTCTGGCTCGTGACGGAAGCTGAACAAACCATGTGAAACCCTCGCCGCGTCCCGTGACGAGGAGTACGCCATGTCCGACCCCAGAGAAGGCACCAGCGACCTCAACCCGCAACCGCTGCCGCCGGAGGAGCCACGCCGCGGCGTCAGTCCGTTGATCTGGATCCTGTTGTTGCTGGCCCTGGCCGCGCTCGGCTGGTGGTACTACAACCGCAGCATGCAGCCCGGTCCCGATCTGTCCGCAACCACGCCCACGGTGGAACCGGCGATCACCAGCCAGGAGGAAGTCGCCGCGCAGGCCGAACGCGAGCGGGCCGCGGCCAACGAGCGCCGGCGCAGCGAACGGACCCGCGAAGCCGCGCGTCCCAAGGTCCCTGCCGACCGCGACGTGACCCCCATCGCACGGGTCGAGCCCGAGTACCCGGCCGCGGCGGCGCGCACCCAGGAAGAAGGCACCGTGCTCGTGCGCGTGGATGTGGACGCCAACGGCGTGCCCACCAATGTGGAGGTCGCGCGCCGCAGCGGCTCGCGCGATCTGGACCGCGCCGCGGTGGACGCCGTGCGCCAGTGGCGCTTCAACCCGGCGATCAAGGACGGCAAAAAGGTCGCCGCCGTGGTCGAGGTGCCGGTCGAGTTCAAGCTGCAGCAGCAGTAGTCGGCGCGCTTGTCTCCCTCCGCCCAGGGCGGAGGGAGCGGCCGGCCACCCGGCATGCCGGGCGTGACCGAAAACGGCTATCCGGCTTCGAGCCCCATGCCGGCCTGCTTCGCCAGCCGGTCGAATCCCGGAAACGAGGTCGCCACGTTGGCCACGTCATGGATCGCGACCGGACCTGCGGCACGCTGCGCGGCCACGGCGAAGGCCATGGCGATGCGATGGTCGCCATGACTGTCGATCGTGCCGCCCCGCAAGGCTCCGCCGTGGATGGTGGCACCGTCCGATGTCTCGTCGACGCCGATCCCCAGAGCACGCAGGCCGGCGGCCATGGTCGCGATGCGGTCGGATTCCTTGACCCGCAGCTCCGCAGCGCCGGTCACGACGGTGTCTCCCTGCGCACAGGCGGCGGCCACGAACAACGCGGGAAACTCGTCGATCATGTCGGCCACATGCGCCTGCGGCACCACGATCCCACGCAGCGGCGCATGCCGCACCAGCAGGTCGGCGACCGGTTCTCCGCCCTCCTCGCGCGCAGCGGTTTCGGTGATGTCAGCACCCATGGCCCGGAGCACATGCAGCAGGCCGGTCCGGCGCGGGTTCATGCCGACGCGCGGCAGGCGCAGCTCCGAGCCCGGGATGAGGGTTGCGGCGACGATGAAGAACGCAGCCGACGAGAAGTCGGCGGGCACCTGCACGTCGACTGCGTGCAGCCGGTGACCGCCTTCGAGGCGTGCCGTTCCCGGCTCGAATTCGATCGGGTACCCGAACGCGGCCAGCATGCGCTCGGTGTAGTCGCGGGTCGGCTGCGGTTCGCGCACCACCGTGATCCCACGCGCATACAGGCCAGCCAGCAGGATCGCGGACTTTACCTGCGCGCTGGCGATTTCACTTGTGTAGTCAATGCCTTGCAGAGAACTGTTTGCGTGGATGGTGAGCGGCGGAACTCCAGCTGCCCCGGCGTCGATCCGCGCGCCCATGCGGGCCAGCGGATCGATCACCCGCCGCATCGGCCTTTTCGACAGCGAGGCATCGCCGACCAGGGTGCACGGGAAGCCCTGCCCCGCCAGCAAGCCGGTCAGCAGGCGCATGCCGGTACCGGCGTTGCCACAGTCCAGCGGCGCGTCCGGTGCGCGCAAGCCGTCGATGCCGACGCCATGAACCACCCGTACGCCATCGGAGGGCGCATCGATCCGCACCCCCAGCTGGCCGAAGATGGCTGCGGTGGCGCGCGTGTCCTCGCCCTCGAGGAATCCGTCGATGCGCGAGGTGCCGTCGGCCAGCGAGGCCAGCATGATCGCGCGGTGCGAGACCGACTTGTCGCCGGGCAAGGCGACTTGCCCCCGCAGCGCCGCGCCTGGCCTGCTGATCCAGTCCTGTCGCGCGCTCATGCGGACCCGTCCAGCGCTTCGAGCAGGCGCCGGTTCTCGTCTTCTGTGCCCACGGTGATGCGCAGGCATTCGCCCAGGCCGTAGCCGACCATCGGTCGCAGCACGACGCCGCGGGCGACCAGGTTCGCTTCGATCCGCGATGCATTCGCACCGAACTCGACCAGCAGGAAATTGGTCTGCGAAGGCGAAACCCTCAGGCCACGCGCGCGCAGCGCCTCGGCCAGCGCCGCACGCTGGGCCGCATTTCCTGCCAGCGACGCCTGCAGATGGGCGGTGTCGGCCAGCGCCGCTTCCGCGGCGGCCAGTCCCACCGCGTTGACGTTGAAGCTCTCGCGCACCCGCTCCATCACCGCAATCAGGCCGGGGTCGGCGATCGCGAATCCCACCCGCAGTCCGGCCAGCGCATAGGCCTTGCTGAAGGTGCGGGTGACGACCAGGTTGCGGTGCCGCGCGGTGAGCGGCAGCGCGGATGCGTAGTCGGGCGCGTCGACGAACTCCGCGTAGGCCTCGTCGACGACCACGATGACATTGCCCGGCACGTCGTCGAGGAAGGCCTCGAAGTCCTCGCCCCCGAACCAGGTGCCGGTGGGATTGTTGGGATTGGCCAGGTACACCAGCTTGGTACGCGGGCCGATCGCGGCCCGCAGCGCCGCAAGATCGTGGCCCCGCGGCATCGGATGGTCGCGCCCGTGCGCGGGGGCCGGCTGCAGCCTGGCACCGGCCGCCTGCGCCGCCAGGGAGTACACCGCGAAGCCGAACTTCGAGGCCACGACATCATCGCCGGGACCGGCGAACACCTGCGCGAACTGCATCAACAGCTCATGCGAGCCATTGCCGAGCAGGATCCGCGATGTGTCGACGCCGTGCGTGGCCGCGAGCGCACGTTTGAGGTCGCCGCCCAGTGGATCTGGGTAGATGTGGATCGAGGCCAGCGCATCGACCACCGCCTGCCTGGCCAGGGGGCTGGCGCCGTAGGGATTCTCGTTCGAGCCGAGTTCGACCAGCTGGGCCTCGGCAAAGCGGCGCCGCAGCGAGATCAGGTCGTGTCCCGGGTCGTACGCGCGCAGGTCGCGGATGCCAGGACGCGCCAGGGTTTCGAAGTCGATCATGGCGTCAGAGCACTGCCACCGGGTAGGAGCCGAGCACGCGCACCTCGCCGCTGTGCTCGCCCACTTCGGCAAGCGCATCCTTCAGCGGCGACTCGTCCATATGGCCGGCCACGTCGATGAAGAACGCGTACTGCCACAGGTGCCCGTGTGCGGGACGCGACTCGATCCGGTTCATGCTGATGCCGCGCCGCGCCAGCGGCTCCAGCACGCCGTATAGCGCGCCCGGCCGGTCGCGGATGAAGACCAGCAGCGAGGTGCGGTCGTGGCCCGAGGGCGGAAACAGTTCACGCCCCAGCACCAGGAAGCGGGTGGTGTTGTCGCTGCGATCCTCGATCGGACCTGCGATCTTCTTCAGGCCGTACACGTGGCCGGCCGACTCGCCGGCGATCGCTGCAGCGTCGTCGGCATTGCGCGCGCGGCGCGCTGCTTCGGCATTGCTCGACACCGGGATCCGCTCCGCCTTGGGCAGGTGCTCGCGCAGCCAGCCGCCGCACTGCGCCAGCGACATGGGGTGCGAATAGATCCGTTCGATGTCCTCGATCCGCCCGCTGCGCGACAGCAGGTGCTGGTGCACCCGCAGTTCGACTTCCCCGCAGATGCGCAGCGGCGAGGTGAGGAACATGTCCAGGGTGACCTGGATCGTGCCCTGGCCGGAATTCTCCACCGGCACCACGCCGAAATCGGCATGCCCGGCCGCCACTTCCTGGAACACTTCCTCGATGCTCGCCAGCGGCAGTCCGTGCGCCGAATGGCCGAAGTGCTTGTGCACCGCCTGCTGCGAGAACGTGCCTTCCGGCCCGAGGTAGCCGATCTTCAACGGCTCCTGCTGGGCCAGGCAGGCCGACATGATTTCGCGGAACAGGCGCACCAGCACTTCGTCCGACAGCGGTCCGTCGTTGCGGTCCACCACCCGGCGCAGCACCTGCGCCTCGCGCTCCGGCCGGTAATAGTCCACCGCCGCCGCCAGCTTGCCCTTGGCCTTGCCCACCTGGTGCGCCCACTGCGCACGCTCGGCGATCAGCTCCTGGATGCGGCGATCGATCCCGTCGATCTGCGCGCGAACCTCGGCGAGCTCGGGCTTTGCGGCGGACGCCTCCTTCTTGGCAGGTTTGCCCGATGCGGCGGGCTGCTTCTTCGTCGGCTTCTCCGACTCCGCCTTCTTGTTGCTTTTTGCTTTCTGATTTTTCATCACGCACTCAATTGAATCGGACACCCGGAGGGCGGCGGCCATGGATGGCCGCCGTTTTCGGACCGAGCCAGGATGGCGAGTCCGAAAATGGCGACGTCACTCCGCCCTCCTTGAGCGATCTTGATCTCACGAGGAGGCCGTTTTCTTTGGTTACTTTCTTTTGGGCCAGCAAAAGAAAGTAACTCGCCCGCAAGGGCGAAACGCCGTTGACCCTGCTCTTCGCAATATGCCGCACCGGATTTAGCCACTGAAGAGCAGGGCTTTCGCCTTCCGGCGAGTTACTTTTCTTTGCTGGTGCAAAGAAAAGTAACCAAAAGAAAGCACCTTCCTCGTGACGTCAAAACCGCTCAAGGCGTTTGCGGTGCCGCGGGAATTTTCGGACTCGGCATCCTGCCTCGATCCGAAAACGCCGGCCATCCATGGCCGGCGCCCTCCGGGTTTCCGGATGCACTGACTTCTGGAAGAAACCGGCAAAGCCTTCATCCATGCCGCGCCTGGAAATCGCGCATGAAATCGACCAGCGCCCGCACACCTTCGACCGGCATCGCGTTGTACAGCGACGCGCGCATGCCGCCAACCGCCTTGTGTCCCTTCAACGCCATCAATCCGGCAGCGCGCGACTCGGCAAGGAACATCGCGTCCAGCGCAGGATCGTGCAGGAAGAAGGGTACGTTCATCCGCGAGCGTACGGAAGCCTCGATTTCGTTGCGATAGAAACCGTCGCCGGCATCGATCGTCGCGTACAGCAGTGCGGCTTTCTCGGCATTGCGTCGCGCGAACTCATCGACCCCACCCTGCTCCAGCATCCAGCGCACAGTGAGCCCGAGCATGTACCAGTTCCAGGTGGGCGGCGTGTTGAGCATTGAATCGCGCGCCGCGTGCGCGCGGTAGTCGAAGATCTCCGCGCGCTGCTGTCCGCTGCGTTCGAGCAGCTCGCGGCGCACGATCACGACGCTGATGCCGACCGGACCCAGGTTCTTCTGCGCGCCGGCATAGATCAGTCCGTACTTCGCCACGTCGAGCGGCTCGGACGCGATGGACGAACTGAAATCGGCGAACAGCGGCACATCGCCCACCTCCGGCGTGGTGCGGTATTCCACCCCATGAATGGTTTCGTTCGCGGTGATGTGCACGTAAGCGGCATCGGGCGACAGCCGCCAGCCTTCACGTCCCGGCAACGAGCGGAACCGATCTTCCTCGCTGCTGGCGGCGATGTTCACCGCGACATACGGTGCTGCCTGCCGGATCGCCGTCTTGCTCCAATGCCCGCTGACGACATAGTCGGCAGTCTGCCCGGCGCCGGCGAAGTTCAACGCGATCAACGCCTGTTGGGTGGTGGCGCCACCGGACAGGTACAGGACGACATGGCTGTCGGGGATCGCCAGCAGGGTGCGCAAATCGGCGTCGGCGCGCTCGGCGACTTGCATGAACTCGGCGCTGCGGTGGCTGATCTCCACGATCGAGGCGCCCAGCCCGTGCCAGTCGAGCATTTCGGCCTGGGCCTGGCGCAGCACTGCTTCGGGCAGGGTTGCCGGGCCGGCGCTGAAATTGAAGACACGGGGCATGCGGGCATATCGGCAATGCGGAGAGCACCGAGTATGCCGCACTGCAGCAGGGCGCGTCGCTAGCGTGCGGCTCCGAACAGCAGCAACAGCGCCAGCGCGCCCGCCGTCAGCAGCGCGGCCAGCAGCAGCCAGGGCCAGCGCCGCCAGGTGCGGGCGCGGGGCGTTCGCGCTTGCGTCTCGTCCTCGACCTCGAGCCCGATCCCGGCCGCCAGCGGCTTGGCCGTCGCGCCAGGGCCTTCCACCACGAACCGATGCTGGGCATCGAACACGAGCTGGTCGCCCGGCCGCAGCAATGCGTCGCGGACCGGCTGGCCGTTGAGCAGGCTGCCATCGGGCGTACCGAGGTCGCGCAGGACGATCTGCGCACCCACCTGGGACAGCTGAGCATGGCGCTCGGCGAACGCCGGGTCGTCGATCCGAATGTCCGCTTCGGCGGCGCTGCCCACCAGCCGCGGATGCTCCAGGGTGAAGCTGCGGCCGTGATGCTTGCCCCCCACCCCGCGCAGGACGACCCGGAGGTCTCCGGGCGGCGCCTGCAGGTCGGCGGGCAGTGCATCGTCGGGCAGCGCAATCGGCTGGTCGCGCGTCAGCACCATCTCTACGCCGTCCACGTACACCGCATCGCCGACCCGGAGCATGGCCATGCGCCGCACCCGGCGCCCGTTCACGTGCACGCTGCCCGCGCCTTCGGCGACCGCAAGCCAAACCCCGCGCCGGTCCAGGCAGAAGCGCACGATCGCATCGGCGTCGTCCGCCGCGGCATGCAGTCCTGCCGCATCGCGCGCGATCGCCTGCACGCCCTCGTGCAGCGACAACTCCGTGCCGTCTTCGGTGACTCGTAGCTTGAGGTTATCCACGCGGCGGGAATCTAGCACGCCGGGCCGCGGTCGGATGCTAGGCTTTGCCGATCACGCAAACGCAGAGACAGGCATGCCCGGCATCGACATCCGCCACCCTCACTCAATGCCGCTGCCCAAGGCCCGCAAGGCGGTGGAGGAAGTGGCCAAGAAGCTCGCGCAGCGCTTCGACATCGAATACGCCTGGGAAGGCGATACCCTGAGCTTCACCCGTTCGGGCGTGGACGGGAGGATCGCGCTCGCAGCTAAACACCTGCACGTCACCGCCCAGCTGGGCTTTCTGCTGTCGGCGCTGAAGGGGCCGATCGAAAGCGAAATCCGGCGGGTGCTGGGCGAACGCTTCAGCTGAGCCACCCGCTCAGCCCAGCAGCAGGCGTACCGCCAGCAGCAGCCAAAGGGCCCACAGTACGAAGGCGCCGGCCGCATAGACGTAGAAGCGGTCCATCACCTTGTTGTAGCCGCACTGGATCGCGCTGTGCACGACCCGCAGCGCCACGAACGTCCACGCCATCAGCACCACGGCCGTATCCACCAGGCCAGCCTGCGCGGCCAACGCCAGCGCCAGGTAGAACAGCACCGGCAATTCGAACAGGTTGCGGAAATTGTCCGCGGCGCGGCTGTCGGTAAGCCTCGCTGCCGCCTCGGCCGAAGTCGCCACCGACTGGGGGTGGATCCGCTCGCGCTTCATCTGCCCGATGCGCACGTAGTACATGCGAAACCAGACGGCACAGGTCAAAGCCGCCATTCCCACGGCGGGCCACCAGATTGCGTTGTTCATGGTCGCTCCCGGGATCCGGCGCCACTGCGGCGCGCCGGAACAATCATGCAGGCTGTCGCGCCAAAGTGGCGCTCCTACACAGGCGTCAGACCTGCCGCGCCAGCATCAGCTGCTTGATCTCGCCGATCGCCTTGGCCGGATTGAGGCCCTTGGGGCAGGTGCGCGCGCAGTTCATGATCGTGTGGCAGCGGTACAGCTTGAACGGGTCTTCAAGGTCGTCCAGACGTGCGCCGGTGTCCTCGTCGCGCGAGTCGATGATCCAGCGATAGGCCTGCAGCAGCACGGCCGGCCCGAGGTAGCGCTCCCCATTCCACCAGTAGCTCGGGCAGCTGGTGCTGCAACAGGCGCACAGGATGCATTCGTACAGGCCGTCCAGCTTCGCGCGATCTTCCTTCGACTGCAGGCGTTCGCGATCCGGCGGCGGCGCGCTCTGGGTGCGGATCCAGGGCTGGATCGATGCGTATTGCGCATAGAAATGGGTCAGGTCCGGGACCAGGTCCTTGACCACGTCCATGTGCGGCAGCGGATACACCGGAACCTCGCCCCTGCCCTTGCCGCAATCGTCGATCGCCTTGGTGCAGGCCAGGGTATTGGTGCCGTCGATGTTCATCGCGCACGAGCCGCAGATGCCCTCGCGGCAGGACCGGCGGAAGGTGAGCGTCGGATCGATCTCGTTCTTGATCTTGATCAGCGCGTCCAGGACCATCGGCCCGCACTTGTCCAGATCGACCTCGTAGGTGTCGGTGCGCGGGTTCTCGCCGTCCTCCGGATTCCAGCGGTAGACCTTGAACTCGCGCACGCGGGTCGCCCCGGCAGGCGCGGAGTAGCGCTTGCCCTTGTGGATCTTCGAGTGCTTGGGAAGGGTGAATTCGGCCATCGTGGAATCCGTCAGTAAACGCGCTTCTTCGGCGGCACCACGTCGACCTCGTCGTCGAGCGTGTACATGTGCACCGGGCGATAGTCGACCCGCGTATTGCCGTCATCGTCCAGCCAGCACAGCGTGTGCTTGTGCCAGTTGGCGTCGTCGCGCTCGGGGAAGTCCTCGCGCGCATGCGCGCCGCGGGATTCCTTGCGGTTTTCCGCGCCGGTGATGGTGACCTGCGCCTGGCCGAGCAGGTTCATCAGTTCGTAGGTCTCGATCAGATCCGAGTTCCAGATCAGCGATCGGTCGCTGACTTTGACTTCGGCAAACGACTCGCGGATCTCATGGATCTGGCGGACGCCTTCGGCCAGCGTTTCTTGGGTGCGGAACACCGCGGCATGGCTCTGCATCGAGCGCTGCATGCGGTCGCGGATCGTCGCGGTCGGCAGGCTGCCGTTCGAATTGCGCAGTTGGTCGAGCGTGGTGAGGGCCTTGTCTGCCGCATCGGCGGGCAGCGGCCGGTGCAACTCGCCCGGCCTGATGGTTTCGGCGCAGCGGTTGGCGACCGCGCGACCGAACACGACCAGGTCCAGCAGCGAGTTCGAACCGAGCCGGTTGGCACCATGCACCGACACGCAGGCCGCTTCGCCGATCGCGTACAGGCCGGGCACCACGGCATCGGGGTCGCCGTTCTTCAGCTGCACGACTTCGCCGTGGTAATTGGTCGGGATGCCGCCCATGTTGTAGTGCACGGTAGGGATCACCGGGATCGGCTGCTTGGTGACGTCGACGCCGGCGAAGATCCGCGCGCTCTCGGCGATGCCCGGCAGCTTCTCGTGGATGTCCTTCGGGTCGAGATGGGTCAGGTCGAGGTGGATGTGGTCCTTGTGCTCGCCGACACCGCGACCTTCGTTGATCTCGATGGTCATGGACCGGCTGACCACGTCACGCGAAGCGAGGTCCTTGGCGTTGGGCGCGTAGCGCTCCATGAAACGCTCGCCGTTGCTGTTGCGCAGGATGCCGCCTTCGCCGCGCACGCCTTCGGTGATCAGGCAGCCGGCGCCGTAGATGCCGGTGGGATGGAACTGCACGAATTCCATGTCCTGCAGGCCCAGCCCGGCACGCAGCACCATGCCACCGCCGTCGCCGGTGCAGGTATGGGCCGAGGTGCAGCTGAAATAGGCGCGACCATAACCGCCGGTCGCCAGGACCACGCCGTGTGCGCGGAACAGGTGCAGCGTGCCTTCGGCCATGTCCAGCGCGAGCACCCCACGGCATGCGCCGTCGGCGTCGAAGATCAGGTCGAGGGCGAAGTACTCGATGAAAAAGCGCGCATCGTGCTTCAGCGACTGCTGGTACAGCGTATGCAGCATCGCGTGGCCGGTACGGTCGGCCGCGGCGCAGGTGCGCTGCGCAGCCGGCCCTTCGCCGTAATGCGTGGTCATGCCGCCGAACGGACGCTGGTAGATGCGTCCGTCCTCCGTGCGCGAGAACGGAACCCCCTGGTGCTCGAGTTCGATCACCGCCGGGATCGCCTCGCGGCACATGTACTGGATCGCGTCCTGGTCCCCCAGCCAGTCCGAGCCCTTCACCGTGTCGTAGAAATGGAAGCGCCAGTCGTCCTCGCCCATGTTGCCCAGCGCCGCCGAGATGCCGCCCTGCGCCGCCACGGTATGCGAGCGCGTCGGGAACACCTTGCTGATGCAGGCGGTCTGCAGGCCCTTGTGGGCCAGGCCGAAGGTGGCGCGTAGCCCGGCGCCGCCGGCGCCGACCACGATCATGTCGTACTTGTGTTCGGTGATCTTGTAGGCAGAAGTCATGGGGCGATCATCAGCGCGATACGGCCGATGGCGTAGAGCGACGCGAGCGCGCCGACCACACAGGCCAGGATGACGAGGAACTGGAGGACGAGCTCGGTAGCGCGGGTGTGCACGTAATCCTCGATCAC
Organism: Lysobacter sp. M15; assembly: GCF_022662515.1. Taxonomy (NCBI): domain Bacteria; kingdom Pseudomonadati; phylum Pseudomonadota; class Gammaproteobacteria; order Lysobacterales; family Lysobacteraceae; genus Lysobacter; species Lysobacter sp. M15. The sequence continues at coordinate 27,271 of NZ_JAKPBV010000005.1, read as the reverse complement.
CACCTGCATCCCCATCTGCGCGTGCCAAAACAGCGCGACCACGAACACCGACAGCAGGATCGCGTTCCAGGGTTTGCCCAGCGCGAACTGCACGCTGGCCAGGTCCGCACCTACGAACGACACCAGCAGACCCACCAGCCACGGCACCAGCAGCGCCAGCACCACGGCGGTCACCCGTTGCCACCAGAAATGCGCCGTACCCGACTTCGCCGATCCCAACGCGCGCGCGCGCTGCATTGGATTGCGGTAGCGTCCGTTCGCGCTGCTCATGCGTTGCCTCCCAGCGCAGCCCACCAGATCAGGACGGTGAACACCACCGTCAACGCCGCCACCGCATAGCCGGACTTGTACACCTCGGGAATTTCGAAGCCCCAGCCGGCATCCCACAACAGATGGCGGATGCCATTGAGCAGGTGATAGACCAGCGCGAGCGAGAACCCGAACAGGAGCAGCTTGCCCCAGGGCGATGCCAGGCATTCGGCCGCGCGCAGAGCGGACTCGCCGCCGGTGGCCATGGCCATCAGCCACCACGCCAGCGCGAAGGCACCGACCGTCAGCACCATGCCGGAGACCCGGTGCAGGATCGACATGACCATGGTGATCTGCCAGCGGTAGACCTGCAGATGCGGCGACAGGGGACGTTGGTTGGCCATCGTGCGTTGGCTACTCTCGCTGGACGGCATGCGCCGTGTTGGCTGGGGCGGCATGGGGCCGCGATGGCTGGGGCGTCAGAAGTCGATGCAGCGGCCGTTCTTTTCCCAATCGCCGTAGCGAGTGGGCTCAGGGCCATCGCGGCCGCCGGTTTCCGGAACCCGCACAGGTACGGTTGCCGGCGCTGGAACGCTGGTTTCCGATGCTGCCGGTTCGGGCGAGGACTGGCCTTGGCCTAAGATGGACTTCTGTTGCACCGCGGAATTCTAGTCCCCACCCCCATGAGCGACAAGCCGCCACCCGCCTCCACCGGATCGTTTGCCCTGCCCGACCATGGCGTCATCAGCCTCACGGGGCGCGATGCCGTGGGTTTCGCGCAGGCGCAGACGATGAACGACGTCGCGGGGCTGACTGACGGGCAATGGCAGTGGAACGGCTGGCTGACCCCGAAAGGACGGGTGATCGCGCTGTTCGCCGTGCTGCGGCTGGATGCGCAAAGCCTGTGGCTGATCGTGCCCGATGTGGACGTGCGGGCGCTGGCAGCAGGTTTGCAGCGCTTCGTGTTCCGGAGCAAGGTCGTCATCGCTGCGCGCGATGACCTGTACGTGTCCGGTCGCTTCGGCGCGCCCGTGGCAGCGTCCGGCGCACGGCTTGCCGGAGATGTCGAACACGGCGTCGAAATGGACTTCGGCGGCGCGAGTGGCCCGCGCAGCGTGCGCATCGAGGGCGCGCCTGCTCCGACGGACGCAGAATCGCTTGCCCGCTGGCGCGCCTTCGATCTCCAGCATGGACTGCCACGGCTGGAGGCTTCACAGTCCGAACGCTGGACGCCGCAGCAACTCTCGCTCGAGCGCCTGCGCGCTTTCAGCGTCAAGAAGGGTTGCTATCCGGGCCAGGAAATCGTGGCACGGACCCATTTCCTCGGGCAGGCGAAGCGCGGGCTGGCGCTGCTGCGCGCGGAACAGCCCCTCGCGCCTGGCGACGCCGTCGCGCACGAAGGGGTCGAACTGGGCAACGTGATCAGCGCGGCGGATGCCATCGCGCTTGCGGTGCTGCCGCTGGAGCACCCGCAACCTCTGCGGACACATGGCCTGTCGTTGCAACACGAAGCGCTGCGGGAAGGTTTGGCCCGCTAGCCGTCGCGCATCGTCGGAAACGCTTCTTCCAGGCTCTGCACGACTCCGCAGAAGCTCGGGTCGTAGCCCGGGATAAGCGCGAGTTCACGCCGGAACGCCGGATCGCGCAGGATTTCGAGCACGCCATCGATGCGCCCGCCTTCCAGACCGGCGCCATCGCACAGGAAGAAGTACTGCTCGGTCGCCAGCGGAATGAAATCGAGCCCGTAGCGCCGCGCCGGCGGCTCCAGCGCCAAGCCGACATCGGCCAGCCCGCTGGCCACATTCGCGGCCACGGCAGCATGGGTCAGCTCTTCCATGCCGACGCCGGCGACATCAGCCGGCGACATGCCCTCGCGCCGCAGCAGGCATTCGAGCAGGAGCCGCGTGCCGGAGCCGGGCTGGCGATGGATGAAGCGCACGTCGCCACGCACCAGATCGGCCACGCCATGGATCCCGCGCGGATTGCCTGGCGCCACCACCAGCCCCTGACGGCGCATCGCAAGGTGGACCACGCGGTCGGTCCGCGGGCGCAGGCGATCCCGGTAATGGGCCAGCACCGGTGCCTGCAGCTCTCCGATCGGCAGATGCAGGCCGCCCAGTTCGCAGGCGCCGGCGCGCAGCGCGGTGAGCGCTTCGTCCGGGCTGCGGTATTTGAGGTCGAGGGGACGGTCGCCCGCCGCCATCGCCCGGCGCAGGGCTTCCACGCCGAAGCCATGCGAAGCCTGCAGGCGCACGGGCGCCGCATGCAGGCTCAGGCTGCGCTCCAGTTCCGACTCCAGTTCGGCCGCCAGGCTGTCCAGGGTCGGAGACAGACGGGCGGCGATCCGGCGGTCGGCCCAGACCAGACGCTCGCCCAGCGGCGAAAGCACGGCGCCGCGGCCGCGCGCCGCGCGCACCAGCGGGACGCCGAACATCGCCTCCCCCTGCTGCAGCAACCCCCACGCGTAGCGATACGACAGGCCGACCTGGCGGCAGGCAGCCGCAAGCGATGCGTTTCCGTGCACGGCTACCAGCAGTTCCACCAGCCTCGGCGGCAGGCTGCGTCCCTGGGCGGTCTGCACGTCCCAGGCGGGACGCAGGGTGACCTTGTACATCCAGCCCTCCGGAATGTTGCGAGGCAGCGCCGTTGTATTCGGCTTCTGGAAGCATAACCTGCCGCGTCACCGACGCTGCCTTACGGCCGGATCTGGTCTACTCTGCGCCTGGATCGCCGCCCGCAGCTATGTGCTGCAATACATAGGCACGACGGCAGGAGCGCGCATGAAAACAGGCCAGGGCAAACGCGGCCGGCACGCCGAATCGAATACCGAGACCGTGCCCCTGCTGGAGCCCGCACATCGGGCCGCGGTCGACGCCGCGATCGAGACCCATCGCGATCGCGCGGGTGCCCTGCTCCCGATCCTGCACCACGTGCAGGCCGCGTTGGGCCATGTGCCCGACGGCGCCGTGGCGCCGATCGCGGACGCCCTGCGCCTGACCCGTGCCGATGTGCACGGCGTCATCAGCTTCTATCACGACTTCCGCCGCGCCCCGGCGGGGCGGCACGTGCTCAGGCTGTGCCAGGCCGAAGCCTGTCAGGCGATGGGCGCGCGCCAATTGCAGGCACATGCCCGGCGCCGTCTGGGATTGCCCGACGGCACCCACGACACCGCCGATGGTCGCTTCACCCTGGAACCGGTCTACTGCCTGGGCAACTGCGCCCTGTCGCCGTCGCTGCTGCTGGACGGCGAGTTGTACGGTCGCGTGACACCCGAGCGCCTCGATGCGCTCGTCGCCTCCTGCAACACGGAGGTCGCATGAGCGCCTTGCGCGTATACCTGCCGCGGGACGCGTCCGCGATGGCCATGGGTGCCGGTCGTGTGGCGCAGGCCTTGGAACGCGAAGCCGCAGCGCGCGGCATCGAACTCAGCCTGGTCCGCAACGGCTCGCGCGGGCTGCTATGGCTGGAACCGCTGGTGGAAGTCGAAACCGCGGACGCGCGCATTGCGTACGGCCCGGTGGCCGAAGCCGACATTCCAGCCCTGTTCGACGCATGGACGGGCGATGACGCGCATCCGCTGCGCCTGGGCGATATCGAGTCCCATCCCTACTTCGCCCGCCAGCAGCGCGTGACCTTCCGCCGCGTCGGCCTGATCGATCCGGTGGATGCGAACGCCTATGCCGCGCACGGCGGCTGGAGCGGACTACGTGCGGCGCTGACCATGGCGCCAGCCGGGATCGTGCAGGCGGTGACCGATTCCGGCCTGCGCGGCCGCGGCGGCGCGGCCTTCCCCACCGGGATCAAGTGGAAGACCGTGCTCGATGCGCCCGCGCAGCAGAAATACATCGTCTGCAATGCCGACGAGGGCGACAGCGGCACCTTCAGCGACCGCATGCTGATGGAAGGCGATCCTTACTCGCTGATCGAAGGAATGATCATCTCCGGCCTGGCCGTTGGCGCGGATCGGGGCTATGTGTACCTGCGCAGCGAGTATCCGCATGCGAGACAGGTACTGGAGGAAGCCATCGCCAACGCCACTGCGGCCGGCTACCTGGGCGTGGACATCGCCGGTTCCGGCCGCCGATTCGACCTGGAACTGCGCATCGGCGCGGGCGCCTATATCTGCGGCGAGGAAACCGCGCTGCTCGACAGCCTGGAAGGCAAGCGCGGACAGGTCCGCTTCAAGCCGCCACTGCCGGCGATCGAGGGTCTGTTCGGTCAACCGACCGTGATCAACAACGTCATCACCCTGGCCTCGGTGCCGATGATCCTGGCCGATGGCGCCGCGGCCTACCAGACGTACGGGACCGGGCGTTCGCGCGGCACGCTGCCGCTACAGCTGGCCGGCAACATCAAATACGGCGGCCTGTTCGAGGCGCCCTTCGGCATCTCTCTGCGCGAGCTGATCGAGGACATCGGCGGCGGTACGTATTCGGGTCGCCCGATCCGCGCGGTGCAGGTGGGCGGGCCGCTCGGCGCCTACCTGCCGCTGTCGCAGCTGGATACTCCGGTCGACTACGAGGCCTTCGCCGCGCTCGGTGCCATGTTGGGCCACGGCGGCATCGTGGTGTTCGACGACAGCGTCGACATGGCCGAACAGGCGCGCTATGCGATGGAATTCTGCGCGATCGAATCCTGCGGCAAATGCACGCCCTGCCGGATCGGTTCGGTCCGCGGCGTCGAGGTCATCGACCGCATGCTCGCCGGCGTCGAACCGGAACGCAACGACGCACTGCTGCGCGACCTGTGCGAAACCATGACCCAGGGCTCGCTGTGCGCGATGGGCGGGCTCACGCCGCTGCCCGTGCTGAGCGCGCTCAACCATTTTCCCGAAGACTTCGCGCGCGCGTCGCGCCAGGTCGCTGCCTGACGGCAGGAGGTCCACCATGCGTTCGATCGCCGAAGCCGATTACGGCACGCCCAACCCGCAGCTGGTCCAGCTCGAACCGCTGCGCCGCGTGCGCGTGCAGATCGATGACCGCATGATCGAGGTACCCGAAGGCACCTCGGTACTGCGCGCGGCGGCGCTGGCCGGCACGTCCATTCCCAAGCTTTGCGCGACCGACGCGCTCGAAGCATTCGGCTCGTGCCGGCTGTGCCTGGTCGAGATCGAGGGCCGCAAGGGCTATCCGGCCTCGTGCACCACGCCGGTGACCGAGGGCATGCAGGTGCGGACCCAGACGCCCAAGCTGGCGCAGCTGCGTCGCGGAGTGATGGAGCTCTACATTTCCGACCATCCGCTGGACTGCCTCACCTGCCCTGCGAACGGCCATTGCGAGCTGCAGGACATGGCCGGTGCGGTCGGCCTGCGCGAGGTGCGCTATGGCTACGACGGCGCCAATCACGTCTATGCCAAGTCCACGGACGGCGCGCACAACCCGCTGTTCGCGGACAAGGACACGTCCAACCCGTATTTCACCTTCGATCCATCCAAGTGCATCGTCTGCTCGCGCTGCGTGCGCGCCTGCGACGAGGTGCAGGGCACGTTTGCGCTCACCATCCAGGGCCGCGGCTTCGCTTCCAAGGTATCCGCCAGCCAGGACCAATCATTTCTCGAATCGGAATGCGTCAGCTGCGGCGCCTGCGTGCAGGCATGTCCGACGGCCACGCTGACGGAGCGCTCGCTGGTCGAAATAGGCCAGGCCGAGCACAGCATCGTCACCACTTGCGCCTATTGCGGCGTGGGCTGCTCGTTCCGCGCCGAGATGCGCGGACAGGAACTGGTGCGCATGGTCCCCAACGCCGACGGACATGCCAACCACGGCCATTCCTGCGTCAAGGGTCGCTTCGCGCTGGGCTATGCCACCCATCCGGACCGCATTACCACGCCGATGATCCGCGACAGGATCACCGACCCATGGCGCGTGGTGAGCTGGGAAGCAGCCATCGCCCATGCCGCGTCGGAGTTTAAGCGCATCCAGGCCAAGTACGGAAAATTCTCTGTGGGTGGCATCACCTCATCGCGCTGCACCAACGAGGAAACCTACCTGGTACAGAAGCTGGTACGCGCCGCCTTCGGCAACAACAATGTCGATACCTGCGCGCGGGTCTGCCATTCTCCGACCGGCTATGGCCTGAAGCAGACCCTGGGCGAATCCGCGGGCACCCAGGATTTCGATTCGGTGCGCTACGCCGATGTGATGCTGGTCATCGGCGCCAACCCCACCGACGGGCATCCGGTGTTCGCCTCGGCCATGCGCAAGCGGCTGCGCGAGGGCGCCCGCCTGATCGTGGTCGATCCACGCCGCATCGACCTGCTCAAGACTCCACACGGCAGCCCGGGCATCCACCTCAAGCTGCGGCCCGGCACCAACGTGGCCATGCTCAATGCGCTGGCGCATGTGATCGTGACCGAAGGGCTGGTGGCCGAGGACTTCGTCGCCGCACGCTGCGATGCCGCCGCGTTCGAGCAGTGGCGCGCGTTCGTGGCAGATCCGGCGCATTCGCCCGAAGCGATGGAAGCCGAGCTGGGTGTGGCTGCCACGGCCATCCGCGACGCGGCCCGGCTGTACGCCACCGGCGGCAATGCGGCGATCTATTACGGCCTGGGCGTGACCGAACATTCGCAGGGTTCCACCGCGGTGATGGGCATCGCCAACCTGGCCATGGCCACGGGCAACATCGGCCGCCCCGGCGTGGGTGTGAATCCGCTGCGCGGCCAGAACAACGTGCAGGGCAGCTGCGACATGGGCAGCTTCCCGCACGAACTGCCCGGCTACCGGCACGTTTCCGACACGCCGGTGCGCGAAGCCTTCGAGCGGCGCTGGGGCGTGCCGTTGCACGCCGAACCCGGCCTGCGCATTCCCAATATGTTCGACGCCGCCCTGGATGGCAGTTTCAAGGGCCTGTACATCCAGGGCGAGGACCTGGCCCAGAGCGATCCCAATACCCAGCACGTGACCGCTGCGCTGGGCGCCATGGAATGCGTCGTGGTACAGGACCTGTTCCTCAACGAGACCGCCAAGTTCGCGCACGTGTTCCTGCCCGGCAGCAGCTTCATGGAGAAGGACGGCACCTTCACCAACGCCGAGCGCCGGATCTCGCCGGTGCGCCAGCTGATGGCGCCGCGTGCGCGCTACGCAGACTGGGAAGTGACCCAGCTGCTGTCCAATGCGCTCGGCTACCCCATGCACTATGCGCATCCGGGCGAGATCATGGATGAGATCGCCAGCCTCACGCCGACCTTCAGTGGCGTGAGCTTCGACCTGCTCGACCGCGTGGGCAGCGTGCAGTGGCCCTGCAACGACGCGCATCCGCAGGGCTCGCCGACCATGCACGTCGATACGTTCGTCCGCGGCAAGGGCAACTTCATGCTCACGCCCTATGTGCCCACCCGCGAGAAGATCACTCCGCGCTATCCGCTGCTGCTGACCACCGGGCGCATCCTCAGCCAGTACAACGTGGGCGCGCAGACCCGGCGCACGGCAAACGTGGTCTGGCACGACGAGGACCGCCTGGAGCTGCACCCGCACGACGCCGAGGAGCGCGGCATCGCCGAGGGCGACTGGGTGGGCGTGGAAAGCCGTGCGGGTGACACCGTGCTGCGCGCGCGCATCACCGACCGGGTCCAGCCCGGCGTGGTCTACACCACGTTCCACTTCCCCGAATCCGGCGCCAACGTCATCACCACCGAGAATTCCGACTGGGCCACCAACTGCCCGGAATACAAGGTGACCGCGGTGCAGGTCACGCGCGTCAGCCAGCCATCGGAATGGCAGCGCCGCTTCCACGCATTCGCCGACCTGCAGGAGTCGCTGTTGCCGCACGACACCGTCGTCACGCATCCGGAAATCGCCGGACGCTGATGGCCCGGCCCGACCCTCTTGCCATCCCAGCGCCTGCCGGAAGCGCACAGCGCCAGGTCGTGCGCGTGCGCAACGGGCGGGTGCGGCGGTACGTGGACGACGTGGCCGAGGAAATGCCCGTTGCCTTCGTGATCAATGAGGCGCCGTTCGCGGTAATGATGGCTACACCGGCGGATCTGGAGGACTTCGCGCTCGGCTTCATGCTGAGCGAAGGCATCGTGGACGATGCGGGCGAGGTCGAATTGCTCGGCAGCGAACAACTGCTGGAAGGCATCGAAATTCGCCTGCGCATTCCCACGCAATACGCGGAGGCGCTCGAGCGCCGACGGCGTTCGCTCAGCGGTCGCAGCGGATGCGGGCTGTGCGGCAGCGAACTGCTCGAAGCCGCACTGCGCCGGCCCGAAGCGGTGGGCGAAGGCGTCGCAGTCACGGCGGCCGCCTTGCGGCGGGCCCTGCGCGGACTGCATGCCCTGCAGGGGCTGGCGCGATTGACCGGGGCGACGCATGCGGCCGCCTGGGCCGATTCCGACGGCCAGGTGCGCCTGGTCCGCGAGGATGTCGGCCGGCATAACGCGCTCGACAAGCTGATTGGCGCCATGTTCCGCGCTGGCGAGAATCCGCAGGCGGGCTTCGCCGTGGTCACCAGCCGCGCCAGCTATGAGATGGCGATGAAGGCTGCGTCCGCCGGCATCGCGCTGCTGGCCGCCGTCTCCGCACCCACCGCACTCGCGATCTCGCTCGCCGAAGCCTGCAACCTCACGCTCGTGGGCTTCGCTCGCGAGGACGGCCATGCCGTGTACACCCACCCGCGCCGCATGCCGATGGAGCCCACCGCTTGAATCCGCAACGCCTGGTCGACATGGCCAATGACATCGCCGCCAACCTGTCCGCAAACCCGGACCATGCCACTGCGGTCGAAACCATGGTCGTGCACCTGCAGCGGTTCTGGGAGCCGGGGATGCGCCAGGCGATCGTCCGCCACCTGCATGCCGGTGGCGACGGGCTGGGGCCGCTGGCCCGCGACGCGATTGCCGCCCTCGCATTTCGCCTCGAACAATCCGCGCCACCCACGGCGCGCGGCGCCAGCGATGCGGGCTGAGCCCGCAGCAGTTCAGGCCACCCAGGCCGCGAACCCGTCCATCCAGCCCTGCAGGAACTTGCGCGTACCAGCGTCGGCGATACCGCCTTCGGCGTCGAAGAATCCGTCCTTGACGTGGAGGAAGACCTCCGGCTGGCCAAGCGTGGCGACGTCCAGGTAGGCAAGGACATTGCGCAGATGCTGCTGCGCGCATGCCGTGCCCACCGCTCCGATCGATGCGCCGATCACGCCGGCGCGCTTGCCGGCGAAGGCGCTATGACCGTACGGCCGCGAACCGATGTCGATGGCGTTCTTGAGCACGCCGGGAATCGACCGGTTGTATTCCGGGGTGACGAACAGCAGCGCATCCACGGCTTTGATCCGGGCCTTCAGCTGCTGGTAGATTTCCGGATAGGCTTCGTCGAAATCCTGGTTGTACAGCGGCAGATCGTCGATCCTCAGGTGATCGAAGACGAAGTCCGCGGGCGCAAGGGTTTCCAGCGCCCGCGCCAGCCGGCGGTTGATCGACTCCTTGCGCAGGCTGCCGACCAGGACGGCGATCTTCGTGGTTGCCATGACATGGGTCCCGTGCTGGAAAGGCAGCAGCTTCGCGCATCCGCCGTTGCAGTGGCGTCAAACGGCGATCCAAGCCCGCTGGAAACAGGTAGGAGCGGCGCAAGCCGCGAGCTTTTCTCTTGGGACGCGAGAGCTCGCGACTGACGTCGCTCCCACGGGACCGAGCCGTCAGGCCAGCGAATCGGCCGCGGCCACGATCTCCTCTTCCGAGGGAATCACCAAGAAGGCCGCGCCAGCCAGCGGGGTGAAAGTGTCGGCGCCCACCACGCGCCTGAACGGACGCGCGCCGTAGCCGCCCTCCACCACCGCGGTGATGATGCCCTCGCCCACACCCGCGCTGCGACGGCCTTCGTCGACGATCAGGATCCGCTTCGCCGTTGCCGCCTGCTCGCGGATGTAGGCGTCGTTGAGCGGCACCAGCCAGCGCAGATCGACGACGCGGGTTTTCCAGCCGTGCTTGCGCTCGATGGCGCGCGCGGCGCGCAGGCTCATCGGCACGCCGTTGCCGAAGGTGAAGATAACCAGATCGTCGCCTTCCCCATACACCCTGCCCTCGCCCAGCGTCATCGCCTGGTCCGGCTCGGGATACTCGGTCAGCCAGCCGCCGTCGCCGGCTTCGTACAGGTCCTTGGCCATGTACAGCGCGATCGGCTCCAAGAATGCGCACACACGCCCGTCCACCTTGGCCAGCGCGGCGAGCGTGCGCAGCATCATCGCAGCGTCGTCGCCGCGACTGGGGCAGCCCACCACGAGGCCGGGGATGTCGCGCAGCGCGGTGATCGAATTGTCGTTGTGGAAATGCCCGCCGAACCCGCGCTGGTAGCCGAGCGACGCGATCCGCATCACCATCGGATTGCGGTACTGGCCATTGCTGAAGAACTGCAGGCTCGCCGCCTCGCCGCGAATCTGGTCGCAGGCGTTGTGAAAATAGGCCAGGTACTGGATCTCCGGCAAGGGCAGCATGCCCATGTTGGCGTAACCCTGCGCCAGACCGAGGATGATCGTTTCATCCAGTAGCGTGTTGAACACGCGTTTGTTGCCGAAGGCCTTGTGCAGGCCCTTGGTCACCGTATAGACGCCGCCCTTCTGGGCCACGTCCTCGCCGAACAGCAACGCTTCGGGATATTTGCAGAACAGATCGTGCAGGGCCTGGTTGATCTGGATGGCGAGGTGCTTCGGCGCCTGCTTCTCGGGGAGCCTGTCTTCCCCGCCGAATACGGCCAGGCGCCGCTGCGCGTAATCGAAGCGCTCCGCTTCGGCCCTGACCTGGTCCGGCGTGTACGGCGCCAGTGGCGCCATCACCTCTTCGAGTGAGGCCAGGCGTGGCCGCTTGTCGGCATCTTCTGCGGCGACGAAGCACTTGCGCCGCGTGTCCTCATACAGCGCCAGGATCTCGTCCTTGGACATCAGGCCGGATTCGAGCGCGATCGCCGCGCTGCGCAGCAACGGGTCGGTCGCCTCCACCGCGCACAGCTCCTCGAGGCTGCGCCATTCGATCTCGAAGTCGGTGCCGGCGTGGCCCATGATCCGGGTCGTTCGGAGGTGCAGGAAGGTCGGCCTACGCGTGCGCCGGCAATGATCGACCGCGCGCTGCACGTCGGCATAGCCCTGCGCGAGATCGAGGCCATCGGCATGGAAATAGTCCAGGTCGGCGCGGTCGCGGAAGTTGCGTCCGATCCAGCCGTCCGGCGTCTTGACCGAAATGCCGATGCCGTTGTCCTCGCACACGAACAGGACCGGGGCCGGCAGCTTCTGGTAGGCGGTCCACGCCGCGGCGTTGAAAGCCGTCTGCGCGGTGGCATGGTTGCTGGACGCGTCGCCGAACGAGCAGATTGCGATGCTGTCGTCGGGGATCGGCAATGCGTGGCCGATCCTGCGCGCCTGTTCGATCGCCACCGCGGTGCCAAAGGCCTTGGGCAGGTGCGAGGCGATGGTGGAGGTCTGCGGCAGCACCCACAGCGGCTTGCTGCCCCACACCTTGTGGCGCCCGCCGCTGGCCGGGTCGTCCTTGCTGGCGGCGAACGACAGCGCGGAATCCATGATCGGGTCGAGCTTCTGACCAGCCTGTGCCGGCAGCTTGCGGAAACGCTCGGCCATGAACCCGCCGCTGCGGTAGTGCAGGAAGGCCGGATCGGTGTGGCGGGTGAGTCGCGCCACCATCGCATTGCCTTCGTGCCCGGACGAACCGATGGTGTAGAAGACCTTGTTCTGCACCCGCAGCACTCGCGCCATCAGATCGAGATGACGCGAGATCAATTGCGATTCGAACAGTTCGCGGAACCCGCGCGCATCGAGCGCGCTGCCATTGAGGATGGGTTCGTCCGGCGCCGGCTTTGCATCGACGCGTCCGCTCCAGTCGCGCACGAATTCCTGGAAGTTGACGTCGCAGATCTCGGCGCGGTTGAGTCCGCGCATGCGGGCGGGGATGGTGCTGCTGGTATTCACAAGTTGGCTCGACTGAAAGGGAACCGTTCGTCCTGAGCGTAGGCGTGCAGCGCCGGAGTCGAAAGATGCATTTCGCGAAAGGCGTCCTTCGACTTCGCGCCGTCGGCGCTACGCTCAGGACAAACGGGATTGGAGATCAGGCGGAGGCTTCAATCAATGCTGCGTTTTCCGGCGCCGGTTCCGGCATGGCCACGAATCCGGGCGTGGCGCGCACCCGTGCCAGCCAGTCGCAGATCGCAGGAAAGCCACTCAGGTCGAAGCCGCCATGATGGGCAACGTCGGTGTAGGCGAACAGGGCGATGTCGGCCACTCCGTAATCCGCGCCCGTGAACCAGGGCTGCGACGACAGATGGCGTTCCATCACTGCGAGCGCCTGGTGGCCGCGCTCGCAGCACCTCGGCAGTTCCGCTGTACGACGCGGCGAGTCCAGCGGTGTCCAGCCGCGGATGAAACGCGCAACCGCGATGTAGGGCTCGTGGCTGTACTGCTCGAAGAACATCCAGCTCAGCGCCTGCGCGCGTTCCCAGGCGTCCCCGGGCAGGAACTGCGTGCCGTCGGCGAGATAGCACAGGATGGCGTTGGATTCGACCAGGATTCGGCCGTCGTCCAGTTCCAGCATCGGCACCTTGCCGTTGGCGTTCTTGGCCAGGTATTCGGGCGTACGGGTTTCGCCCTGGCTGCTGTCCACCTCGATCCAGCGATAGGGTCGGCCCAGCTGCTCCAGCAGCAGCCGCAGCTTGTGGCAATTACCGGATACCGAATAGCCGTAAATGGTAGTCATGCGAAACGCTTCCGGTTTTCCGCCCATTCGGCGCGGGTCTGGCCCCAGACATCGATCGGATGGTCGTGCAGCGGCTCGGGTAGCCGTCCCGGTCCGCGATTGCTCGAGCCCAGGCGCTGCGCGACCTTCTGTGAGGCGGTGTTGGCCGGGTCGATGCAGTGGATGATTTCGCTCCAGCCCAGGCTGGCGAAGGCCCAATCGACGGCGGCCACCGCAGCCTCGATCGCATAGCCCTTGCCCCAGGCATCCGGGTGCAACGCATAGCCGATCTCCGTGCCGGGCCAGCCGTCGGGTTGCCATGGGCCGAGCTGTCCCTGCCACAGCCCGCTGTCCTTCTCGATCACCGAGAACATCGCGAACCCCTGCACCGCCCAAGCACCGGGCATCTGCAGGAAGCGGCGCCAGGCCGCGTGCCGCTCCATCTGCCCGCCGATGTAGCGCGTCGCCTGCTCGTGCGCCTGCAGTTCCGCATAGCGCTCGAAATCCTCGATGCGCGGCACTCGCAGGACCAGGCGCTGGGTTTCGATGCGTGGGTCGGTCGTCACATCCACTCCGGATTTCTGCATGCGTTTCGCGTGAGCGACTCGCTCGGGAAAGCTCTTGGCCAAAGCCGTTTCAACCAATGCAAAGCGATGTCTCCCGTGTGAACGGGAGACGAGCAATGACTCAGAACGCGTTGATCCCGGTGAGTTCGCGTCCGACCACCAGCTGATGCACGGTTTCGGTGCCCTCGTAGGTGATCACCGATTCCAGGTTCAGCGCGTGCCGGATCGGGCAATGTTCGGTGGTGATCCCGGCGCCGCCGAGCAGGTCGCGCGCTTCGCGGGCGATGTCGATGGCCATGCGGCAGTTGTTCCACTTCGCCAGCGACACCTGGGTGGGCTGCATCCTGCCGGCGTCCTTGAGCCGGCCCAGCTGCAGCGACAGCAGTTGGGCCGAGGTGATGCGCCGCGCCCAGTCGGCCATCTTCAGCTGCGCGCTCTGCGTCGCCGCAACCGGACGATCGAACAGGATGCGTTCCTTGGAATAGTTCAGCGCTTCGTCCAGGCAGGCGATGGCCGCGCCGATCGGGCCCCAGGTGATGCCGTAGCGCGCCTGGGTCAGGCAGCCGAGCGGCCCTTTCAGGCCCTTTACGTTGGGCAGGCGATTCGCTTCCGGCACGCGCACGTTGTCGAAGAACAGCGCGCTGGTCACCGACGCGCGCAGGCTCATCTTGTGCTTGATCTCCTGCGCGGTGTAGCCGGCGAAATCCTTCTCGACCACGAAGCCCTGGATGCCGTCCTCGGTCTGGGCCCAGACGATCGCGATGTCCGCCAGGTTGCCGTTGGTGATCCACATCTTGGAGCCGTTGAGGATCCAGTCCGCCCCGTCCTGCTTCGCATTGGTCTTCATGTTGGCCGGGTCGGAGCCGCCTTGCGGCTCGGTCAGGCCGAAACAGCCGATCACCTTGCCGGCGGCCATGTCCGGCAGCCACCGCTTGCGCTGCTCCTCTGTGCCGTAGGCATAGATCGGGTACATGCACAGAGAAGACTGCACGCTGGCGAAGCTGCGGATGCCGCTGTCGCCGCGCTCGAGTTCTTGGCAGATCAGGCCATAGCTGACTGCGTTGAGGCCGGCGCAGCCGTATTGCTCGGGCAAGGTGGCGCCGAGCAGGCCCAGCCCGGCCATTTCCGGGATCAGCTCCCTGGGGAAGACGGCCTTGTCGAAGCATTCACCGATGATCGGCAGCACCCGCTCGTCGGTGAACCTGGCCACGGCGTCCTGGACCGCACGCTCCTCCTCGCTGAGCAGGGAGCGGACGTCGTACAGATCGTAGGGGTGCAGGGCCATGGGGAGTCTTCGGCGGGAAAGCCGGGCATTTTACGGGAAGCGGCTTGCCCTCCCCTGTGCGAGCGCCTTACAGGCGCGACCGCCTTGTGCTGGGGGAACCACCCAACCCGGAACCGGGCCCATGTCCAGGCCCGCTGCGGCGGTTCGGAAGCCTTCGCGGCGGAAACGATGATCGCGGCGCGGCAAAAAAACAGGGCCGGATCGCTCCGGCCCTGCCTCGACTTGCGATGCGCTAGATCAGCCGCGGGTGTTGCCCGCCTCCGCCGACGCGACCTGGGTCACGACCTGCCCGTCGATCACCGGCAGGCGCTCGCCCGGGCGTTCGTCCATCTGGATCGTGCGCTCCTCACCGTCGTAGCGGTAGGTCACGTCATAACCGATGGTCTGATCCTCAGTGCCCAGCGCGATCCGGTCGCCCGGCTTGGAATCGGTGCGCATGGTGCCGGTGGTGCCATCCGGATTCCGGTACGTCACGTTGTAGGCGACGGTACGCGACGACGTCGACGTGTCCTGCACCGTGCGGCACTGGCGGTCCGTCCGGCTCACGACCCGGCCACCCACGTGGTTGCGGTCGACACGGTTGCCGATGAACCCGCCAGCGGTGGCGCCCGCTGCCGTGGCCAGCTTGCGGCCATTGCCGCTGCCGACCTGGTTGCCGACAAGGCCGCCAATGAGCGCACCCGCTACGGTACCGCCGACGTTGCCGTCGCGTTCGGGCAGGCGCTCCTGTACCACCACGTCTTCGCAGACCTGGCGCGGAGCCGAGGTGGTGCTGCTCTCGCGCACCGGCTCTGTGCCGATGACCTGTGCGTACAGGTCCTGCTTCTCGGTGATGGGCTTCACATCGATCACCTGCGCGTATTCCAGGCGACCGCGACTGGGAATGCTGCTATCGAACGCGGCATCGGCGCCCAACGCGCCCTCCTGGCCGGTCGCCACATAGTCGCTACGCTCGCGGTTGTTCTGGAACGCGGCGACGGCAACGCCGCCTACCAGCAGCGAAGCCAGTGCAATGGCAAGGGTGTTGCTCTTCATGACAGTCTCCTCTTCGCGGGTTCTATGCCCGCATTCATGGGTCGAGGCGATTGCACCACGTCGCGCCTGAGCGAAACCCTAACAATTCCTCGGCAGCTGTCCGGGACGTGAACCCAGCCACGATCCTGGGCCCTCCGGCCTCGTGCTAGCGTTGTGCGGCACCATCTGCGGTAGACATCCGCTCACGGAGTGCTGCCATGGCCAATCCGCTGCTCGCCCCGGTCCTGCGCTGGCTGGGTCGCCTGAGTTATCCCCGACTCTTCATGCTTGCCGCCGGATTGTTCGTCATCGACCTTGTCGTTCCGGACATGATCCCGCTGGCGGACGAGATCCTTCTGGGTCTGGGTACGCTGCTGCTGGCCAACTGGAAGAATCGCAAGAGCCCCGCACCGCCCGTCGATCCGATCGAGGGCGAATCCACCCGCCGCTGACGTGGTGCTGGTCGACAGCCACTGCCATCTGGATGTGGGCGAATTCGACGCCGACCGCGCCGTCGTCGTGGAGCGCGCGCGCGCCTGCGGGGTTGTTCTTCAGGTCGTCCCCGCGATCTCGGCGGCAGGCTGGCCGAAGTTGCGGGAGGTCTGCGCATCGTTCGACGGGCTGCATGCCGCCTATGGCCTGCACCCGATGTACCTGGACGAGCACGAGGACACCCACCTCGAGGCGCTGGCCGGCTGGATCGAGCGCGAACGGCCCATCGCCGTAGGGGAATGCGGCCTCGACTACTTTATCGATGGCCTGGATCGTGAGCGCCAGCAGCACTTCTTCGACGGCCAGCTGCGCCTCGCGGGCGAGCACGGGCTGCCCGTCATCGTCCACGCCCGTCGCGCAGTCGATGCGGTGATCGCCTCGATCCGCCGCCACCACGGCGTGCGCGGCGTGGTGCACAGTTTTTCGGGCAGCCCGGAGCAGGCGCGACAACTGTGGGAACTCGGCTTCCTGATCGGCCTGGGCGGACCGCTTACCTACGAACGCGCCAGCCGTCTGCGCAAGCTTGTGGCCGGGATGCCGCTGGAGTTCCTGCTGCTGGAAACCGACGCACCGGACCAGCCCGATGCCTGGCGCCGCGGAATGCGCAATGAACCCGCGCGGTTGCGGTGCGTTCTGGATACGGTCGCCGCACTGCGTGGCGAGGCGTCCGAAGCGATCGCTGCCGCCACCACCGCCAATGCGCGGCGACTCTTCGGATTGCCGTTGCCGTAAGGGCAGCGATCCGGCTCAAGGTGCGCCTTGGACGGATAATCCGCCCTACGCCTTTTTCAACAGCACCTCCAGCATCTTGCCCACCGCCGCGAACGCAAACGTCCCGGTAATGTGGGTTGCGGCGCCGAGGCCGGCGCCGCAGTCGAGCCTGAGGGCGGCATCCGGATCCAGCCGGGGGCGTACGCCGCAGACGCTGCCGTCCGCCTGCGGATAGCGGACGTTCTCCAGCGAGTACACCGCCGGCACGCCGAAGTAGCGGTCGCGGTTCTTGGGGAAATTGAACTCACTGCGCAGTTTCTTGCGGATCAGCGAAAGCATGGCGTCGTGTTCGGTACGCGACAGGTCGCGTACCCGCACCTGGGTCGGATCGGTGCGCCCCCCAGCGGATCCCACGGTCACAATCGCCTGCTTGCGGCGCCTGCACCAGGCGATCAGCTCCACCTTGGTACGGAAGCTGTCGCAGGCATCCAGGACCAGATCGAACCCACCCTCCAGCAGCGCAGCCATGTTCGACGGCGTCAGGAAGGAAGCGATTTCGATCACCTCGACCGTTGGATTGATCGCCCGGCAACGCTCGGCCATCGCAGCCACCTTCGAGCGCCCGAACTGACCCTCGAGCGCGGGCAGCTGGCGATTGCTGTTGGACACGCACAGATCGTCCGCGTCGATCAACGTCAAGCGCCCTACCCCGCTACGCGCCAGCGCCTCTACCGCCCACGAGCCAACGCCGCCAATGCCGACCACGCAGACGTGCGCAGCCGCAAAGCGCGCCAGCGCGCCGCGTCCGTAAAGACGGTCCACTCCCCCGAATCGTTCGCGCACGGCCTGGTCCATGCGTGGATTCTAGCGGTCCACCCCTCTCCGCCTCGCCGCGGAACGCATGCTAAGGTCGCGCAACGCCAGCCAGGAGCCAGTCCATGTCGAGCCCGTCCAACCCGGTCGTCCCGAAGAAGTCGTCAGTTGCCAGCCGCTATTTCTTCCTGTTCCTGGTCGGCCTGGTGGTGGGTGCGATCGGCACGGTGATGGCGCTAAGGGCCATCGACGCACGTACCGACCATTTTCCGGACAGCCTGATGACCGTGCAGCAATGGCATGCCGGGCAGCTCAAGGCCGCGGTCGACAGCAATCGCTGCGCAGCGACCGACGTGCTGCCGCATCTGCAGGCGCTGCGCATGTTGGGCAACGATCTGGAGCCAGCCTTCCCGGAACTCGCCGACGACCAGCGGTTCAAGGATCACGCCAGCAAGTATCGCGGCGCGTTGGACGCCTCGCTCGCCCAGCCGCCGATGAACTGTGCCGGCACCGGCACCACGCTGCAGAAGCTCGGCGAGGCGTGCAAGGCCTGCCATACCGATTTCCGCGGATGACCGCAGGCGTGAACGGGGACTGACACGGCGCAGGCGGCCGCATGCGCAAGCGGCGGAATTGGCAGCGCGTTCATCTGCCTGCGCCTAAGGTCGGGGCCGACCCTGGCCATGCCGGGGCGATCACCTCCCCATGACGCAGGAGTTTCCCATGAACATTCGTCTGATCGGCGCCGCCGCCCTGGTTGCCGCGCTCGCTTCCGCCGGTTGCGCGACCACCTCCCCCGGTTATGGCAGTGGCTACGGAAGCGGGAGCGGATACGGCAACGCTCCGGCCAGTTGCTACGACTGTGGCACGGTCACCCGGATTGAACAGGGTTCGGGCAGCCGCGTTCCCAATGCGACCGGCGCGGTGATCGGTGGCGTGCTCGGTGCCGCGGCGGCACGCGAGATCGCAAAGGACCGGACCGACAGCGAGGGCCGCCAGAACACCGCCACCGTCGGCGGTGCGGTCGCTGGCGCCGCGATCGGCAACGCGATCCAGAACCGCGCGGGTACGGGCTACAACATCTATGTCCGCATGCAGGACGGCCGCGAAATCGTGGTGTCGCAGGACGACCTTGGCGGCATCCGCGAAGGTTCCTATGTGGAAGTCCGCAACGGCCGCGCCTACCAGCGCTGAGTCGACAGTCCGGCAAACGAATGGCCCGGTGTCCTTGCGGACGCCGGGCCTTCGCGCATCAGGCCAGCAGCCTCGCCTCACCAGCACTCATAACCGCTCGGAGGCGTGCCGCTCTGCGACCGGACGCCGACGTGGTTGATCGTCAGCGTGCCGCATTTGACGTCTGCCGCCGCCTGCACCGGGTTCGGTACCGCCTGTAGCGTGTATCCGGTCGCGCTGACGGAACTCGTCGACACCGCATACCACCCGTTCTCCGAAGCAGCGCTGGCGGCCGCCGTGCAATTGGCATTGAGGTAGCTGCCGAACCGCGTGAAGCAGCGCTCCAGGCGCTGGGACACTTCGTTGAGGGTCGCCTTGCCTTCAGCCCGCCGCGTCTTGATCACCTGCTCCAGATAAGACGGGTACGCGATCGCGGCCAGGATGGCCACGATGGCGGCCACCACCAGCAACTCGATCAGGGTGAAGCCGCGTATGCGCTTCATGGCCAGAACTGGCGCCATGAGGTGCGTCCTCTTGCGATGGCATCCCGCTCCCCCTGCTGCATCAGCTGGCCGCTACTGCCCTGCATGATCTTGCGCTGGTTGGGCGAACCGGGGATGTTGAGGATCGTGGGCACGGCCAGGGCGCCGACGTCGGACTTCCTGCCGGAGGGCGCGACTGGATTCCCGCCCAGGTCGACCATGTCGTCGCCGTCGTAGTTGCCGTCGTCATCCAGGTCCAGGACCGGCAGCGTGATCCGCCCGCCCGTGGATGCGTCCACTTCCATCAGCCATCCGGTCGCACCGCCGGTGCAGGCATCGGTCGATGGAATCAGGGTGGTGAAGATGACCCTGCCCTGCTGCAGGACCGGGTCGGCCACGACCCGTTCGCCGACATACCCGGGCGGTGTGGTGATCAGGTCGAGATACCAGCCGCGCGTTCCGGTTGCCGGTGCGTTGGCCGTGACCACCCGGTACTCCTCGCCGTCCTTGTCGACTTCCGCAACGATGCTCTGCTGCTGGAGCACGCTGCGGCCGGTGAGACGGTCGTTGTTGCTGTTGGTGCTGTTCGCGTCCTCGACCCGGTAGAACGTCTGCACCGGCCCGGTGCCGACGATGTTGTCGCCATCCTCATAGAACTTGCCGGTGCCGAAGTACACCGACAGGCCGGATCCGTTGAGGGATCGTCCGACGACGGGGCGCGCGGTGATCGGCTGGCGCTGTGCCGCCGGACAGGCGAACGGGCCGGTCACGTTGCCGGACGCGCACACCGTGATCAGCGGAGCCGGCTGGGCGCCGTTTCGGTGATGCGTGCGCCAGCTGGTCGCGTTGGTCGAACTCACGTCGAAGCGCCAGATGTTGCCGTACAGGTCGCCTGCATACACGGCGTCCACGATCGCATCGCCGTTGAGGTCGGCCGGGTATGGCGCGGACAGTCCATTGGCCGCCGCCGTGGCCTCCGCCGCTGGTGCGAGCGTCGAAATCTTGCGGATCAGCGCGCCGGTCTCGACATCCACGACGAACAGCTTCGCCGACCGGTCGATCCCATACCCGCTGCTGAAGATCGCCGCCCACCTGCCATTGGCCATGCGCTGGATCGTGGGCTGGCCCAGCACATAACCCAGGTCGGGATCGGTGAACTCCCACGCGACCGATGGTGCCGTCGCACTGGCGTCGGTGATGTCGAGGCCTACGACCGAGCGCCCGCCCGCGCCCATCGGCACGACCAGCATCGTGTGCCAGCTGTTGTCGGATGCGAAATAGGCATCGCCGCTCGCGGGCTGGCCGTCCACGTAGTAACGATGCCGGTAATCCGGCCGCATGAGCTGGTTCAGGCCCGCGATCATCTCCGATGGAACATAGGCCCAGCGTTCGATGCCCGTTGCCGCATCGAAGGCATGCAGCATGCCGTCGTTCGCGCCGACATAGACGGTGGCCGGCCTGCCCACCTTGGAGAACCGGTAAGCCTGATAGGTGCCACGGCCGGGCGCGCCGGCCGGCAGCCGGTCGTAGGCATAGTTGTCTGCTCCCACATAGCGCGGGCTGGAATTCACGATGTCGCCCAACGCGATGTCGCGCTCGCGCAAAACGCCGCCGCGGTCCTCGTGGTCGGCATCGCTGCCGCGCAGCCAGTCGACGCGCCGCTCGCCCAGCGCGTCGGGCAAACCGGTCGCCGGATCCGTGCCCAGCGTCGCCTGTAGCGCGGCCGGCAGCTGGTCCCATCGGAACTCCACGAGGCTGCCGGTCGCCGGATTGCGCGTGTAGACGCGGCGCGCGGCGTGCGCGGGAATCGCATTCGCCGCGTTCCACTGCACGCTGCCGACGCCGCCATTGGCCAGCAGGTCGTACGCGATCAGCTCGCCGGTCCACTGGCGCGCGTCGTAGCGCGCCTGGAACAGCTGGGTGCCGGCGCTCGCGCGCGTGGACGAGGCGGTGGTGCGCGAGCTCGCGCCGATCGAATCGGACAGGATGCCCGCCAGCGCCTGCTGCAGGGTCGCGGCAAGCTCGCTGGTCGAGCGCGCATTGAGCATTTCCCCGCGCCCGTTCACTGCCGCGTGATAAAGATCATCGACCTGCACCGGATTGCGCTGCGCAGTGGGATTGGCCCAGGCCGGTGGATCGGTGTAGGCGTCGGCGACCCGGTTGTGGGTGTTGCCGAACAGGTTGCCCTGCGCACCCAGGGTGATGCCGTAGGTGTTCATGTGCGGATTGCGGTTGCAGTCCAGATGCCGGGGCGGGCTGGCATTGCTGCAGGATGCGGGCACCGGCACCTGCCCGGAAGGCAGGTCGCTGCGCACCCGCTGGTAGTAGCGCATCGCGATGTCGGCGATGGTGTTGGCATAGGCGTCCTGGTACGGCGATCCGCTGCTGCCGTCCGTATTGCCCACGCCCGTCCCCGCGTCGGGATTGGAGAACCCGTCGGTGAACTGCAGGGCGAAGTTGCGCTGGCAGGCCTGCTGCACGATGGAGCGATTGCTGTCGAACTGCTCGCCCACGAACCTGAGCGCCGGGCGATTGGGGGTGCCGCCGCCGTTGCCGCCCACGCCGTAGAACGCCTGATACAGATCATCGCGCTGGCTGTCGATGTCCCACATCGTCAGGCTCGGAACCAGGCCGTTGATCGGCGTCATGCCGATGCGCGCGCTATCGATATCGGCGAAGGCGCTGCCCATTCCTGCACGCAGCGCCAGATGGCGCTTGCGGTGGTACTGGAACCAGTTGGCGAAATTGCGCATCTCCGCGCTGCCCGCGGCAATCTGGGTGCGCACCAGGCAGGCCCCGTCGGGTGCGATCGCATGCACGCCGCCCGGAAGCGCGACGGTGGGATTGGCCGCATAGTCCGTGTAGGCCGCCGGATCGGGCGATGCGCAGTTGTAGTCGCGGCCGCCGACGCGGAAAGCCGCCGATGCCGTGCTGCGCGAGTAATACGTCGCCGGGTAATAGGCGAATGCCAGGCTTACCGCTCCACCGGCTCTGCGCGCATTGCTCCCTGCATTGGTCCGCATGCCGTCCTGCACCCGGAACATCCAGTTGCCTGCATTGGAAGCGAGGTTGGCGGCGAGGTCGATCGTACCGGCGCCGGCCAACGGATCGGACCTTGCCGAGCGCGGATCGGCGTCGGCGAATGTATGGCCGCCCCCGTCCCGCCACGGCGCATAGACGACCGCCGGGTTGTAGTAGGCGGCGTTGTAGTCGGCACTGCGGGCGAAGGCGTATTCCGGCAGCGGCGGAACGGCGTAATGGTCGTTTTCGGCATCGCCGTACACGCGGTTGCCTGCTCCGGTGCCGTTCGGAAACAGATAGGTGTACTTCTTCCAGGTCGCGTTGGCTTCGCCGGCATCGTTGTAGTTGAAGCCGGCGCCGCTGCGACCGGCTCCATAGAAGCTGCGCGAACCCGCGTTGCCGGTGCTCGTATTCCACCACAGCGCGCCGTCGTTGGTCGGGAACAGCAGCTCGCCGTCCATGCTGCCGGAATTGTCGATGATCAGCGCGATGTTCGGCTTCACCGCCGGGGTGAGCGTCAGCGGCTGCTGCGCGATGCCGGCGTGCAGCGCCGGCATGCCCAGCCCCAGGCCGATGGCCAGCGTGGCAACGGCTGCAAGCAGCGGGAATCGGATCTGCATGTGGTGCGCTCCTTTCCGTCAGCGCCGGAATGTGGTTTGCAGGATCACGAACGTGTCGCCGCGGCCGCCGAAGCCGCGCGCGCTGATGCGGTACATCGTTCCTTCCTGCGGCTGCTCGGTCGGGTTGAGGCCACCGCCCGGATCGGGCAATGGCGGCAATTCCTCGATGGCGATCTGCGTCTGGCAGGCGCTCGCCCCGTCGCACGAAGCCAACGACCAGGCGAGTTTTCCGTTGCCCGCCGCATCCCAGGCGTCCGGATCGTTCCAGTCGGGACTGGGCGCGATCGAATAGTGGTACCAGCCGTTGGCACCGGTCGGCACCGGCAGGTTGGCCTGCGACAGCAGACCTTCGCCGTGACGAAGCGCCGCTTCTGCGGCCTGGAAGGCCTGGTCGAGCTGGCGCGAACTGCCGCCGAGCCGCTCCATCACCAGCGCATTGCGACTGGCGGCCAGCGCCAGCAAGGTCAGCACCAGCAGGACGATCAGGCTGACCACCAGCACCGCACCGCGCTGGGCCATCGGCGCCGCGATTGCGGCAGGGTCGCGATCGTTCATGGCAGGCGGTTCCGCAGCGAGATGGTGGAGACGAACACGCGCCGCTGCCTGCGGTCGTTCACCGGATCGATGGTCGTGCCGGCGAGTCCGTAGGTAGCGGTGTCGTCGTCCGGAAGCGATGGCCCCTCGGCGCGCAGCAGCACGGCGACGCGCAGTGCACGCACGCTGCCCATGTCGGCGACTGCATTGGCCGCACGGTAGGCATCGACGTCGAAATCGCCGTCGGTGTCCACGCCATACAGGATCTGCATCGACTCCACCCCGCGCAGCAATTCGTCGCAGCGCATCACGCGGGCGTTGGCGGAGGCGCCCGGTCCCAGGCTCGCGCGGACCAACGCCGGCGGTCCGCTCCCCCCGGAATTGCAGGAGTCCCCGGTCGGACCCAGATTGGGACGGCCGATGAAATAGAAGACGCTGCGCGCCCGCGACACCAGCGCACCATGGCGGAAGTTCGCAACCGGACCTGGCGAGGAAATCGGCCCGTTGTTGCCGGGCACGAAGGTCGCGGCGTTCGAACCGGTGATGAGCGTGCGCGTGGCGTTGACGGCGGTCGCCTGGAAGACCGCCGCCTGCGAGCAGTCAGTCACCCAGAGGATGTCGCCCGGTTCGAAATCCCCGCCCGCCTCGAGGTGGATGCTCGAGCCGCTGGTGAACGGGTCCACCAGGCGCCGCGCTCCGGGCTCGGCGCCGGCGATCATCAGGGCATCGGAACCTGCAATCGCCGAAGCGGCGATCTGCGCAGGAAGCGCCGGCGTGTAGGTGCCGCCCGGTGCCGGGTCGCTGGCAGCCAAAGTGAAAAGCTGGCCCGGCGCCGTGCCATTGCCTTCGAATCCGCCGACCGCCGCGCCGAAGGCGTACGGGTAGGCCGTGCTGTTGAGGAAGTTGCGCACCGGCACGGTGCTGCCGGGCATGTTGCGGCTGGCGCAGCCGCTCAGCCCGGCCATGCGCAGGTCGCGGGTGATCGTGTCGATCGCGAAGCGCCCGCCCTCCACCACGCCGGTGTCCTCGTCCTGGGCAATGAAGGTGCGCTTCACCGACATGTACACCACGATCACCGCGCCGAGCAGCAGCAGTCCCAGCACGGCGCCGACCATCAGTTCGATGAGCGAAAACCCGGCTGCGTGCCGGCGATAGGTCCGTCTCATCGGCACACCCGGGTCGTTTCCGCGAATTCGAGCAGGGCGCCTGCGGCCGGATTCTCGGCGCCAGCGTCGCCGCGGGCATCGTTCCAGCGCAGGCGGATGGTGGCCGCGCCGCCATTGGTCACCTGCACTGCACCCTCGCCGGCAGGCAAACGCGCCACCAGCGCGCGCCAGCTCCGCAGCTCGGTGCTCGGCAGGTCGGCTCCGGTGCCGGGGACCGCGCCGAACGCGATGTCGTACGCGCCCGAGAGCGCTCCTGCGCAGTCCGCGCGCAGGCGTTCGAGCATGTCGTGGTTGATCTGGGTCGCCTGCCCGCGCAGGTAGGCATTGTTCTGGGTGCGCAACGCGAACAGCTGCAGCGATGCGATCCCCAGCAGGCCGACACTGGTCACGACGACCGCGATCATCACTTCCAGCAGGCTGAAGCCGCGGGCACGTGTTGCGCTCATGAGCATCCCCCTTTCTGCGCCCGCACCCGGCCGATCCTGTTCAACCTGACGCAGCGCTGCTGGTCCGCATTCGCGCCGGTGCGCAGCTCGAGCTGGCTTTCCGAACCGGTGCCCACTGCAGGCCAGGTCAGGCTGCCGGTCGGCGCATAGCGGTACCACGCGTTTTGCGAGCGGAGTTGGAAACCCGCGGCCAGAGGCGGATACACGCCGATCATGTGTGCGTCGTAATCGGCCTGGGTCGGAGCGGCGGGCGCACCGGCCACGGTGCGGTCCTCGAACACCACCCAGCCCGTGGACCAGTCGCCCGAGCCGCTGCAGTCGTGCTGGTTGGCGCTGGCGCAAACCGCGACCCTACGACCGCGCCGCAGCGCTTCCGCGCGAGCCTGGTGCAACGCGGTAATGAGGCCATTGTTCGCGGCCGCGATGCGGTTGGATTGCACGAGATCGCGCAGCGACGGCGTAGCGATGGCGGCAAGGATCGCCGCGACCGCCATTGCGACCGTCAACTCCACCAGGGTCATGCCGCCCTGGCGGAAGGCTCGCTTCCGCATCCCCCTGTCTCCCCGAGCTTCCCGGCCCCTGCGTTGCCGCCTATCCCCGATACGCGGCCGCTTATCGTGAGTCTGTACCCTTGGTCGGCCAAAATCAACCGTTCGTCCAGCTTGTCCGCTTCCCTGACGCGCGTCTGGCGGCGACTGACGGGATGCGTCGGCTTGCGACGTTTTTTGCGCATCACAACGTGCGGCAGTGCGCGTTTCCGGGGTAAGGTCGGCCGGGTCCGCGACGCGGATGTCCGTCCACAGCCGTCCGTCCATACCCAGGGAGAGTCCATGAAGGGTCCGTCGAAAGTCCTGCCCGCTATTGCCTGTCTCACCGTGCTCGCCGGCGCGATCGCCGCCGCCAACGCCGCCCCCGAACGCGCCGGCGCCAACCCGCTCCGCGTCGGCCTGTATCCGGCCGGCGACGGCACGGTCGAGGTAGTGTTGACCAATACCAGCGCCAGGACCGCGAGGGTGCCCAGGTGGCAGCTTCCGCAGGAAATCCTGCAATCGAATCTGTTCAGCGTGACCCGCGACGGCAAACAGGTGGCCTACGAGGGCGCGCTGATCAAGCGCGGCCTGCCGCAGGCGAAGGATTTCGCGATCCTGCGCCCGGGGCAGACCTACCGCACCCTCGTCGATCTGGCCGCGACCTACGACATGCGCGGGCGCGGCGATTACACCGTCAGCCTGGCGTCCCCGCTGCAGTACGCGTCGCTCTCGGACGGCCGGAAGCTGCAGACCGCCCGCGGCCTGCCGATGTTGCTCAAGAGCCCGTCGCTGCGCCTGTGGCACGACGGCGGGGTGGCGCCGTACGTGCAGAAGCTCGACGTCAACGCGCGCGGCAAACCCTGCAATCCGCGCAAGGAAGAATGCGGCGGCGGCGGCACGGGCAGCATCAGCTTCGTCGGCTGCGACGCCACCCAGGCCAGCACCGCGACGAACGCGGTCAACGCGGCGCGCAATTATTCCGAGAACGCCAAGGGATACCTGGCCACGGGCACGGTCGGACCGCGCTACAGCACTTGGTTCGGCGCCTACACCTCGCAGCGCTATGCGACGGCTCGCACCCACTTTGTCGATATCGACGCGGCGATGGACCAGAACGCGGGGCAGATCAAGATCAACTGCGGCTGCAACCAGAGCTACTACGCCTATGTCTACCCGACCCGGCCTTACGAGATCTTCGTTTGCCGTGCGTTCTGGAGCGCACCGCTGACCGGCACCGACTCCAAGGCAGGCACCTTGATCCACGAAATGAGCCACTTCAACGTGGTCGCCGGCACCGACGACATCGTTTACGGGCAGAGCGGCGCCAAGAGCCTGGCCTCGTCCGACCCGGACGGTGCGCTCAACAACGCCGACAATCACGAGTACTTCGCGGAAAACACGCCGTCGCAGAACTGATGGTTGCCTGACCGGACGAACAGCGGCCCGCTCACGCGGGCCGCGGAGGTTTTGAAAGGGGGAAGCAAGCACAACCCGATGCGCCCCCG